>NZ_QKYZ01000004.1:0-130262 GCF_003253625.1 Pseudomonas sp. URMO17WK12:I6
CGCGGCAGGATGTTTTTGCCGTTGGAAGTGGCGGCAGCCAGGATGTGGCTGTAGCCCTTGCCCAACTCGGCTACCAGTGGAGCAACGTTTTCCGGCAGCTGATGCGCGTAAGCAGCATTGTCAGCGTTCAGGACTTTGCTCACGCCAGCGATTTTCGCAGCGGCTTCAACCACGGCGCCAGCGCCCTGGCCTGCAACCAGAACGTGGATGTCGCCACCGATCTTGGCGGCAGCAGCAACGGTGTTCAGCGTGGCCGGGGCCAGCACTTTGTTGTCGTGTTCGGCGATTACCAAGATAGTCATGATTAGATCACCTTCGCTTCGTTCTTCAATTTCTCCACCAGCTCAGCCACCGACTTGACCTTGATCCCCGCGCTGCGTGCAGCTGGCGCTTCGACTTTCAAGGTTGTGTTGGTGGAGACGGTGGAAACGCCCAAAGCGTCCGGAGTCAGCCTCTCGAGAGGCTTCTTCTTGGCTTTCATGATGTTTGGCAGGGACGCGTAGCGCGGCTCGTTCAAACGCAGGTCGGTAGTGACGATGGCCGGCAATTTCAGGGAAACGGTCTGCGCGCCGCCGTCGATTTCGCGGGTCACGGCAACGCTGGCTCCGCTGACTTCGACTTTGGATGCGAACGTGCCCTGACCGTAGCCGCTCAATGCCGCGAGCATCTGGCCAGTCTGGTTGTTGTCGCTGTCGATGGCTTGTTTGCCGAGGATCACCAGCTGAGGCTGTTCCTTGTCGACCACCGCCTTGAGCAGCTTGGCCACGGCCAGGGAAGTCAGGTCTTCAGCGGATTCGACGAGGATGGCGTGGTCGGCACCCAGGGCCAGCGCGGTGCGCAGTTGCTCTTGAGCGGTGGACGGGCCGATGGAAACGACGACGATTTCAGTTGCAATACCGCTCTCTTTCAGGCGTACAGCTTCTTCTACGGCGATTTCGCAGAACGGGTTCATCGACATCTTGACGTTAGCGAGGTCGACGCCGGAATGGTCCGCTTTCACACGAACTTTCACGTTGTAATCGACCACGCGTTTCACAGCTACGAGGATCTTCATTGGGCAGTGTTCTCTCGAAAATCTTTTATCGTTGCAGTCAGATGGCCCCGGCGGCGCGCATTTCTTCAATGCGCTCCGCGCCCAGCCCCAGTTCCCTGAGCAACTGTTCGGTGTGTTGACCAAGGCCCGGTACGGCATCCATGCGCGGCTCGAATGCGCTGCTGCTGCCGGGCGGGATCAGGCTTGGAATGGGGCCGGCAGAGGTTTCAACGGCTCGCCAACGGTCACGAGCCTGAAGTTGCGGGTGGTCCCAGACACCTTGCATGTCATTCACCCGGGCGTTGGCGATTTGCGCATGGTCGAGGCGATCGATCACCGCATCGAAATTGAGCGTGGAGAACGATTCGATGATCAGTTCCCGTAGGGCGTTGCGGTTCTCGACGCGTTTGAAGTTGGCCGAGAAACGCGGGTCTTTTGCCAGTTCGGGGGCAAGCAGCACCTTCTCGCAAAACAGCTGCCATTCACGCTCGTTCTGCAAACCCAGCATCACGGTGGTGCCGTCACCGATGGGGAAGGGGCCATAGGGGTAAATGGTGGCGTGCGCTGCACCGGCGCGAGGGGGTGGAGGCGCACCGTCGTAGGCGTAGTACATCGGGTAATTCATCCACTCGACCAGGCTTTCGAGCATCGACACATCGAGGTGGCTGCCTTCGCCGGTCCGTTCGCGCAGCAGCAGGGCAGACAGAATCCCGGTGTAGGCGTACATGCCGGCCGCGATGTCGGCGATGGAGCAACCGGCCTTGGCCATTTCGTCCTCGCCCGGGCTGCCGGTGACCGATAGAAAGCCGCCTTCACTCTGGATCAGCAAGTCGTAGGCTTTCTTCTTCTCATAGGGACCACCGACGCCATAGCCTGAAATGTCACAGACAATCAGGCGTGGAAAGCGCTGGTGCAACGCCTCAAATGACAATCCCATCCGCGCAGCGGCACCGGGCGCCAGGTTCTGCACGAGCACGTCGGCGGTGGCCAGCAAACTGTCCAGCACCTCGGTGGCCGAGTCCTGCTTCAGGTCGAGGGTCAGGCTTTCTTTCGAACGGTTGGTCCAGACGAAGTGCGAAGCCAGGCCGTTGACGCGTTGGTCGTAGCCCCGGGCGAAATCACCTGTGCCTGGACGTTCGACCTTGATCACCCGGGCGCCGAGGTCGGCCAGTTGGCGGGTGCAGAAGGGCGCTGCAATGGCATGCTCAAGGCTGACGACGGTAATGCCATCGAGCGGGCGGAGGCCTTTGGGCTGGCTCATGATGTTTATCTCTCTTGTTATTAGAAAGAGCGCGGCAGTTCGAGCAGGTGTTCGGCAACGTACGACAGGATCAGGTTGGTGGAGATGGGCGCGACCTGATACAGACGGGTTTCGCGGAACTTGCGCTCGACGTCGTATTCGCAGGCAAAGCCAAATCCGCCGTGGGTTTGCAGGCTAGCATTCGCGGCCTCCCAGGACGCCTTGGCCGCCAGGTACTTGGCCATGTTGGCGCTGGCCCCGGCGTTGAGGCCGCTGTCGTATTCCTCGCAGGCACGCCAGCGCATCAGGTCGGCCGCTTCGATCTCGATGTGGGCTTCGGCGATCGGGAACTGCACGCCCTGGTTCTGCCCGATCGGGCGCCCGAACACCACGCGGTCGCGGGCATAGGCACTGGCCTTTTCGATAAACCAGCGACCGTCACCGATGCACTCGGCGGCGATCAGGGTGCGTTCGGCATTCAGTCCGTCGAGGATGTACCGGAAGCCTTTGCCTTCTTCGCCAATCAGGCTGTCAGCGGGGATTTCCAGGTTGTCGAAGAACAACTCGTTGGTCTCGTGGTTGACCATGTTGGCGATGGGCTGCACGGTCATGCCATTGCCGATGGCCTCGCGCAGGTCGACGAGGAAGATCGACATGCCTTCGGACTTTTTCTTGACGTCGGCCAACGGCGTGGTGCGCGCCAGCAGGATCATCAGGTCGGAATGCTGGATCCGCGAGATCCACACCTTCTGCCCATTGATCACGTACTTGTCGCCTTTGCGTACGGCGGTGGTCTTGATCTTGGTGGTGTCGGTGCCGGTGGTGGGCTCGGTCACGCCCATCGATTGCAGGCGCAATTCACCGTTGGCCAGCTTCGGCAGGTAGTAACTTTTCTGCGCCTCGCTGCCGTGACGCAGCAGGGTGAACATGTTGTACATCTGCCCGTGCACGGTCCCGGAATTGCCGCCGCAGCGGTTCACTTCTTCGAGGATCACCGAGGCCTCGGCAAGCCCCAGGCCGGAGCCGCCGTATTCAACCGGGATCATCGCCGCCAACCAACCAGCATCGGTCAGGGCCTTGACGAAGGTTTCCGGAAAGCCTTTTTCTTCGTCGATTTTGCGCCAGTAAGCGGCATCGAATTCTGCGCAAAGAGCGCGTACGCCCTCGCGGATGGCATTGAGTTCTTCAGCGTTGCGATCAGTCATTATTATTCTCCTCAACGTGCCACGCCTGGCATCAGCCCGGCGTGACTCGGTCCGGGTAGGGCGCAATCAGATCGGGTTGAAACCCAGCGCAGCACGAAAGCGATTTTTGATGTAGTGACCATCACGCGGTGGCAGCACCCGTGGCGGGTTTTCCGCTTTGATCTTGATCGTTGCGAGCTTGACGCCGTCGCGGGTGGCGAAGCGCTCGCGCAGGTCATGCACGCCTTGCATGTCACGGATTTCGTCGGTCCAGCTGAAGCCGCAGGTCTTCGCCACCTGGTCCAGGGAAATACCGAAACCGGCGTGGCTGACTTGCATGCCGGTTTCGCCAAAGTGACCGTTATCCAGCACGGCGATGGTCAGGTTGGCGGGTTTTTGCAGCGCGACGGTGGCCAGTGCGCCGAAGCCCATGAGCAACTCGCCGTCGCCGGTGACCACCACCACCGACTTGTCCGGCTGGGCATTCGCCAGGCCCAGGCCGACCGTGATGGCGCTGCCCATGGCAGCCCAGAGGTAATAATTCAGGTCGTGGTCACCGGCGGCCATGACGTCATAGGACGCCGAGCCCAGGCCGGTCACGACCAGCACGTCTTTACGGTCGGCCAGCAAGGCCTTGACCACTTCGCGGCGGCACAGGGTGTGGTTGGCGCTTACTTGACCCATTTCTTTTCTCCAATCAGGCGCTGGCCGAGCAGCAGGGCAGTGGACGAATCACCGTTGAAGGCCATGGTCGCGGCACCGTGCAGCAGCGGGGCGACGTCTTCGGGAACGTCCGCGCGCCAGGTCATGACTTTCATCAGGTTCAGGGAGGCTTCGGTGGCCTGGCCCATCGGGTTCTGCCACGCGTTGAATTCGGCCCAGTCACCGCGCATGGTCACCACCATCAACAGTGGGAAACCGGCGCAGACTTGGAGCGCGAGGGTATTGATGCAGTTACCGACACCGCTGGACTGCATCAACAGGGCACCGCGTTCACCGCCCAGCCAGGCGCCGGCGAGGTAGCCGATACCTTCTTCTTCGGTGGTGAGGACGACGGCCTTGATGTCCGGGTCGGCATACGACATGCGGATGGCCGCCGAGTGGCCTGCATCCGGTACGAAGACCACATGTTTGACGTCGTGGGCCTTGAGCACGCGGAACACGTCCTCCTGCCAATCCTGTCCCACGGTTTGTTCAGCTTCTGTTGACATGCCAGTCTCCCAAGCAGTGCTGCTTTTGTGTTTTCACACATTCTGGGAGTGCTGATTGCTGCCGACGACTACCGTTTTTGTCTTTGAGATATGCCTGTTTTGTATAGCTTGGAGGTGAGTGCGTGGCGCAGCAGGGAACGGCGATAACCACACATTATGGGAAGAGCAAAACCGAGCAGCAGTCTTGCGCAAAGGTGCCGAGCCTGGGCGCCGGGTCATAGCATTTGGGCATATCAGCTAGAGCGTGATCCGCTCTTATTGAGGAGGTGGGGCTAGGGTAGTTTTCCGGCTACGGGGTTACAGCGCGTAACCGACGCAACAACAATAAGAAGGGGTTACACCTAATGAAAAACAGGCTACCGGCTGCGGCAGGCATTCTGATCGCCATGCTATTGGGGGTTCTTATCGGTTACATGATTTTCCTGAACTTCCCGGACAAAGCGATGGCGACCAGGATCGCCGGTTACATCTCGATCATCTCTGACATTTTTCTACGCCTGATCAAAATGCTCATCGCTCCTCTGGTGTTCTCGACCCTGGTGGTGGGCATCGCTCATATGGGGGATGCAAGCGCTATCGGCCGGGTATTCGGCAAGGCACTGGGCTGGTTCGTGACAGCCTCATTGATCTCGCTGTCGGTGGGGTTGGTCATGGCGAACATGTTGCAGCCCGGGCACAACCTGGGATTGCCGCTGCCAGACGTGACCAGTACGACCAACTTGCAAACGTCGGTATTCACCCTCAAGGATTTCATGACCCATCTGGTGCCCAAATCCTTCGCAGAGGCCATGGCCACCAACGAAATTCTGCAAATCGTGGTGTTCTCGATATTTTTCGGCGTTGCGTTGGCCTCCTTGGGCAAGAAAGCCGCCGGCCTGGTGAATGTCATCGAAGACCTGTCCCACGCAATGTTGAAGGTCACCGGTTATGTGATGAAGCTTGCACCACTGGCGGTGATGGCGGCCATGGCAGCGACCGTTGCCATCAACGGCCTGTCCATTCTGGTCAAGTTCGCCGTGTTCATGCGCGACTTCTATCTCGGGCTGATCGTGCTCTGGGCCATGTTGGTGTTTGCCGGCTGGATGTTCCTCGGACGGCGTGTGTTCAAACTGGTGGTGTTGATCAGAGAAGCTTTCCTTCTGTCTTTTGCCACTGCCAGTTCCGAGTCGGCTTACCCGAAGATTCTTCACGCGCTGGATCGTTTTGGGGTCAAACGCAGAATCTCCAGTTTCGTCATGCCCATGGGCTATTCCTTCAATCTGGACGGCTCGATGATGTACTGCACCTTTGCCGTGCTGTTCATCGCTCAGGCATATGGCATCGAGATGTCTATCGGTACGCAGATCACCATGCTGTTGACGCTGATGTTGACCTCCAAAGGCATGGCCGGCGTGCCGCGTGCTTCGCTAGTGGTTATTGCAGCGACCCTGACTCAGTTCGATATTCCCGAAGCCGGTTTGCTGCTGATTCTGGGGATCGACACCTTCCTCGACATGGGCCGCTCGGCGACCAACGCGGTGGGCAATTCCATCGCAACCGCGGTGGTGGCCAAATGGGAGGGCGAGTTGGTGAGTGAGGATGAGGCCGAGCGTCATGCAACTGCGCTGGATGTTCAGGGTGATACAGGAGAAAAACCGCTGACGGTCTGACCTGTTATCGGTGCACCTTCAAGATCAAAGGGTGAGCATTCACAGAGGTGGGTGCTCGCCCTTTGTCGTTTATTCGGGTTTTGCTTGTTCCATATTCGACTTAACGCAGAGCAGTACAGAACGCGCGTATCGCCTCGCAAGCCTGGCGCAGTGAAGCGTCATCCAGGGCATAGGCAATGCGAATGTAAGGGCCGAGGCCAAAGGCGCTGCCATGCACCACCGCCACATCCGCTTCGTCGAGCAAGGCATGTGCGACATCTTCATCGCTGTGCAGCACTCGGCCACCCGGTGAGGTACGGCCGATCAAGCCGGCACAGGAGGCGAACGCGTAAAACGCTCCTGCTGGGCTGATGCATTCAAGACCTGGCGTATCGTTCAGCAGCGCCACCATCAAATCGCGACGACTCTGGAACACTGCACGGCTTTCGCGAATGAAATCTTTCGGCCCTTCCAGCGCGGCGAGTGCGGCTTGTTGCGAGACAGAACTCGCACCAGAGGTTTGCTGGCCTTGCAGTTTTTCCATGGCCTCCAGCAACCAGCGCGGCCCGGTGGCAAAACCGATGCGCCAGCCGGTCATGGCGTAGGCCTTGGAGACACCGTTCATGGTCAGGGTTCGTGCTGCCAGCCGTGGTTCAACCTGGGCCAGGGTATGGAACGTTTGATCGTCGAAGATCAGGTGCTCATAGATGTCATCGGCCAGGATCAGTACGTGGGGATGATCCAGCAACACCGCCGCCAGTGCGCGAAGCTCAGCTTCGCTGTACACCGCGCCGGTGGGATTGGACGGTGAATTGAGGATCAACCAGCGGGTCTGCGGGGTGATCGCGGCGGCCAGTGCCGGGGGCGTCAGCTTGAAACCGGTGTCGGCGTCGCAGGTGACGATCCGCGCTTCACCGCCGCACAGTTGCACCATCTCCGGGTAGCTGACCCAGTACGGCGCCGGCACGATAACCTGGTCGCCCTCGTTGAGTGTTGCAGCCAGGGCGTTGTAGATCACCTGTTTGCCACCGTTGCAGACGAGGGTGTCTTGCCAGGTGACGTCCAGGCCATTCTCGCGGCGGAATTTGGCGGCCACTGCTTCTCGCAGTGAACGGACCCCGGCGACCTGGGTGTAGCGGGTATGGCCGTGTTCAATGGCATTAATGGCCGCTTCGCGCACATGCCTGGGGGTATCGAAGTCGGGCTCGCCGGCGCACAGCGAAATGATCTTCGCGCCTTGTGCCCGGCGTTCCGCCACCCGGTCCATGATCCGGTAGGTCGCGGAAGGTTGCGCGCTGGCCAGGCGCTGGTTCAGTCGTTGGATATCAAGGCTCATGCGCGGGTTCTCCACTCGGTCAGGTTCATCAATTCCAGGGTCGAGCGGCCTTCGGTCAGCGCCTGCATCATCTGCGTTTCCTTGTTCGCGCGCACCTCGCCTTCGGCCAGGGTACGCGCCGCATCCGCCTTGGGGATGATGATGACGCCGTCATCGTCGGCCACCACCAGATCACCCTGAGCCACCAAGGCACCGTTGAAATTGAACGGTTGCCCCACCGACGGGGCGCTGGCCTTGACCGTGCCTTTGACCGAGATGCCACGGGCAAATACCGGGAACTGGCGTTTCTTCAGGGCCGCGATATCGCGTACGCCGCCATCGATCACCAGACCTACCACGCCAGCCGCTTCGGCCGCCACGGTGAGCACTTCGCCCCAGTAACCGGCGATGAAACCACCCGTGCCCACGATCAGTACGCTGCCACGGGGCACTCGCTCCATCGCCAGGTGCAGGGCCAGGTTGTCGCCCGGCGAACATTCCAGCGGGTAGGCGGGCGCGGCGATGAAGGCGCCGTCCCAGATCGGGCGGATGTCGCTGTCGACCGCGCAGGGCAGATGGGACGCCTCATACAGCGTCGAACTGCCCAACACTTTTGCCCGGGCGTGAAAATCCGCGGGGAAGGGGAGTGTGCTCATCAGGCTTTCCTCTGCAGGCTGTGGTAACCCAGGGCGGCCCGGGCTTCTTTAAGGGTTTTGCCCTGAGCGATCAGGGCGCGAATGTCGGCTTCGACCGATTCGATCTGACGGGCACACGCCGCCACTTCCGCCGCACGGGCGCGGGGCACGATCACCACGCCGTTGGCGTCGGCGACCACGATGTCTCGGGGGCAGACCCGTGCGGTGCCGATCGACACTGGCTGGTTGACCGACTGCACCTGCACCCGGTCTTTGCCGGTACGCATGAAGCGGCCCTTGCTGAAGATCGGATAGCCATCGCCCAGCGCCTTGTTCACGTCACGGCATACGCCGTCGATGACCGTGGCGGCGATCTGCCGGGTGCCGGCGTACAGGGTCATGATGTCGCCCCAGACGGTGCAGTCGGTGCGGCCGCCGTTGTCGATGACCACCACGTCGCCGGGCGCCACGTCGTCGATGAAATCGCCCACGGTGCCAGGCGGTACGCTAGCCGAGACGTATTGCACGGTGAACGCCGGACCGACGATGACCTTGCTGTAGTTGTCCAGTGGCGCCACACCGAGGCATTGGCCGGGCAGGCCAAGTTTGTCCAAGGCATCGGAGACACCCGGAGTGTCCAGACCTTCAAACAAGGCGACCAGTTCTTTGTCTTCGATGTTCATCAGGCGTGCTCCACGTGGATCGCTTCGAATTGGGTGTCATGCATCACTTCGGCTACCGAGCGACCGCTGCGGACCGCCTCGACCATACCGTCCTGGCGGCGGGCGATACGCTCGCCAAGGTCGACCACTTTCTCGATATGGGTTGAGGGCACGAACACGGTGCCGCAGGTATCGGCGATGACATAGTCGTTCTCGCTGACATCGACGCCGGCGACGTTGATCGTCACGCCAGCATCGATCTGCACCACCCGATTGCGCGCGCTGATCATGGTCACGCCACGGCCGTAAACCGGGTAACCGATGGCTTCGCTACCGTCGATGTCACGACTGAAACCGTCGATCACCGTGCCGCGCACTTTCTTGCCGGCCGCTGCGTTGGCGAGGATGTCACCCCAGCAGGAGATGCCTTCGATACCACCGGCGATCACCAGCACGCGATCGTCGCTGTCGATCTGTTCAACCACCGGGGTAATCAGGTGCACTGTGGGCGCACTGTCGGATTTTGGCGCCAGCAGCACCGTGCTGGCGCGGCCGACGATCCTTGGGCAGTTCCACAACGGGCGCAGCCCAACGGTGGCACCCGGCAGGCCGAGGAAGTCGAGCGCATCGGAAACCGTATTGGTATCCAGCGCCGCCAAGCGATCCAGCAAACTTTTATTGATCATGGGAAAGCCCCTGTGGTGACGGAGGCGCTCAGTGTCAGTGAGACAATTTGATAGGTATATTACTAATCACAGATACGTTAGATACGTTAAACCTATGGATTAGCCATGATCAATTTTCGTCTGATTCGTCATCTCTGGTTGTTCCTCGCGGTGGCCGAAGAACAGAATTTCGGCCGCGCGGCCAAACGCCTGGGCATGTCCCAGCCACCGCTGAGCGAGCAGATACAGGTGTTGGAGCAGGCGCTCAAGGTCAAGCTGTTCGACCGTTCGCGACGCGGGGCGAAACTGACCCCTGTTGGCGCCGCGATCCTGCCGGCGGTGCGCAAGTTCGCCGACCAACTGGAGCGTCTGGAACTCGCCGTGGAGGAGGCGGTGGCGGGGCAGTCGGGGATGTTGACCATTGGTGCGATTTCCACGGCGATGTTCGATGTGTTGCCGGGGCTGATCGAGCAGTTGAAGAACGATTACCCGCACCTCACCGTGTCCGTGCGCGAAATCGACAGCGTCGAAGCCGTCCCGGCGCTGGAGGCCGGTGATATTGATTTGGCCTTCGCCCGGCTGGACGGTGATCTTGGCGCTTCGATCAATTCACTGCCGCTGCTGGAGGATCGCCTGGTGGTGGCGCTGCCCAGTGATCACCCCTTGGCTTCGCGCACACGCATCAGTCTGTCCAGTCTGTCCAATGAGCCGTTGGTAATGTTTTCCCGCAAGGTCAGCCCGGTGTACTTCGACAATCTGATCGCGACCTGCCGGGCCAGCGGGTTTTCCCCTCGGGTGCTGCATGAAGTGCGTTCCGTCGCTTCGCAAATTGCTTTTGTCAGCTATGGCCAAGGCATCGCACTGGTGCCGGCGTCACTGAAAAAACTGGCGCCGGACAACGTTGTGTTTCGGGCGCTGAGCCAGAAGCTCAATGTCGTGACCACCGCAGTGGCCTGGAATGCCGATCGGCCCAATCCGGTGGTGGAGGACGTCGTTGCCCGGTTCCGGGCCAAGGCGTGAGTTGGCCCAGGGATTGTGTGTGAACACTGATTCATAGGATTGACCTATGAAAGCCTTCCTCAATCAGGAATTTACAGAACACCCGATTGCCTTGAAATTGCGAGCCAGGCTGCCGGCAACCCAGGCTCGGCGCAACCTTTCCGCTCAAGGAGTCCAACATCGTGCCCTCACCAGAAACGTTCACTCACGTGCAACTCCCTCTGACGGTGGAGGGTGTCCAGCTGAACATGGCCGCCATCCATCGCGACGGCGTGCTGGCGCCGATTGTGTTCCTGCATGGGTTTGGTTCGACCAAAGAGGACTATGCCGACATCGTGCGGCAGCCCGCGTTTGCCGGTCACCCTTTCGTTGCTTACGACGCACCGGGTTGCGGTGAAAGCCAGTGCAGTGACCTTTCCAGGATTTCCATTCCCTTTCTGCTGCAGACGGCGCTGCAAGTGCTGGCGCATTTCGGTATCGAGCGCTTCCATCTGGTCGGCCACTCAATGGGCGGGCTGACCGCGCTGATGCTGGCCCATCAGTTCCCGGATAGGGTGCTCAGCTTCGTCGATATCGAGGGCAATATCGCCCCGGAAGACTGCTTCCTCAGCCGGCAGATAGTCGATTATCCGAGCGACGATCCCGAGGCGTTTTTCGCCGCCTTCATCGAACGTGCCCGGCACGCCCCGGCGTATGCCAGCGCACTCTATTCCGCGAGCTTGCGGCACAAGGTGCGTGGCGGTGCGGTGCGAGGGATTTTTCAGTCGATGGTCGACCTCTCCGATAACGCCGACCTGATGAGCAAGTTCCTCGGGTTGAAGTGCCCGCGAATGTTCATGTACGGCGAACGGAACGCGTCATTGTCCTACTTGCCACACATCCAGGCAGAAGGTGTGCGGCTGGCGCCCATTCCCGAGTGTGGGCATTTCCCGATGTATTCCAATCCGATCGCGATGTGGCAACAGATCGCCGATTTCCAGGCGAGCACTGCGCAATAACAAAACAGGGCGCAGAACCTGTGGGATCGCGGCACCGCGCGCTCCCACAGGACTTTTGGCGCTCAAATTTCTTGGTCAGACCCCGGCAGCGCTCGGTTTTGAGTAACCCTTGAGCCCGGTGCGCTCTTCGATCTCACCGGAACCGCTGATGTACCCGTAGCGGGACAGATTCGGCATCAACATGGCGGCGATGAAGGTGATGGTGACTACCGCGGCGACATAGAAGAAAAAATACTCCTCGATCCCCTGGGATCGCAGCGACAAGGCGACGTACTCGGCAGTGCCGCCGAATGCCGCATTGCCGACGGCATACGGAAAGCCCACACCCAAAGCGCGTACGGCCGGCGGGAACAGTTCGGCTTTGACGATCCCGGCGATCGGGGTGTAGAGCGATGCAATGGCCAGCCCGCCAAACACCAGCAGAAACGCCGTAAACGGGCTGCTGACCGACTGCAATGAATAGAGCAAGGGGATCACCAGCAACATTGCCAACCCAGAAAACATCAGCATGTGCGCCTTGATCCCGATACGGTCAGCGAGCAGGCCAAAGAGCGGTTGGCAGAGCATGAAGCCGACCAGGGCGGCGGTCATGATGAAGCTCACCGTTTCCGGGCTGAAGCCTGCGGAGATCACCAGGAATTTCTGCATGTAGGTGGTGAAGGTGTAGAAGTACAGCGATCCGCCGATGGTGAACGCCACTACCAGGGCGACCGCCCGTTTGTGTTTGAACATGCCGCGCAGAGAGCCGGCATCTTTGCGGTTCATGTCTTTTTTGGTCGCGGTTTCATGCATGGCCCGCCGCAGATACACCACCACGATCGAGCTCACGGCGCCGATGAAGAACGGAATCCTCCAGCCCCATTCGCGCAACTCTTCGCCGGTCAGGGTTTGCTGGAGAATGACCACGGTCATCAAGGCCAGCAGCTGACCGGCAATGATGGTGAAGTACTGGAAGGAACCGTAGAAACAGCGACGGCCCGGTGTTGCGATTTCACTGATGTAGGTGGCGCCGGTGCCGTACTCCGCGCCGACGGACAGGCCCTGAATCAACCTGGCCACCACCAGCAGGATTGGTGCCGCGACCCCTATGGTTGCGTAGGTGGGCATGACGGCGATCAGCAGCGAGCCGGCGCACATCATGAACACCGAGATAATCATCGACACCTTGCGGCCACGGGTGTCGGCAATCCAGCCGAAGATCCAGCCTCCGAGCGGGCGCATGAAAAAGCCGACGGCGAAGACACCCGCAGTCGACAATAACTGGCTGGTGGTGTCCCCCTTGGGGAAAAACGAAGCGGCAAAGTAGATGGCGGTGTAGGCGTAAATGAAAAAGTCGTACCACTCCACCAGATTGCCCGAGCAGGCACCCATGATGGCTTTGACGCGGTTCGGCGCTCTCATCGGAGCGGCTGCGGCAGCGTGGTCTTTGGCGTCTGTGATTGATGCGGACATGCTGTTCACCCTTTCTTCAAGGCGAGGCGATACGAGGAGCACGCTGATGCGTGTCCGACGTGACTGGCTCGATGGGTTGTCGGGTTTAACGAAGCGGCGTGAACTCGTTCGTGGCCGGGTTTACTGAAGAGAACGGGGAGGGAGGATGCACGAGCATGGCGAGCTGTACGTGGCCCGGGAAAATCGGACAGGTCAGGTAAGACGAAGCATTGAACATCATGGCGCGAGCCCTCGAATCTTATTCTTGTAGTGAGTCGAGCGCTCTTTGGCGCCGACGTTGATTGCACGCTACCGCAGAGTCAGGAGGCTAATAAGCCGTCAGGCAGGCCTAACTGATATACCTGAATTCTATAGCTTGGCATGCAGCCCCGGCGCGCTGGGGGATACAGCCGACTCGCCAGTCCTGAGGCCCCGCGACACACGGTTGGCGAGGCATTCCAAGGTGCGCAAATGCGATTACACTCACAACACTTTCGACGCATATCGCGCCGAGCCCGATGCTGACTGGCCTGGTAATGGATGTCGTTCAACTCAAGACCCTGATTCATGTGGCCGAGCTGGGCAGTCTCAGCAAGGCCTCGGATCGTCTTCACATCGCGCAGCCGGCCCTGAGCCGGCAAATCCGGTTGCTGGAAAAGGAACTCGGCACCTACCTGTTCGACCGACATGGGCGAGGCATGGAAATTACCGAGGCCGGCCGCGAAGTGCTGGCCCATGCCACCCGAATCATGGAAGAGATGGAGTCCATCCGAAGCTCGGTGGTGGGCGGAAAAACCTCTTTTCGGGGAACGGTGGTCATCGGGACAACGCCGACGGTCGCGGAAATCGTCACCGTCCCTCTGGTGCGCAAGATCAAAGAGGCGCATCCGAATCTCGGCATCAGGTTTTCCTCGGCCTTCAGCGGCTACCTGCTGGATTGGGTTCAGCGTGGCGAGTTGGAACTGGCGATTTCCTACGATCCGCAACCCCTGCACACGCTGCGTATCGTGCCGGTGATGATGGAAAACCTGCTGTTGGTCGGCCCTGCCAGCGCCAACCTGCGTCTTGATACGCCGGTGTCGTTCGCGTCGCTGGCCGAGCAACAGTTGGTATTGCCCAGCGCCCGACATGGCCTTCGGGTGATTTTGGATAATTGTGCGCGTGAAGTCGGGATCAAGCTCAAGACCAGCGTTGAAGCCGATTCCTTCGGCGCGATGATCGACCTGGTCCGCAATGGCTTCGGTTTGACCGCTTTGCCGTTGGCCTCGATTTACGCGCAAATCGAAGCGGGCGTGCTCAGTGCGGCACCGTTGGTCGACCCCGCTCCCATGCGTAAATTGGTCCTGGTCTTTCCCGCGGACAGGCGCGTCAGCCCGGCCGCGAAATTTGTCGGGGATGCCTTTATCGAAATTGCAGCCGATCTGGTCAATCGCAAAATCTGGGCCGGGCACATGCTTTGAGCCATCGGCCAATCTGTTAGCCCCTACCCGTTGTTGCGCAGCTGCTCACGACTTCTGCTTTTTTCTCACCACTGATGACACTGTCTTGAACCATCAAACGCGACTGCCTGGCGTATTCGGCATTTTTATATTGGGGATGCTGCAAGTTCTGGTCTGGGGAGGTTCGTTCTTCCTGATGGCCGTCATGGCTGAGCCAATCATGAAAGAGACCGGCTGGGCCAGCCAATGGGTGTATGGCGCGCTGTCTCTGAGCATTCTGGTTTCTGCAATGCTGGCGCCATTGACCAGCCGGCTTATCGCCCGCTACGGCGGCCGCCCCATCCTTGCCAGTAGCGGCCTGGGCGTCGCCATCGGGTTGTTTCTGATGGCGAGCTCGACCTCGTTGCCGATGTTTCTTTTGTCTTGGGCAGTGATTGGCGTCGGTATGGCGCTGGGGCTGTATGAAGCGTTGTTCGCCGCTTTAGGTTCTCTGTACGGGGAGCGGGCGGGCAGTGCGATTACCGGGATCACGCTTATTTCAGGGTTTGCGACAACGCTGTCATGGCCAGCGGTTGCGTTGGTCATCGAGCACGTTGGCTGGCGCACGACGTGCTTGGCATACGGGGTGTTATTGGTCATTGCCGTAGCACCGCTTTATCTCTGGGTGCTGGCGCGGGGCGCGGGGCCACTCGCAAAAAGTCGTGCCATGAGTGATGAACGCCTCTCGATCGACCGGCGGATCTACCTGCTGCTCACACTGATTTTTGCGTTGGGTGCAGTGATCATGACGGCGATGTCTGTCCAGCTGATTTCATTGTTGCAGGGGCAGGGCTATTCGCTCGCAGCCGCCATCGGACTGAGCGCCTTGCTGGGTCCAAGTCAGGTAGGTTCACGTGTTCTACAAGTGTTTTCGCGAAAGAGACATCCAATCTGGACGACATTGATCTGCGTGGTATTCGTGGCAGTTGGTCTGTTGCTGGTGACCATGGCGCCGGCAATGACCGCAGTGGGACTGGTGATCTACGGCGCGGGTAATGGTTTGCGGGCGATCGTTCGAGGACTGCTGCCGCTGGCCCTTATGTCGCCCACCCATTATGTTTTGCTGATGGGGCGCATGGCTCGGCCTTCGCTCATTGGACAAGCCTTGACTCCCCTCGCTGGCGGCTACCTATTGCAGACCTGGGGCGCTGGCGGAGTGCTCGCGGGCTTGAGTTCGTTGGCCGTATTGAATGTGCTGTTGGTATTTTTGCTCATTCGGTGGGTGTGAAAAAACTAATCACTTCACGACAATTTTTTAGCTCTTCACAATGGCCGCTTTCGAAAGCAGTCGGCTTCCGTACCGGCGAAGAGTGTGTAGTTAACTGACTGCACAATTTATAAAGTTCTGCAGGAAAATCGAGTTGTCACTGCGACGCCAGGCGAGTGTAAGCCGGGCGATGGGGGAGACATCATTGATCGCTTTGAAAACCACCCCTGTGGCATGCACTTGCTGCATCGACGCCGGTACAAGCGAAACCCCTAATTCTGCCGCTACCAAATGCACGACAGAGGCAAGTTGTGGAGCGCTTTGTCCCAGAATCGGGTCAAAACCAGCATCGCGGCAAGCAGCGATAACGGTGTCGAACAAGGTGGGTCCTACTTCCCTGGGATAGAGAATAAACGGGTCCTTACTGAGATCTTTCAGGTTCAATTTTTTCTGGCGTGCAGCCACATGACATTTCGGTAGAACCGCGAGCAATGGTTCCTCCGATAGAGTTCGCATCGTCAAATGATCAGCTTCAGCTACTCCAGGGCGTATAAAAACCGCGTCCAGGTCACCTTCGTTAATGCCTGCCATCAATCGAATGGTATTGCTTTCCTCCAGGGTCAAATCAACATCCGGGTAGGCCCGTCGAAAATTACGAATCGCCGCAGCCACGACCGGATTGAAACTTGCGGAGGCAGTGAAACCTATGCGCAGCGCCCCTAACTCGCCCCGAGCGGCTCGTTGAGCCGCGTGCGTTGCTCGTTCTACCTGAGCCGGTATGTTTCGAACCAGGTCATGAAACGCCTGCCCTGCCGCAGTCAATTCTGCGCCTTGCGGAATTCGGTGAAATAACCGGGTGCCCACTTCACGCTCCAGGTCGCGGATCTGCAAGCTCAATGGAGGTTGACCGATGCCGATGTTCTGAGCCGCACGGGTGAAATTCTGCTCTTGAGCGACGGCTAGAAAGTAGCGGATGTGACGTAACTCCATAGCTAATAGCTCCATAGGTATTTGTAAAACATATGAAGATCGACAGTTCCATACAATAGTCCATTGGCATTTGTCTAGCTATGGTGGTTCACGCGCCGGCAAGGATCACAGCACGCCTTGCGGCACCGTCACCCCCTCTGGAGTAGAAAATGTCCGTACGTATGCGCAGTGCTCTTTTCACGCCGGCAACACACCCTGAACGTTTCGCCAAAGCCGAGGAGGTGGATGCCGATTTTTTGATCATTGATCTGGAAGACGCGATAGCGCCTAAAGACAAAAAAAGTGCTCGTGCTACTGCTTTCGCCACACTCAATGCTGCCAAGGAAGCGCGGTTCCCTTGCATTATTCGTATCAACGGACTGGATACGTCTGCGGGGCTTTGTGACGTGCTTGAACTGCTGGAAAGTCCGGTTCAGCCTGAATTTCTGCTACTTCCAAAAACCGAATCCGTTGCACATTTGCAGATAGTGGACCGTCTGCTCAGCGAAAAAGGTCTGAGCACTCGTTTGATCGGATTGATCGAAAGCGCAGTAGGGCTCAAGGTGGTGGCAGACATCGCTCATGCGACGCCCCGACTCGCCGCCCTCATGTTCGGGGCTGCGGATCTGGCGGCGGATTTAGGCTGTGGACCCTTTGCAGCGAATCTCACCTTCGCACGTGTATCGCTTGTGAGCGCGTGCGCGACAGCGGCTATCGCTGCTATCGATTCTCCTTTTTTCGATATTCGCGACTTGGCCGGGCTTGAGCGGGCAGCGCTCCAGGCTGCCGACATGGGGTTTGCCGGTAAAGCGGCGATCCACCCAAATCAGATTGCTGCCATCAATCAGGCGTTCACACCGACCGTCGATGAGATCGCCGCAGCGCGGGCCATTCTGATCGAAAATTGTCGGGGCGTGGGGCAAGTGAACGGGGTCATGGTCGATGAGGCCGTCGCTCGCCAAGCCCGCCGAGTGCTGGCCCGCGCAGGCCAATCTGCTGAAGTATAAGGACCGGCAAACCTGATCTCATGCACTATCGAGTATTTCCTGGCTGACAAAGAATCTCTATCAGGTGATCTCGCAACACATTCTTTTCACGCGGGCTGCGTTGTACGCACACTCGCAAATCACGCTTGGCCCATCCCTCTACAAGATCGATAACCTGAAGGCGATCCAGGTCTGCTGGCTCTAACGCTGAGCGTGGAGCGATGCCGATACCCGCTCCCGATGAGACCAGACGGGCAATCGCCCGAAATCCGGAGACCTGGACGCGCACATCCAAGCGCCCGCCAAGGGCGCTGGCGTGATTCATCAAAAAGGTATGCAGTGCGGCGCCGGATTGAAGGCTGATAAATGGGAGCCCCAGGCATTCGGAAAAACTAACCGAATGCTGGTTGTCGAATCGGCCGTTTAACGGCGCCAACAGGACTAACTGGTCTTGCCTGTAGGGCAGAAACTCCAGGTCTGGGTGGTCAGACTCCAGCGCTACGACTCCGATGTCGGCACGGCCTGCGGACACGGCTGAAATAATGTCATGGCTCAATCGTTCCTCGAGGGTGATGCGGACATTGGGGTACTTGGAGAAAAAGCGCGCCAGGTCATCCGGCAAATATGAGCTGATGGCATTGTTGTTGGCAAAAAAGGTCACATGGCCGATCAAGCCATTGGCGAACGGTTGCAAGTCAGTCGTCATCTGCTCCAACTGAGCCATGCAGCGTCTTGCATGTTCGACCAGCACATGACCCGCCGGGGTCAAACCCACACCCCTGGCCTGGCGCAGCAGCAAGGGTGTCCCGAGGCTGGCTTCAAGCCCTTTTATGCGCAAACTGACTGAGGAGGGGGCCAGATTACAGCGCTCGGCGCCGCGCGACAGATTGCTTTCCTCGGCGACGGCCAAGAAGACCTTAAGGTCGATCAAGTCGTACAACATTGCGTTAGTCTCCGGCGAAATCATGAGAATTTTTTCTAATTTAACCTCTTGTAAGCCCTGCAGTGTTTGTATTTTACAAACTCAGTCTTCGTAAAAGCTCGCTGCTCCCCTGACCGTGGTTTGCACATACTTGTGCACGCAAACTGTCTATGGGAGAACCTGATGTCCACTACAAAACCTTTAAAAGGCATTACCGTCGTTTCCATCGAACAGGCGTTGGCCGCGCCGTTGTGTACCTCTCGTTTGGCGGAGATGGGTGCAAGGGTCATCAAGGTCGAGCGCGCAGAAGGGGACTTTGCCCGGGGCTATGACGATGCCGCCAAAGGTCACTCTTCGTATTTTTTGTGGACCAACCGAGGCAAGGAGTCGCTGGTACTGGATTTCAAAAATGCCGCCGACGCGTCGCTGCTCAAACGGATCATTGCCAGCGCCGATGTCTTTGTTCAAAACCTGGCGCCCGGTGCCCTTGCTCGCGCCGGGTTTGACAGCTCGGAACTGCGCGAACTGAATCCACAATTGATCACCTGCGATATCAGTGGTTACGGTACTGAGGGGCCCGCCAGTGGTTTGAAAGCGTATGACCTGTTGGTCCAATGCGAAAGCGGTCTGGCCGGCATCAGTGGCTCACCTGAAGGCTATGGCCGGATCGGCGTGTCGATATGCGATATCGGGGCAGGGTTGAATGCTGCGATTGGTGTGCTTTCTGCGCTGCAGTTACGTGAAAGAACCGGGCAGGGCACTGGCATCTCCGTCTCGTTGTTCGATGGTGCCGCGGACTGGATGACCATTCCTTACTTGCACGAGATCTATGGCAATGGTGCTCCTACACGCCAGGGTCTGCGCCACCCTTCAATTGCTCCATACGGTGCTTATACCACCGGCGATCAGCGCGACATCGTGATCAGCATTCAGAACGAACGCGAATGGCAGCAGTTCTCTAACCTGTTTCTTGAAGGCACCGGCGCATCTACTGATCCTCGTTTTGCGTCCAACACAGAACGCGTCCGTAACCGAGACGCTTTGGATGCGCTGATCAGTGCGTCCTTCGCCAGCCTGAGCGCCGAACAGGCGATCCACAAACTGGGTCAGGCCAATACCGCTTTTGGTCAGGTGCGCTCCGTCGCCGAGATGGCAGAACATCCAGGCCTTCGTAAATGGCCAATGGCAGTCGAGACCGGTGAAGTCGAGATGATTGCGCCTCCGGTACGCGCTCCTTGGGACGATCAGCGATTTGAAAAAGCTCCGCTCCTGGGCGAACACAGTGATCGGCTGCGCAAAGAATTCCAGGTGACAGCAACACAGAACAAACAAGAGGAGGTCCCTGCATGAGCACTATTGATCTTCAACACCTTCGGCAATGGATCGGCAAGACCCATGTCGACCGCGATGTCCTGTCTTCACGCCATGCGCGTTTGATGGCTGCCACACTGGGCATTCCACAAAGCGATTTGGTCTCGGGTCATCCATTGCCGCCATTGTGGCACTGGTTGTATTTTCTGGACGGACTGGCGCCTGAAGAGTTGGGACGTGACGGTCACCCGGCACGAGGTGGCTTCTTGCCTCCCGTGCCGCTGCCGAATCGCATGTGGGCCGGTGGACAGCTTGAATTCAAGAAAGCATTGCCGTTGGATGGCAGCGTCGAGAAACGCTCCAGTATTGTTTCAATCGAACACAAACAAGGTCGTAGTGGCGAGCTAGTGTTTGTCACCGTATTGCATGAGATTTTGCATGCTGGCGAAGTTGCCATTTCCGAACACCACGACATCGTCTACAAGGAGGCAACTCCCGTCGACTCGAACAAACCCTTCGCCGCGATGCCGCCAGCCACTCATTCCTATAAATGGCTGCCGACCTCGACCACGTTGTTTCGCTATTCAGCACTGACTTTCAATGGTCATCGCATTCACTATGACGCTGATTACTGTCGAGATGTTGAACACTACGCGAGTCAAGTAATACATGGTCCACTGAACGCAACTCTGCTGGCAGGCTATGCCGAACGTATCGCGGGTAAACCAGTAAAACTCTTTAATTATCGAGGCGTTCGTCCTGCCTTGTTGGGAGCGACGCTAACATTAAATGCTGTCTATGAAGGTGACAACTTACTGTTATGGGTCAGTTTGCCTGATGGCGCAGTCTCGATGCAGGCGCGCGCCAGTTTTTGAGTCTGCATTGCAGTGAAAAGTGCACGATGAAGTCACATCAGGAAGATTAATATTTCAGTTGGGGTGGCTTTTATCCTAAATGTTTTATTGAATGATTAGATGATCAAGCAGGCAGTCTGTGTGAGTGACTTTTGTCTTCGCATAGACTGTTGTTGTGCTGGTGGTTTAGCGCGTAAACGCGTCAACAGATTATTTCCGCTCGTGGAGATTGAAATGATAATAATAAGTAATGTTGATAACAGTGCAGTCAAGCGTCCTCCCATTACAAATAAAGCACGGGTTCGAGCGATACTCGGAGCTTGCTCGGGCAATTTGGTTGAGTGGTATGATTTTTTTATTTATGCCTATACCTCTATCTATTTTGCATCGCTGTTCTTCCCGGCAGGAGATCAAAACAGTCAACTGTTAGCGACAGCTGGAATTTTTGCTGTCGGCTTTTTTATGCGCCCCCTCGGTGGTTGGATATTTGGTTACATTGCGGATACGCGCGGTCGAAAAATATCAATGATCATTTCAATCTTCATGATGTGCGGTGGTTCTTTGATGATCGCGATCATGCCAACGTATGAGTCGATTGGTGTCGCGGCCCCCATCCTGTTGGTTGTAGCGAGGCTGATGCAGGGCCTTTCGGTGGGCGCGGAGTACGGAACAGGCGCCACTTACATCAGTGAAATGTCGACTGCCGGGCGCAGATCATTTTTCGGTTCATTCCAATATTCCACCATTATTGCAGGTCAGCTACTTGCGTTGCTGACGGTTGCGGTTCTTCAGCACGTATTGCTTCCGGACGATTTGAAAGCCTGGGGTTGGAGAATTCCATTTTTAATCGGCGCGATTAGCGCCATTGTGGTCGTGTTTCTACGTCGATCCATGACCGAAACAGCCTCAGTAAAAGAAATGAAGAGTAAGGAGGCCGGATCCATTCGAGCGTTGTTAAAGCATAAGCGAGCGGTGATTTTAACGGTGGCCATCACCATGGGATGTTCGCTTTACTATTATACGTTCACATCCTATATGCAGAAATACTTGGTGTTGTCGGTGGGGCTGGATGCGGGGACGGTCAGTTTTATTATGACGTCTGCCTTAGTGTGCTTCATGATTTGTCAGCCATTTTTCGGCATGCTGGCAGACCGTATTGGCGTGAAAAAAAGTATGATGATATTTGGTGGTTTGGCAACCGCTTTGGTTGTGCCAATTTTAACCACGTTAAAGACGGTGTCGAGCCCATATGCAGCATTTGCGCTAATTATGTCTGGTCTCCTTATCGCCGCATTTTATACGCCCGTCACGGGTGTGCTTAAAGCGGATCTTTATCCTGCTTCTGTCAGGGCGTTGGGCGTTGGCCTGCCTTATGCGATCGGCAATGCATTGTGTGGCGGTACCGCCGAGTACGTAGCATTGATGCTTAAATCGATGGGGATTGAAAGTTACTTCTTTTATTACGTAGCGGCATTGGTATGCGTGACGTTCATCGCGTCGATATTAATGCCTGATTTGCGTAAGCACGGGTATCTGGATGGCACTGGAACGGTCGAGGACAATTTCGCGAAGTCGCCTGAGTACGGTCGTAGTGCGCACTCGTAAATTGGACATGAGGTAACTATTGCGCTTTTGCCACTGTCGCATGTGCCACGAACACATGAGGCAGTGGTTTTTTGATGATTGGGCTACCTGTAACCCAAATGTGTGGACAGGGACATTTACGCCATTGTCAGCCATGCACGCTGCTCAGATACTCGAACAACTTGGCCGCTTCCGGGGTCAGTTGCGCCTGACTCGCAACCCCCACGAACAAGGTGCGGTGCGCCCAGTCATCGCTCAGGTCGACAGCAATCAGACGGCTGCCGAGCAATTCGGCACGCACGGATGACAACGGCAAGATCCCGATGCCCAAGCCGGCTTCGATCATCCGACAGATGCCGTCGAAGCTGCTGACCTGGATCCGCACCTTGAGGATCTTGCCCGCACTGACGGCGGCATCGGTGATTCTGCGCAGCAATGAGCTGCCCTGGTTGAGCGCTACGTAATCGAAGCCAAGCGTGTCGGCAAAGGACACATTGCGCTCATTCGCCAGTTCATGGCCGACCGGCACCAGGAGCACGAGTCGGTCGTCACGATAGGGCAGTTTGTACAGGCCCTCGGCCGGTACGTTGTCGGCAAAAATGCCGATGTCGGCGCGCCCGTTTTCCACGGCTTGAATAATCGGTTCGCTGAGTGCTTCTTCCAGCCCGATACGCACGTTCGGGTTGGCGCGCAGGAAAGACGCGAGGTCGTCCGGCAGAAACTGGACGACGGCGGAAGTGTTGGCGAACAACCGCACATGCCCGCGCACCCCGACCGCGTAATCGCTGGCGTCGCATGCCATCCGGTTCACGCCTTCCAGAATCGTTCTGGCATGTTCAACGATCCCTTGTCCCGCGGCGGTCAGTTCGAGCCCCCTTGGCAGGCGCACGAACAGTGGGCACTGGGTCGTTCGTTCCAGCTCGGCTAACCGTTTGCTGGCCGCCGAGACCGTCATGTTGGCCTTTTCGGCGGCACGGGTCAGGTTGCCGGATTCGGCGGCGAAGATCAGCAGGCGCAATGACAGCAGATCGAAATGCAGGGGATTGATCATCAAGAGGATCCAAGGTTTTCCATTCTGGAAAGAGTAGTGGCGAAATATGAAATTTTCATCTGCCCGGTTTGTGTCGATTATCCATGCCACAAGTACTCAACAAGAACGGGAAACGTCATGAGGTTACCTCTGCAAGGTGTCAAGGTCGTGGAGCTCGGTCAACTGATTGCCGGGCCATTTGCGGCGAAAATGCTCGGTGAATTTGGCGCCGACGTGATCAAGATCGAGCCTCCGGTCACCGGTGACCCGTTGCGCAAATGGCGCTTGCTGCATGACGGTACTTCCGTCTGGTGGGCCGCGCAATCTCGCAACAAACGCTCGCTGACCCTTGATTTACGCCAGCGTGAAGCCCAACAGGTGGTGCGCCAGTTGCTGGCCGACGCGGATGTACTGATAGAGAACTTTCGCCCAGGGACTCTGGAAAACTGGGGGCTGGGTTGGGACATGCTGCACGCGCTGAATCCGAAACTGATCATGCTCCGGGTCTCTGGTTACGGCCAGACCGGGCCGTACCGTGACCGTCCCGGATTCGGCGTGATCGGTGAAGCGATGGGCGGATTGCGACATCTTTCCGGCGAGCCCGGGCGGACCCCGGTAAGGGTTGGCGTTTCCATCGGCGACTCGTTGTCGGCCTTGCACGGTGTCATCGGGATTCTGCTTGCCCTGCGTCATCGCGAGCAGAACGGCGGTGACGGCCAGCAGATCGACGTGGCGCTGTACGAGTCGGTGTTCAACATGATGGAAAGCCTATTGCCCGAATACTCGGTGTTCAATGCCGTTCGTGAGCCCGCCGGCAGCAGTTTGCCGGGTATCGCGCCGACCAATGCCTATCGCTGCCGTGACGGTGGTTTTGCCTTGATCGCCGGCAATGGCGACAGCATCTATCAACGCCTGATGGAAGTGATTGGGCGCCGCGATCTGGGGGCTGATCCAGCGCTTGCGCAGAACCACGGCCGAGTGCTGCAGGTTGAGCGCATCGATGCCGCCATCTCCGAATGGACCGCGCGACTCAGCCTCGACGAAGTTTTGTCGGTCCTGACCGAGGCGCGCATCCCGGCCGGCCGGATTTACAACGCTGCCGACATTGCCCAGGACTCGCATTACCGGGCGCGCGACATGCTGCTCGACAGCCAGCTGGACGACGGCACGCCGGTGACCTTGCCCGGCATCGTCCCCAAGCTGGGTACCACGCCTGGCAGCGTGACTCGCTCGGCGCCGACCCTGGGTCAGCATACCGCCGAGATTCTTGGCGAGCTTGGCATCGACGCTGCGCAGCAAGCCGACTGGCGCCAGCGCGGCATCATTTGAACCGGAGAATCAACATGCAACGTCTTTTCTTGCAGGAAGTCGCAACCCGTGACGGCTTCCAGAATGAAGCGCGCTTTATCGAAACCGTCGACAAGATCGCCATGATAGATGCGCTCAGCCAGTGTGGTTTCGCCAAGATCGAGGTCACCTCGTTCACATCGCCCAAGGCCATTACCGCGCTGCGCGATGCCGAGGCGGTGATGCAGGGTATCCGGCGCAATCCGGCGGTGGAGTACACGGTGCTGGTGCCTAACGTGCGCGGTGCCGAGCGGGCCCTGGCGTGCAACATCGATGAAGCCAACCTGGTGATGTCGGTCAGCGAACCGCACAACCGTTCCAATCTGCGCATGAGCCGCGAACAGTCGTTTGCCCAGCTCAGCGAAGTGGTCAGCGTGATCGGCCAGGGGCCGGTGGCGATCAACGTGTCGTTGTCGACCGTGTTCGGCTGCCCGATGCAGGGCGATGTTCCGGTAGGGGAGGTGTTGCACTGGGTCGAGCGCTTCGCCGAGCTGGGAGCTCGCGGCGTGACCTTGTGCGACACCACTGGCATGGCGTACCCGAGTCAGGTCGAGATGCTGTCCCGGGCCGTCCGTGAGCGTTTTCCGGCGCTGCAGCTGACCCTGCATTTCCACAATACCCGTGGCATGGGCCTGGCCAATGCGCTGGCGGCCATCGAGGCCGGGGTCGATCGTTTCGATTCGTCCCTTGGCGGCCTGGGCGGTTGCCCTTATGCGCCGGGGGCCAGTGGCAATGTGTGCACCGAAGACCTGTTGCACATGCTGCAGTTGATGGGTTTCAACACCGGGGTTGATCTGGACCGGGTGCTGGCGGTCGCCGCGCAGTTGCCGGGTCTGGTCGGTCACGACATTCCCAGCCAGATCCTCAAGGCCGGCAAACGCCTGGACCTGCACCCGATCCCCGCCCATGTCGCCAACCTGGAAAAACAGGTGCCGTCGGCCCGAGCCCAGGAGCTGCACTCATGATCGATCATCTCGACCATTTAGTGCTGACCACCATCGACCCCGTGGCTGCCGAGGATTTTTACGTGCGGGTCATGGGCATGCAGGTGCAAACCTTTGCTGGTGGGCGCAAGGCGTTCGCTTTCGGTCAGCAGAAAATCAACCTGCACGTGCGTGGCCACGAGTTCGAGCCCAAGGCGCATTTGCCGGTGCCGGGAGCGCTGGACCTGTGTTTTATCGCCTCGATCCCACTGGACCAAGTGATTGCGCACCTGGCCCGTGTCGACTGGCCCATCATCGAAGGCCCGGTGTTACGTACCGGTGCCACCGGGCCGATACGTTCGGTGTATGTGCGTGATCCGGACCTGAACCTGATCGAGATTTCCGAACCCGTCCAACCGGAGCATGCAGCATGAAAGTGGTATTTCTCGACAGAGACAGCCTGCCCGTGAGTATTGCTCGCCCGGCCTGGGTCTCGGACTGGCAGGACCGCCCCGACACGACACCGGAGCAAGTGGTGGAAGCCGCCCGGGATGCCGATGCGGTGATCACCAACAAGGTGCGCATCGGTCGGGCTGAACTTGAGCAACTGCCGAACCTGCGCTTCATCTGCGTCGCGGCCACCGGTTACGACTGCATTGATTTGGCGGCCTGCCATGATTTTGCCGTAACGGTGTGTAACGTCCCGGCCTACTCGGCACAAAGCGTCGCCGAGTCGGTGATCGCGTCAATCTTCGCCCTGCGTCGACAGCTGTTCGCTTACCAGGCTGCGGCGCTGCGGGACTGGCCGGATTCGCGGCATTTCTGCGTCCATCGCGCGCCGATCCGGGATGTTCAGGGCAGCGTGTTGGGCATCATCGGCCGAGGTGGTATCGGCTTGGCTACGGCACGTCTGGCGAGCGCCCTGGGCATGCAGTTGCTGTTTGCCGAACACCGTGGCGTGGTCCCGGTGCGCAAGGGGTACCAGTCCTTTGAAACGGTGCTGGCGCAAAGCGACGTGATTTCTCTGCACTGTCCATTGACCGAGCGTACCCGACACCTGATCGGGGCCCTGGAACTGGCGCAGATGAAACCCGGCGCGTTGCTGATCAATACCGCTCGCGGACCGTTGGTGGATGAAGCGGCGGTACTCGATGCGCTGGACAGCGGTCGCCTCGGTGGCGCGGCCCTCGATGTGCTTTGCCAGGAGCCACCACCGGCCGACCACCTTTTGCTCAATAGCCGCCATGCCAACCTGATCGTCACTCCCCACGTGGCCTGGGCCAGCCAGAGCAGCCTGCAACGGCTGGCCGACGGCATCCTCGGCAACCTGCAGGGCTACCACTTGGGGAACCTGATCAACCTCGTGTCGTGAAGGCTTCACCACCCAACAAGAAGGTCCACTCATGAAAACAATAACAATCACACCGGTCCGTCAGTTTGTCTCGTTGTTCATTGCCGCGCTGTCCCTGGGCGCATTGCTGCAGGTAACGCCTGCCGTGGCGGCCGCCATCGTGCCGCCAGGTGCTCCGGTGGTTGGGATGATCGATCACGTCGACCACATCGTCCTGACTGCCACCGACCCGCAAGCGACCATTCATTTCTACACCGAGGTGATGGGCATGCACCTGGAAAAATTCGGCGAGGGCCGGGTGGCTTTCACGTTCGGCAACCAGAAAATCAACATGCACGTGCGCGGTCATGAAATCGAACCCAAGGCCCACGTGCCCGTGCCAGGGGCCCTGGACCTGTGCTTTATCGCCAGCGCGCCACTGGACAAAGTCATCGCCCACCTCAAAACGGTGAACTGGCCGCTGGTGGAAGGTCCGGTGACCCGAACCGGGGCCCGGGGGCCCATTCGCTCGGTGTACCTGCGTGATCCCGATCTCAACCTGATCGAGATTTCCGAGTACATCCAGCAGTAATCATCCCCCGAACACTCTTTCCCAGGCGATCGGTCGTGCACCGATGTGGCGGTCGGCTACCTGGGAAAATGCATCACGCCTGCGAGGAAGCCATCATGACAACAACAATTACACCCTCGATTGCCGAAAAAAAGCCGAGCCATTCACGCCTGCGCCGAGTGTTCCGCCACCTGTATGTGCAGGTGCTGCTGGCGATTGTGCTGGGCATCATCTTCGGTCATTTCTATCCCAGTCTCGGCGAAGAAATGAAGCCCCTGGGCGATACGTTCATCAAGCTGATCAAGATGCTGATTGCGCCGATCATCTTCTGCACCGTGGTCAGTGGCATTGCCAGCATGCAGAGCCTCAAGCGCATCGGCCGGGTTGGCTTCAAGTCGTTGCTGTACTTCGAAGTGCTGACCACCCTGGCGCTGGTGATCGGGCTGATCGGGGTCAACCTGATGCAGCCTGGTACGGGCATGCACATCAACCCGGCGACCCTCGACGGCCATGCCATCGACAGCTACAGCAAGTTGGCCCATGAACAGAGTGTGGTGGGCTTTCTGACCCATATCGTGCCCAGTACCGTGTTTGGTGCCTTTGCCGAAGGCGATATTCTCCAGGTGCTGTTCATTTCCATCCTGTTTGCCTTCGCCTTGCAGATGCTCGGTGCTGCCGGCAAGCCGTTGCTGAACCTGATCGATCTGGTAGCCCAGGCGTTTTTCCGCATGGTCAAGATCGTGATGTATGTCTCGCCGCTGGGGGCCTTCGGCGGCATGGCCTTTACGATCGGCAAGTACGGCGTCGGCTCCCTGGGGGCGTATGGCAACTTGCTGATCTGCTATTACGTGACGGCGCTGTTTTTTGTGTTCGTGATTCTCAACCTGGTCGCGCGTCTGGCCGGTTTCAGCCTGTGGCAGTTTCTCAAGTACATCCGCGATGAGCTGTTTCTGGTGTTGGGCACCTCATCTTCGGAGTCGGCCTTGCCTCGGTTGATGGGCAAGCTCGAGCGCCTGGGGTGCGAGAAGTCGGTGGTGGGGCTGGTGGTGCCTTCGGGATACTGTTTCAACCTCGATGGCAGCTGCATCAACATGACAGTGTTGGCGATTTTCATCGCCCAGGCGCTGGATATTCCGCTCGACCTGTGGCACCAGGTCACCCTGTTGTTGATTCTGTTGCTGACCTCCAAGGGCGCGGCCAGTGTCACCGGCGGTGCGTTCATTACCCTCGCGGCCACCCTTGGCAGCCTGGATGTGATTCCGGCGGCCGGGTTGGTGTTGGTGCTTGGGGTCTACCGGTTTATTTCCGAGGGCGGGGCATTGATCAACGTCATCGGCAACGGTGTCGCCACGCTGTTCATCGCCAAGTGGGAAGGGGCGCTGGACGAACAGACGTTGACGTCAGAGTTGCGCAATGGTTGTGCCAGGGAGGTTGAGGCACAGTCCTGAACGAGTTGTCGCAAGACAGCCCCAAGACCGCCCGGTCCACGAAAGCCGGGTGGTTTTGGGTTTCCAGGTTGCCCATGGGGCAAGCCCCGTCAGATATCACTTCTTCGACGATTTACTGCTGGCGGGGATGTGCAAGTAAGACATCACGCTCTCGGTCAGCTCGGTCGCCAGCTTGACCGCTTCTTTATTGCGCGCCATCACACCCGCCACCAATCCTTCGATCAAGGCGAGCACGGCGATGTTGGAGCTGGTCATTACCGGATGGTCGGCGGGGGCAAACAGCACGTGTTCGGCAATGCTGGTGAGCGGCGATGCGGGTGAGTCGGTGATTGCCAGCACCGAGGCGCCGCGCTCATTGGCGAAGCGTGCGAGTTGCAGGGTGTCGAGGGAATAGCGCGGCAGGGAGATCGCCAGCAACACATCCTGATCGGTGATGGCGGCCAGGCGGTAAGCGGCGTTTTCGTTGCCGCCCTCCATGCTGATGGCGGTGGCGTCGGCACAGAAGGGCATCAGGGTCGAGGCGGCGAGGCCGGCGAAGTAGACGCTGTTGCCAAAGCCCAGGATGTAAATTTTGCGCGCTTCGATCAGGCGGGTGACGAAGGCTTCAAAGGTGTCGGCGTGGTTGTTGGTGGCTGCCGTGGCGAGGTTGCTGGTGGCGCTCTGGATTTGCTCATGCAGGCCAAATGCACCGCCAGGACGATGCGCCAGTTCGTTGCGCAGTTTGTCGACCGGCGACACCATCTGCTGCAACGTCGCGACCAGCTCGGCCTTCATGCCGGTGTAGCCACCCAGGTTCAGTGCCTTGGCCAGACGATTGACCGCGGCCGGCGAGGTGGAGGTTTCATGGGCCATTTCTTCGATGGTCAGCGTCGCGGCCCTTAGCGGGTGACGCAGGATAAAATCCGCCACCTTGCGCAGTGAAGGCTGTAGATCGGAAACGATTTCCGCCAGTTTACGCATCACCGGCGCGGCATAGACCGTGGTGTCTTTCGAAGGGGTCGGCATGTCCGGCTCTACAGTTCCTGAGGGTTGGAGATGGGGCAGGCGCATAACCTGTAGGAGCGAGGCTTGCCCGCGAAGAACGATAACGCGCAATGCCTGAAAAACCGCGGTGTTCGCTTCGCGGGCAAGCCTCGCTCCTACGGGGGGTTGCGCGGGGGCATAAGTTGGCTGGAGTGTATGATTATTTCAAGCTGCCGGCCAGAAACTGCCGAAGCCGCTCGGACTGCGGATTGACCAGCACTTCACGCGGATTGCCGCGCTCTTCGACCAGGCCCTTGTGCAGGAACACCAGCTGGTTCGAGACCTCGCGGGCAAAGCCCATTTCGTGGGTCACGACCACCATGGTGCGGCCTTCGAGTGCGAGGTCCTGCATGACTTTCAGCACCTCGCCGACCAGCTCTGGGTCGAGGGCTGAGGTTGGTTCATCGAATAGCATCACTTCGGGCTCCATGGCCAGCGCCCGGGCAATCGCTACCCGCTGCTGCTCACCACCCGACATATGCGCCGGCCAGGCGTCCATGCGGTGCGCCACGCCGACTTTGTTCAGGTAATGCTCGGCCTTTTCCCGCGCTTGTTTCTTGTTCATGCCCAGCACATGTACCGGGGCCTCCATGACGTTTTCAAGGGCGCTCATGTGCGACCAGAGGTTGAAATGCTGAAACACCATCGACAGTCGCGAACGCATGCGTTGTAGCTGTTTGGGCTCGGCAGCCTTGAGCCCGCCGAGTTTGTTGGTCACCAGCTTGAGCGGTTCGCCATTGAGCACGATGTTGCCGGCGTTGGGCTGTTCCAGCAGGTTGATGCAACGCAGGAAGGTGCTTTTGCCGGAACCGCTGGAGCCGATGATGCTGATCACATCACCGGCCTTCGCCTCCAGGGACACGCCCTTGAGCACTTCGTGGGTGCCGTAGCTTTTGTGAAGATCCTGAATTTCAAGTTTGTACATGGTTTCAACTCTCTGGAATCAGTCGCTGAGCAAGCGGCCTTGGCGAATAGGGCGAGTACCGGCCACTTTGGCCAGCCACAAACCGGGCTGGGCAAAGCGCAGACGTTCACGGGCATAGAGGATGCCGTCGGTGCTGGCGCGCACGATGCTGTGGCGATCGGTCAGCGGATCAATCACTTCGAACAGCGGGTCGCCGACCCTGACCCGGGCACCCAGCGGTTGCAGAAAACTCACCACGCCGGGGTGCGGTGCGTAGGCGTACTGCGCACCGGCGAATGGCGTCGCTTCACACTCGGTCGGTGGCGCGGCCGGCCAGTCACCGCTGATCAGGCCTTGCTCGGCGAGATAGCCGAGAATGGCCTGCGCGCTGTCGATGCAGGGCTCGCGTTCGGTATCGGCCATGCCGCGCAGTTCAATGGTGGTCGCCACACAGGCCAAAGAAATATCGGCTTCAGGAAAGAGTTCGGCCAGGCGCAACCAGGGAATCGCGCAGGCTTCATCAAAGGCACTGCCGCCCGCATCCTCGGCCAGCAATGCGGCGCCGGCACCCAGTCGAGCGGCCAATGAGCGCAGGCGCGGCCAGTGTTGCGGCATGGCGTAAAGCAGCATGATCGACTCGAAATCGCAGTGCAGGTCCAGCACCACATCGGCGTCACAGGCATGTGAAAGCAACAGGCGGCGCAGGCCATCGAGTTCCGAGGTCGGCGGTGGCATGTCGGCGAGAACATCGGCCATGGCGCGGCGGATCAGCCCGGTGTTGACGCCGGCGTGGGCGCCCAGTTGACCTTTCACCAGCGCCGCCACAGCTTCGGTCAGCTCTGGAAAATCACGATTGAAGTTCTTCCCGCTGGAGAACTCAAAACGACCTTGATGGGTGGCCTGGAACATCTGGGCGATGCCAATCGGGTTGGCCATCGGCACCAACTCGACGACCCCATTCAGGCGACCTTGTTCTTCCAGCACGCGCAGACGCTGCTTAAGTTCAACCGCCACGCGCATCCCCGGTAGCTCGTCGGCATGCAGGGAGGCCTGGATGTAGGCCTTGCGTGGCCCGCTGCCAAAACGAAACAGCGACAGCCGTCGTTCTGTGCCCGAGGGTCCCCACGGCAACAGGTATTCAATGTGCTCCATAACAGCTCCTTAGTGCTTGCGCGGTGCCAGATAGGCCAGCCAGCGGCGCTCGGCCAGCTTGAACAGACGAACCAGGATGAAGGTCAGGGCCAGATAGATAAGGCCGGCGGTGATGAACGCCTCGAATGGCAGATAGAACCGCGAACTGACCGTACGAGCGGCTCCGGTGATGTCGACCAGGGTGACGATCGACGCCAGGCTGGTGGTCTGCAGCATCATCAGCACTTCGTTGCTGTATTGCGGCAGTGCCCGGCGCAAGGCCGACGGCAGGAGCACGCGGCGGTACAAGGTAAAGCGCGACATGCCCATGGCCTTGGCGGCTTCGATCTCGCCGTGGGCCGTGGCCTTCAAGCTGCCGGCCAGCAGTTCCGCGCTATAGGCGCTGGTATTGATCGCGAAGGCCAGGCAGGCACAAAAGGTTGCGCTGGACAGGTAAGGCCAGAGCACGCTTTGGCGTACCGCTTCGAACTGCGCCAAGCCGTAATAGATCAGGAACAATTGCACCAGCATCGGGGTGCCGCGAATCACATAGGTGTAGAGCCAGGCCGGGAAGCTGATCAACGGCGATCGGGAGACGCGCATCAGCGCTAAAGGAATCGCCAGCACCAGGCCAACGGCCAGGGAAATCAGTAGAACTTTGAGGGTCAACAAGGCGCCATTGAGGTACAGCGGCAGGTTTTCCCAGATCAGGTTGTAGTCGAGAATCATGGCTGTGCTCCCCGTCACAGTTCGGTGGCTTTGACGCCGACCGAGTAGTGGTTTTCCAGATAGCGCAGCACCAGCAATGACACACTGGTCAGCAGCAAGTAGAGCGCGGCCACCGCGAGGAAAAACGTGAACGGCTCATGGGTGGCGTCCGCTGCGTTTTTGGCTTTGAACATCATGTCCTGCAACCCGATCACCGAGATCAGCGCGGTGGATTTGGTCAGCACCAACCAGTTGTTGGTGAACCCCGGAATGGCGAAACGAATCATCTGCGGCACCAGAATCCGCCAGAACACCTGAGCGGCGCTCATGCCATAAGCCACACCGGCCTCGCCCTGGCCTTTGGGGATCGCCATAAAGGCGCCGCGAAAGGTTTCCGAGAGGTAGGCACCAAAAATGAAGCCCATGGTGCAGACGCCGGCGATAAAGGGGTTGATGTCGATGTAGCGGGTGTAACCGAGCGCGAGGGCAATGCGGTTCACCAGGTCCTGGCCGCCGTAGAAAATCAGCAGGATCAGCACCAGGTCGGGAATACCGCGAATCAGGGTGGTATAGCCTTCGCCCAGCATCGCCAGCCATTTGAACGGTGACAAACGAAAGGCGGCGCCGATCAGACCCAGGGCAATCGCCATGGTCATGGAAGTCAGGGCCAGATTAATGGTCAGCCAGGCGCCATCGAGAATGCTCGATCCGTAGCCGTGAAGCATGATGAAGTTCCTCAAGCGAGCGCCGTGAGGCGCGCGAGACAAGCCAGAAGTGGCACCCGCAAACGCCGGCGCCAGGGTTTCGGGTAACGGCTTATTCGCCGTAGATATCGAAGGCGAAGTACTTGGCCATCACTTGCTGGTACTTGCCATTGGCGCGGATGGCGTCAATCGCTGCGCTCAGGCGTGCAACGTTCGCACTGTCGCCTTTACGCACCGCGATCCCGGCGCCTCTGCCGAAGTATTTCGGGTCGTTGATGTCCGGTCCAACCAGAGCGAAACCTTTACCTATGGGGGTTTTGATGAAGCTCTCATCGGTGTTGACGATGTCGGCGAGGGTGGCGTCCAGGCGACCTGATGCCAGATCGAGGAAGGCTTCATTTTGTGAGCCGTAGCGGACCACCAGGGCGCCGGCTTGCGCCAGTTGCTCAGTGGCGAAACGGTCGTAGGTCGAGGCGCGTTGTACGCCGACTTTCTTGCCTTTGAGATCGACCAGCGGGTCGTTGATCACGCTGCCGCTCTTCATCGCGAACTTGCCCGGCGTGTGGTAGTACTTTTTGCTGAAGTCGACCGACTTCATCCGGTCTTCAGTGATCGACATCGACGACAGCACAGCGTCGATCTTGCGCACTTTGAGCGATGGGATCATGCCGTCGAATTCCTGGATGACCCACTCGCATTTGACCTTCATCTCTGCACACAGCGCGTTGCCGATGTCGTAATCGAAACCACTGACATTGCCCTCCGGCGTCTTGAAGGAGAAGGGCGGGTAGGCGGCTTCGATGCCGATACGCAGGCTGTCCTCGTCGGCGTGCGCCAGCAAGCTTGCGGCGCACAGTGCCAGAGCACCTAGAAGTTCTGTCTTGTTCATATTGTTGACTCCTTGGATGGGGCGTTGGTGATACGGGGCTGCCGTCCGGTCTGGCGAGGTGGACTGTCCTGATGATTTACGAGGCTATAAATGACATAAAATATTTCACAAATCAGCTGTGTGAAAATAAACATATCAAAACAGGGCGACAAGCGGAGTACTCATGGGCAGTAGCCGCAGCCCTGCCAGCGAGCCTTTGAATAAAAAACGGGCGCCGATCAGGGCGCCCGTTTTTTCATTTCGGTATCAAGGTATTTGTTTTGCTCATCCCTCGGCTTTCGTCGATTTGATGAGGTTGTTGCGCAGTTTCACGATCGCGTTCTGCAACTGTGTGAACTCCTCCGGTTCCAGACCCGTTGCGTGGGAAAGGCCCGTTTCGGGGCGGTCTTCGCGTAGCTGTCGACCGCTTTTCGTCAGGCTGATCCGCACCTGCCGCTCGTCCTCGGGATCACGTTGCCTTTGCAGGTAGCCCATCGCTTCCAGTTTCTTCAGGATCGGTGTGAGCGTGTTCGATTCGAGAAACAGCTTCTCGCCAAGGCTGCCCACGGTTTGGTGGTCTTCCTCCCATAGCGCAACGATGGTGATGTATTGCGTATAGGTGAGCCCCAAGTGCTCGAGTATCGGTTTGTAGGCCTTGCCGAAGGCCAGGTTCGTGGAATAGACCGCAAAACACAGGAAGTCGGAGAGCTTCAGATCAGGGGGGACGGTCTTGTCAGTGCGTTTCATGTGCTTCCTCGTTGGCCAAAGTAGAAGGCTCGCAAAGGCAAAATATACCTCGTATACGATTTTATCGGAATGGGGTTGGCCTTGTTATTCGCATGCGCTTAAAGCGCATGCGATATATGTGAGTAAAAAAAATGCCAATCGTGGTGCGTTAAACCGTGAGGACGTTCAGGGCCACGTCGATATTGCCGCGCGTCGCCTTCGAGTACGGGCAAATCTGATCGGCGGTGTGCGCCAGTGTCGTCGCAACGTCATGCGCCAGACCCGGCACGCGGAGCGTCAATCGAGCCTGAAGGAAGTAGGCCGCACCGGTCTGGCCCAGATCGACTTCGATGTCGACCGACAAATCAGACGGCAGCACCACGTTCATGTCATTGGCCACCAGCCCGACAGCGGCGGTGTAGCAGGCCGACCATGCACCGGCGAACAATTGCTCGGCGGTCGGGTGTGGCTGAGCAGCGGCGAACACGTGCGCCGGTTTCGCGCTTCCAGGCGACGACAGCGTGATGTCGAGGCTGCCGTTATGGCCACGCGACGTGTTGCCAGCGGCGCTGGCGGTGGTGTGAGTCTTGCCGGTCATCAGGACTTTTTCGATCTTGCTCATGGGGTGGATCCTCAACGTTTCGAATGATGTGATTTGTGTATCGTATGCGTTTGTATCGCATGCGATGTAATAATAATTGCGCAGGCACCCATCGCTGTCAATCAGTCGGGTTGCGTCGCCCGACGAGTGGCCAGTGGATGCCACCCCTGCCTGCCGGCTTACTGTCATGAAATGAAAAGCCATTGTCGTCTGATGAGAAGCGGCTCGTCAGGCGGCGTCCTACAGTCCAGTCAGCGCAAATCGACGCTGCACGCCAACCTTGCAGACTGGAGAATAAGAAAACATGGCCAAAGCCGTACGCTTCTACGAAACCGGTGGTCCCGAAGTCCTCCGTTATGAGGAGGTCGAAGTCGGTGAGCCCGGTCCAGGCCAGGTTCGTCTGCGTCATGTGGCGGTGGGCCTGAACTATGCCGATACCTACTTTCGCAATGGCACTTATCCGATCCCGATGCCCAATGGCATGGGGGTCGAAGCCTCCGGCGTGGTCCAGGCGATCGGCGAGGGGGTTACCAACGTGCGCGTGGGGGATCGCGTCACCTACACCGGTTTTCTCAATACATTGGGTGCCTACAGCACCGAACGGTTGATCCCGGCCGCACCGCTGATCAAGTTGCCGGAAACCATCAGTTTCGAGACCGCCGCGGCGATGACCATGCGCGGCCTGACGTCGTCGTACCTGATGCGGCGCATTTACGATTTCAAGGCCGGCGACAGCATTCTGCTGCACGCTGCCGCCGGTGGTGTGGGCCTGATCGTGGCGCAGTGGGCCAAGCTGCTCGGCCTGACCGTCATCGGCACCGTGTCCACCGAGGTCAAGGGCGAAATCGCCCGGGCCCATGGCTGCGACCATGTGATCAATTACAGCCATGAAGACGTCGCCCAGCGTGTGCGCGAGTTGACGGACGGCGTTGGTGTCAACGTGGTGTTCGACAGTGTCGGCAAGAACACCTTCATGGGTTCCCTGGATTCGCTCAAGCGTCGTGGCCTGATGGTGTGCGTCGGCACGGCTTCCGGTCCGATCCCGGCCGTCGATCCGGTACTGCTGGCGATGAAAGGCTCGCTGTTCATGACCCGTCCGGCCCTGGCCGACTACATCGCCGACCCGGCGGAAAAAGCCGCGTTGGCCAATGAGTTGTTCGACCATGTCGGCAGCGGCCGGATCAAGATCGAGATCAACCAGCACTATGCCTTGCAGGATGCCGTCCAGGCCCATCGCGACCTGGAATCACGCAAGACCACGGGCTCATCGATTTTCGTCATTTAAGGGAGTCGTCTTCCATGAAAGTCGAACAGTTGACTTGCAGCATTGGCGCGGAACTGCTGGGCGTCAACCTCGCCGATGCGGTGCATGACGACGGTCTTTTTGCCGAGATCCGTGCTCAGTTGCTCACGCATCGCGTGGTGTTCCTGCGTGATCAGGAGATCACCCGCGCCGAGCACGTGGCCTTCGCCCGGCGCTTTGGCGAACTGGAGGATCACCCGGTGGCCGGCAGTGACCCGGATCATCCAGGGCTGGTGCGCATCTACAAGCGCCCGGACCAGCCGATGGACCGTTACGAGAACGCCTGGCACACCGATGCGACCTGGCGCGAAGCGCCGCCAATGGGCTGCGTGTTGCGTTGCGTGGAATGCCCGCCAGTCGGCGGCGACACCATGTGGGCCAACATGGTGGAGGCCTACGCGCGGTTGCCGGATGACGTAAAGGCGAAGATCGCCGACCTGCGTGCGCGCCACAGCATCGAAGCGAGTTTCGGTGCCGCGATGCCGATTGAAAAGCGTCTGGCGCTCAAGGCGATGTACCCGGATGCCGAGCATCCGGTGGTCCGTACCCATCCGGAGACTGGCGAAAAGGTGCTGTTCGTCAACGCCTTTACCACCCACTTGAGCAACTACCACACCCCCGAGCGGGTGCGCTTCGGCCAGGACGCCAACCCGGGTGCCAGTGAGTTGCTGCGCTACCTGATCAGCCAGGCTTACATCCCCGAGTACCAGGTGCGCTGGCGCTGGAAACCCAACAGCATCGCCATCTGGGACAACCGCAGTACCCAGCACTACGCCGTCATGGATTACCCGCCGTGCCATCGCAAGATGGAACGCGCCGGCATCATCGGCGACAAGACTTAACGATCGACCGCAGCTGCATTCGCTCTCACAGACACGTCCGCCCGGCGCGATCCGGGCGTGTGGACAACCATAATAATAGGAGTAACCCATGCAATTCTTCGACGATTCCCTGCACCCGGAAAACATGGAAAAGGTAGTCATCACCGTGGCCCCGTATGGCCCCGAGTGGATGCCGGAAGACTTTCCCGAAGACATCCCGTTGACCATGGATGAGCAGGTGCAGAAAGCGGTCGATTGTTATGAGGCGGGTGCCACGGTTTTGCACCTGCACGTGCGCGAACTGGACGGCAAGGGTTCCAAGCGTCTGTCCAAGTTCAACGAGTTGATCGCCGGTGTGCGTGAAGCCGTGCCGGACATGATCATCCAGGTTGGTGGTTCGATTTCTTTCGCACCCGAAAGCGATGGTGAAGCGGCCAAGTGGCTGTCTGACGACACTCGCCACATGCTCGCGGAGCTGACGCCAAAACCGGATCAGGTGACGGTGGCTATCAACACCACCCAGATGAACATCATGGAGTTGCTGTATCCGGAATACCTGGAAGGTACGTCCCTGGCCAACCCTGCCTATCAGGCGGCCTACAGCGAAATGACCGTACCGGCAGGCCCGGCCTGGGTCGCCGAACACCTCAAGCGTCTGATGGACAACGGCATCCAGCCGCATTTCCAACTGACCGGCATGCATGCCATGGAGACCCTTGAACGCCTGGTACGCAAAGGCGTGTACAGGGGGCCGTTGAACCTGACCTGGATCGGCATCGGCGGCGGTTTCGATGGCCCCAATCCGTTCAACTTCTTCAACTTCATCCATCGCGCGCCGGACGGTTGCACCCTGACCGCTGAATCGCTGCTCAAGAACGTACTGCCGTTCAATACCATGGCGCTGGCGATGGGGCTGCACCCTCGCGTGGGGATTGAAGACACGATCATTGATCAGAAGGGCAAGCGTTTCAGCTCGGTGCAGCAAATCGAGCAAACCGTACGCATTGCCCATGAACTGGGTCGCGAAATCGCCACCGGTAAAGAAGCTCGCGAGATCTATCGCATCGGTGTGCAGTACCCAAGCATCGAAGAAACCCTGTTGGCCAATGGCATGGCCCCCAACCGCAAGGCTGGACAAAAAGGTGTGCCGCAACGCGGCTGATCGACTGATCGGCAGACGAAGCGGGCGGTTAAACGCCTCCCGCTCGCTGCATGGCAACACGCTTGATAACAACAATAAAACGAAGCTCTGAGGAGGCTGCATGGCCTTTCACCCAATCGCCGCAGACGATGACGACGGCAGTGGCGTCGGCGTTGCGCGCAAGTATGCCTGGATCGTCTTCGCACTGACGTTCGGCCTGCTGATTTCCGATTACATGTCGCGCCAGGTACTGAATGCGGTGTTTCCGATGCTCAAGGGCGAGTGGGCCCTGAGCGACGGTCAGCTCGGTCTGCTCAGTGGCATTGTTGCCCTGATGGTCGGCCTGCTCACCTTCCCCTTGTCGTTGTTGGCGGATCGCTTCGGTCGGGTCAAGAGCCTGGCGTTGATGGCGCTGTTGTGGAGCCTGGCCACACTGGGCTGCGCGTTGGCGCAGGACTACCAGCAGATGTTTATCGCCCGCTTCATGGTGGGAGTCGGCGAGGCAGCCTATGGCAGCGTCGGCATCGCGGTGGTGATTTCGGTGTTTCCCAAACACATGCGTGCAACGCTGGCCAGTGCCTTCATGGCGGGCGGCATGTTTGGCTCGGTATTAGGCATGGCGCTGGGCGGTGCCATCGCCGCCAAACTGGGCTGGCGCTGGTCGTTCGCCGGCATGGCGCTGTTCGGCCTGCTGCTGGCGGTGCTTTACCCGATCATCGTCAAGGAAGCACGCATTGCTCCGCAGCGTGCCGCGCAGGCGGCGAACAAGGCGGCTGCCGCGGTCAAGCGTCCGTTGCGTACGCTGTTTTCCAGCCGCTCGGTGATCGCTGCCTACATCGGCAGTGGCTTGCAACTGTTCGTCGGCGGCACCGTGATTGTGTGGATGCCCAGCTACCTCAATCGTTATTACGACATGGCCACGGACAAGGCGGGCGGCGTCGCGGCGATCATCGTGCTGTGCAGCGGCGCGGGGATGATCCTGTGCGGCATGCTCAGCGATCGACTGTGTCGCCCTTCGCCGGAGCGCAAAGTCGCTTTGGCCATCGCCTATTGCCTGGGCAGTTGTCTGCTGTTGTCGACTGCCTTCGCCCTGCCGGCAGGGCCTGTGCAATTGGTGCTGATCTGCCTGGGGATGTTGATTGCCGCCGGCACGACCGGTCCTTGCGGAGCCATGGTTGCCAACCTGACCCATTACTCGGTCCATGGCACGGCCTTCGCCACGCTGACCTTGGCCAACAACATGCTGGGGCTGGCGCCTGGGCCGTTCATCACCGGCCGGGTGTCCGACCTCATCGGCTTGCAGGCGGCTTTTCAAATGGTGCCACTGGTCAGTATCGCGGCAGCGGCCGTGTTCTTTTACGCCAAGTGTCATTACCACAAGGACATGGCCCGGCTTCAGGGCGAGCAAGTCCACGATTCGATTGGCAAAGCGGTGTTAGAGGTGAAGTTGTGAGTGGTCGTTTACGTATTGATGTGTTTTTCGATTTCATCTGCCCCTGGTGCCTGATCGGCAAGCGCCAACTTGCGCGCGCGCAAGACCTGCTGCGTGTCCGGCAACCCGGCGTGGAAATCACCACGGTGTGGCACGGGGTGCAATTGCTGCCGCAGTTGCCGGCACAGGGTGAACCCTTTGTCGATTTTTACCTCAAGCGCCTGGGCAGTCTTAAAGCCGTAGCGATGCGCCTGGCCCAGGTGCAGCAGGCTGCGATGGCGGTGGGCGTGCCCATCGATCTGAGTCGCATCGTCCGCATGCCCAATACCGCCGACGCCCATCGCTTGCTGGAGCGTGCGAGGGTGCTCGGCAATAGCGCCCAATGCGATGTTTTGCTTGAGCGTTTGTTCGCTGCTTACTTCCAGCTTCAGGGATCAGAGAGCGGTGAGGATCTGGGCTGCCAGGAGACCTTGCTTGCCATCGCCCGGTCGTGTGGCTTCGACCCTGATGCCATGGCCTCCTGCCTGCAAGGCGACGGCGATCCTTTCATTGGCAACGAGGCGGGAGCCGCCAGCGGCGTGCCCAGTTTTCAGTTCGATGGTCGCCTGACAGTGGTTGGCGCGCAGCCTGCCGAGGCGCTATTTGACGCCATGTGCGAAGCCTTGCTCGACAGTCATCGTGCGCGGCAATCGGCATGAGTCTTCGAATCCCCGTGCCCGCTGGAAAACTCCCGCCGGCAGGCGGTCGTGCGCTGTTCGAATGCGATGGTAAAAGCCTGGCGTTATTCAACATCGAAGGTGACCTGTTCGCCATTGACGACAGTTGTCCGCACCAGGGCGCCTCGTTGTGTGGCGGGCGCCTTGAGGGGCGGGTGATCCAGTGCTGCGCCCATGGCCTGCGCTTCGATCTGCGCAGCGGTTACTTGCTCAATTCAACCCAGGTCAAAGTTGCCAACTATCCGGTCGAGACAATTGACGGCCAGGCATTCATCGTCATCGCTTGCGAGGAGCCCGCGCCATGAACGCTATCGCGCTTACCCGTATCCACAGCCGAACGCGCGAATTGGCGCCAGGCTTTATCGTCAGCTTGATCGTGGCGGCCGCCGCGTCCTTTTTGTCCGAGCACTACGGTGCGCCGGTGATGCTGTTTGCCTTGCTGTTGGGCATGGCGCTGAACTTCCTGGCCAGTGAGGGTGCCTGCAAGGCTGGTATCGAATTCACTGCACGCACTGTGTTGCGCATTGGCGTGGCCTTGCTCGGCATGCGCATCACCCTTGAGCAGATTGCCGCGCTGGGCTGGAAGCCTGTGGCGCTGGTGGTGATTCTGGTGGTGGTGACGATCGGCGTCTCGGTGATCGCGGCCAAGGCGATGGGGTTTCAGCGCTTGTTCGGCATGCTCACCGGCGGGGCCACTGCGATTTGTGGTGCCTCGGCGGCGTTGGCGCTGGCGGCGGCGTTGCCCAATCATCCACAGAAAGAACGTGCGACGTTGTTCACGGTGATCGGGGTGTCGGCGCTGTCGACCCTGGCAATGATCGTGTACCCGATGATTGCCAATTGGCTGTCGTTGTCGCCGCAAGTGGCGGGGGTGTTCCTGGGGGCGACCATCCACGATGTCGCCCAGGTCGTCGGCGCTGGTTACAGCCTCTCGACCGAAACTGGCGATACCGCCACGGTGGTCAAGTTGATGCGGGTGGCGATGCTGCTGCCGGTGATCGTTTGTGCGGCGATGGTCACGCGTATGCAGGGTGCCGATCCGACCGGCAAGCGACCACCGCTGCTACCGTGGTTCGCCGTCGGTTTTCTGCTGTTGGCCTGTATCAACAGCACCGGCTGGATCGCCCCGGTGGTGCAAGGTTCGGTCAATGAACTGTCGCGCTGGTGCCTGGTGGTTTCCATCAGCGCCCTGGGTATGAAGACTCAGCTCAAGGAGCTGGCGGCGGTCGGTATCAAACCCATTCTGCTGATGGTGGGGGAGACGGTGTTCCTGGTCGTGCTGGTGTTGCTGTTGCTGCGCTGGGGGCTGTAAGTACACAAAATCCTGTGGCGAGGGAGCTTGCTCCCGTTGGGGTGCGAAGCGGCCCCAAAACGGCTCGCCGCGTACTTTCTGAAAAATGCAGTGGTCTTAAAAAAGGGGCTGCTTCGCACCCCAGCGGGAGCAAGCTCCCTCGCCACAGGACTCTCGGCCGGTGTCACTGATACCGGTTCTTTTACGGCGACTGTGCCAGCAGTCGCCGTTTTTTTTGGCTCAGGGTTTTTGCGGCGCGGGCAGGGTGGTTGGGGCAGTCGGTGACTTGACGGTGTGTTTTTGTGCGCTGCGCCATGTAGCGGGCGGCATACCGAACTGGGTGATGAACCAGCGGGTGAAGGAGCTCGCCATGGAGTAGCCGAGCATGTCGGCGATCCGGCCCAGCGAGTAATTCGGATTATCCAGGTAGCGCAGCACCAGGTCGCGGCGCACGTCGTTGATCAGGTCGTTGAAGGCGCAGCCGTCGTCTTTGAGGCGGCGCTGCAGAGTCCGGACATTCATGCCTTGGGTCTGGGCGATCTGCTCGATGGTGGCGCGTCCCATCGGCAGCAGCAGGTAGATGGCTTTGCGCACCTCGAACAGTATCGACGGGCCTTCGTGGTTGAGCAGCGAGTCGAGGTAACTCTGGGCGTAGCGCGCCATGGCCGGGTCGGCATTGGGGTTGGTCATGTCGAGGCTGGCGTCGGAGCAGACAATGCCATTGAACTCACTGCCGAACTCCAGCGTGCAGCCGAACAGGCGGCGATGCAGTTGCAGGTTGTCCGGGGGCTGGTGCGTGAAGTTGACGCTGTAGGGGTGCCAGTGTGTACCGAGCAAGGCAGCGCACAGGCGGAACATGACCCCGATGGCCAGCTCGGTGGCCTGGCGGGAAGGCATTGGCGATTCAGTGACTACCTCCTCGCGAATGATCACCATCTTGTCGGCCTCTTCAATGAAGATGGCCAGCGAATCATTCATCAGGTGACGGTAATTCACCACGACCTGCAAGGCATCACGCAGCGTACGTTGGTGGCTGAGGAGCAGGCTGACCACTCCGAAGTCCGAGAGCTGGCGCGACTCGGCCATGCTCAGGCCGAAATTCTGGCAGCCGCTGGCGGCGGCCGAGTCTTCCAGCAGGCGTACGGCGGCATCAATGGGAATGCGGTGTTCGGGCGCTTGCAGCAGGGCTTTGCTCAGGCCGACGCCGGCCAGTACATCGCGCGGGTTGAACCCCAGGTATTGAGTGACTTCCAGGTAGTTGGTCAAGACGGCGGCGCGAACAAGCTTGGGCATGCGAAAGTCTTTCCTGGGCCGGTTGCGATTCAAATGAGCGTGGCGACTATATCCAGCACATCAGCAATTGAACAGTTGCGAGGTTGTCGAGGGCGCTCGCTCAAATCTGTCCAGGATCACCTCCGTTGTCGTGGCGCAATCGACGCTCACCCGTTGATTACAGTGACCCGCAGAGAACCTGAGGGGATTTACGACCAATGGTCGCCGCGTGCCGATCCCTGGAAATTTGTCATGAAAAGAAAAGTGCCTGACGTCCAATGAAAAGCGCTTCGGGTGGGCGCTCTTTAATGTCAGTCCTACAAAAAGCCCCTGGCCAATAGAGCCAGTCGAGTCATCGAGAAAGCGAAGGTGTTGACGTGGACAAACTGCAAACTGCCGCAACCGTTCTGATCGTACCGGGCCTGCGCGAGCACGTTGCCGAGCATTGGCAAACGCTGCTTGAAGCCAGGTTGTGCAAGGTGCGCAGTGTGCCGCCGCAGGCAACCGACAAGCTCGATTGCGCCAAGCGGGTCGATGCGATTCAACACCAGCTGGAGCAGATCGATGGGCCGGTGATTCTGGTGGCCCACAGCGCGGGCGTGTTGATGGTCGCGCACTGGGCTGCGCAACACAGCCGGCCGATCAAGGGCGCGCTGCTGGCCACTCCTCCGGATCTCGATGCTGATTGGCCGCAAGGCTACCCATCCGCTGAAACCCTGCGTACCCAGGGTTGGAACCCCCTGCCAAAAGGGCCGCTGCCGTTCCGCAGTCTGGTGGCCGCCAGTACCAACGACCATCTCGCCAGCCTGGCCGCCGTCACTCAGCTGGCTGAAGGCTGGGGCAGTGAACTGCTCAACGTGGGCGATGCAGGTCATCTCAATCCGGCTGCAGGCTTTGGCCACTGGCCTCAAGCCGAAGCTCTCATCCTGGAGCTGGACCGCTAGTTCAGGCGCCGGGTGGCCCCCAGTCATCCGGCATTTGCCCTCATTCCTGAAAAACGCAAACCCCTGGAACAAGGGGGTGTGAGGGTGGCTGCGCTTAAAACAAATACAAAAAGGCGGAGACAACGCAATGCACAACAATAAGAGTCACGGGTTCGCCCCCTCGCGATGCACCTTATTGGCCTCGGCCATTCTGGGCGCAGCCGTGCCGGTTGCCCATGCGGTCGAACTCGACACAGGTAACCCGGACTGGACCGCGCGCCTGGATAACACCGTCAAGTACAACTACGGTGTGCGCACCGAAAGCGCCGACAAGCGCCTGTTGGCGACGCCGAACAACAACGATGGCGACTACAACTTCCGCAAGGCCGGAACCAACATCACCAACCGCGTTGACCTGTTGACCGAAATGGATGTGGTCTACAAGGACCACATGGGCTTTCGCGTCAGCGCCGCCAGTTGGTATGACAAGGCCTACGAGAACACCGGTTCCAATTCCAACCCGTTCGTCAATGGCAATGACGCAAGGTCGGGTCTGGTCGCCAACGATCCGCGCCTGGCCGGGGTCACGGGCGACAATGTCGGCAATGGCAGCCCCCACCTGAGCCACTACGCCGAGCGTTACTACACCGGTCCTTCCGGCGAAATCCTCGATGCCTTCGTGTTCTACAGCACCGAAGTGGGCGAGGAGTCGCTGTTGAGCGTCAAGGCCGGTCAACACAACGTGTTTTGGGGCGAGACCATTCTCAACCCGGTGCACTCGATCAGCTACGGCCAGTCCGGGCTGGACCTGGCCAAACTGGCCGCCTCGCCGGGAACCGAAGCCAAGGAACTGTTCGTTCCGCGTAACCAGCTGTCGATGTCGTTCACCGTCAATCCCGAGTTGACCGTGGCCGCTCAGTATTTCCTCGATTGGGATGCCGCCCGCTTGCCGGAAGCCGGTACTTACTATGGCGGCTCCGATCTGGTCGGCTTCGGTGCGCAGTCGTTCCTGCTGGGCAACACCAATGGCGTGGTGCCGGGCAGCCCGTTGGGTTGCGGTCTGGCACCCTGCAACAGTTTGACCAATGTGCGTCGCGGTCATGACCTGACGCCGGACAAGCGCGGTGACTGGGGGGTAATGGCCAAGTGGTCGCCGGCCTGGCTGGATGGCACCCTCGGTGTTTACTACCGCAATACCTCGGAAATCCTGCCGCAAGCCTGGCTGAACGCCACCGGGCTGACGTCTGCCAATCCCAACGGCACCCCGCCTGCCGGCATGGTGCCGGCGGTGGTCAACACCCTCAATTCGTTGAGCACCAGCACCTATCAACTGGCCTATGCCGACAACATTCAGATCTTTGGCCTGAGCCTGTCCAAGGATGTGCGCGGTATCAGTGTGGGTTCGGACCTGAACATTCGTCACAACATGCCGCTGGCCAGTATTCCGGCGATTGTCAGCTCGACCGGGCCGCAGGGTTTCGGCGCCGGTCTGGGCCTGCTGCCGGCCCGTACGGCGGCCACCGGTGTGATCTATGACACCCCGCAAAAGGGCGACAGCCTGAGTGCCACCGGTGACACGTTGCACTGGACGCTCAACGGCCTGATGACATTCCCGAAAACACCGGTGTTCGATTCGGCCAGCCTGCTCGCCGAGTTGTACTACAGCAACCTGCTCAAGCTCGATAGCAAGAACGAAGCGCTCTACAAGGGCCAGGACACCTATCGCGGCATCGACCAGCCGACCCGGGACAACTGGGGCATCGCGGTCAACTTCACACCGACCTGGTACCAGGTATTCCCGGGGGTCGATCTCAACGCCCCGATGTCCATCAACGTCGGCCTCGCTGGCGTGTCACCGGTGTCCGGTGGCGGTGCCAAAGACACCGGCAACTATGCCTTGGGCGTGGGTGCTGTTGTGTACAACAAATACTTCATCGACCTGAAGTACGTGGACTCCTTCGGCAAGACCGACAAGTGCGACGTCAGTGGTTCGAGCACCGGCGCGGCCAATGCCGGCAGCGGAGACGGCTCCACACCCAATGCCTTTAGCGGCAATGAAAACTACGCGTGTTACGGCGGTGGCTACTCGGCCTTCTCCGGTGGTGGTGCCACGACAGAGGACCGTGGCGCCGTTTACCTGACGATGAAAACCACTTTTTGATTCACCACTGGCTTACGCAAAGTAAGCAGGAGAATAACAAGATGAAATGTGTGCAAACCGTGTTAGCCGCCTCGTTGGCGATGGTTATTGCCTCCCAGGCACAGGCCGCTGTATCGGCTCAGGAAGCCGCCAGGCTCGGCACCAGCCTGACCCTGGTCGGGGCTGAAAAAGCCGGGAATGCCGACGGATCCATCCCCGCCTATGACGGTGGCCTGACCACGCCGCCGGCCAGCTTCAAATCCGGTGACAGCATGCGCCCGGATCCCTTCGCCAACGAAAAGCCGCTGCTGGTGATCGACGGCAAGAACGTCGATCAGTACAAGGGCTTGCTCAGTGCAACCACGGCGGAACTGGCCAAGCGGTTCCCAAGTTTCCACGTCAATGTCTACCCGACCCACCGTACCGTCTCTTTGCCCAAGGCGGTGCTGGACAACGGGGTGAAAAATGCCACCGGCGCCAAGTCCCTCGAGGGCGGATTGGCCGTCGATAACGTGCTGCCCGGCGTACCGTTCCCGATTCCGCAGACGGGTAACGAGGCGATGTGGAACTTCCTGTTGCGTTATCAGGGCGTCAGCATCAACTCCAAGTACGACTCCTGGAACGTCGACTCCGCAGGCATTCCGAGCCTGGCGACCACCGGGCAGGCGTTCATTTCCTATCCGATCTACGAGAACCTGGCGCAGCCGATCAGCAGCGCCGACGTGTACTACCAGATGAAGCTGTCCTACACCGGCCCTGCGCGCCGGGCCGGTGAAGCGGTGATGCTCAAGGACGCCGCCAACCCGCTGCAGCAGCCGCGCCGTGCCTGGCAATACTTGCCTGGCCAGCGTCGGGTCAAGTTGGCACCGAACCTGGCGTACGACACGCCCAACCCCGGCACCGCCGGCGCGGGCACTTACGACGATGTTTTCGTGTTCAACGGTGCACTGGACCGCTACGACTGGAAGCTGGTGGGCAAGCAGGAAATGATCGTGCCCTACAACACTTACAAGCTGACCTACGCCCAGGACCCCAAGTCGCTGACCACTGCCAATCACCTGGCACCCGATTATGTGCGTTGGGAAAAACATCGCGTCTGGGTGGTGGAGGGCAATCTCAAGGCTGGCGCCCGACACATCTATCAGAAGCGTCGCTTCTACCTCGATGAAGACAGTTGGACCGCTCTGGCCTCTGACCAGTACGACGCCCGTGGTCAGCTGTACCGTGGCTCTTTCGCGTTCCTCAGCCAGAGCTACGACAAGCAAGTCCCGGACTCCACGCCCTTCATGATCTACGACCTGGTGGGTGGCTCCTACAACATCAACGGTGTGGTGGGCCCTTACGGCGGCATCAAGTACATCGAGCCGCTCTCCAAGGCGCAGTGGTCGTCGGAATCCCTGGCAGGTAGCGGGATTCGCTAAGCAAACCGTGACAACGCGTCCGTGCGTTCCGTTGCCCGCAAGGCAAGGGACCGCACGACGGTCGGCGTATGCCGATCGTTTCGCACGCCCAGGTTTGAAAGTCAGGCACACGGATGTGTGTCCCGGCGCGGTTATCCGAAGAGGACGCGGTATGTGTTCGTACAAAAATTATCTGCGGCTGGCGCTCGGCGCACTGCTTGCAATGTTGCAGGGCTTGAGCCAGGCCTCCGGTTATGTCGACGTGCTGGATCTGCCGGCCAGGGTCAGCGCCCTGGCTATCAACAGCCCGCTATCGGGCATGGCCCGCGCCGGCGATCGTCTGGTTGCAGTCGGGCAGCGTGGGCACATTCTGTATTCCGATGATGCCGGCAAACACTGGCAGCAGGCCGCCGTGCCGGTCAGTGCCGACCTCAATGCCGTCAGTTTTCCCTCCGCCACCCAAGGCTGGGCAGTGGGCGGCGACGGTGTGGTGTTGCACAGCAGTGACGCGGGTGCGACCTGGCGCAAGCAACTGGACGGCCGCGAGATCGGCGCCTTACTGGTCAAGCATTACCAGGCGTTAGCCGGTGCAGAACCGGGCAATGAACAATGGCCGCAGCTGGTCGCCGAAGGTGAACGCCTGGTGGCGCAGGGCGCCGACAAACCCTTGCTCGATGTCTGGTTCGCCAACGACCGCCTCGGTTATGTGGTCGGTGTGTTCAACCTGATCCTGCGTACCGAAGACGGCGGCCAGAGCTGGACGCCGTTTCAGGATCGCACCGACAACCCGCAGGGCTTTCACCTCAACGCCATCGCCTCCACCGGCGATGCGTTGTACATCGCCGGTGAGCAGGGCCTGTTGCTCAAATGGAACAACGCCGATCAGCGCTTCACCGCCGTGCCGACACCCTATCAGGGCAGTTTTTTCGGCGTGCTCGGCAAACCCGGCGAAGTGATTGCCTACGGCCTGCGCGGCAACGTGCTGCGCAGCACCGACGGCGGCCTCAACTGGACCCCGCTGGACAGTGGCCTGCACGTCAGCATCACCGCCGGCCTCGTCGATAACCGTGGCAACTATCGCTTGTTCACCCAGGGCGGGCAGATGCTGGTCAGCCAGGGCACAGGCGCGCAATTGCACCTGGTTCAGCAACCGGCATCGACCCCGGTGACCGGCGCCGCTCAGTCCGCCGACGGTGCGCTGGTGCTGGTTGGCAGCCGTGGTGCACGGACGCTGTCCGTTGATTAAGTCCTCGAACCCTTAGAGCGAGAACCCAGACATGGGCCATACCAAACAAGAAACCATGCCGGTGATCCGCGATCTGCGGGATTTCGACCGCCATTCCGGCAATCGGCTGGAGCGGCTGGTGTTCAACTACCGTCCGCTGTTCATGCTGCTGATGGCGCTGGTCACCCTGATGCTGGGCTACATGGCCGCGACTCGCCTGGAGCTGCGTCCAAGCTTCGAAAAGATGATTCCGCAGAGCCAGCCGTACATCCAGAACTTCCTGGAAAACCGCCAGTCGCTGCGCGGTTTGGGGAACTCGGTACGGGTGGTGGTGGAGAACACTCAGGGCGATATCTTCGACCCCGGTTACCTGGACGTGCTCAAACAGGTCAACGACCGATTGTTCCTTGCCGAGGGTGTCGACCGTGCCTGGATGAAGTCGTTGTGGAGCCCGGCGGTGCGCTGGACCGAAGTCACCGAGGAAGGTTTCCAGGGCGGCCCGGTGATGCCCGATACCTACCAGGGCAAGCCGGCAGAAATAGAACAGCTGCGCCAGAACATTTCCCGCGCCGGTATCGTCGGCAGTCTGGTGGCCAGCGACTACAAATCGAGCATGCTGATCGTGCCGCTGCTGGACAAGGCCACGGCCAGCGGTCAGCGCATCGACTACCACGCCTTTTCGCAAATGCTCGAAGAACAGTTGCGCGACCAGATCGAGTTTGCAGGAGATAGTGCTGCACGCAAGGCCGGGGAGGAGGGCAAGGGCCCGTACAAAGTCCGGGTGATCGGTTTCGCCAAACTGATGGGCGACCTGATCGACGGGTTGATCCAGGTGATGATGTTCTTTGGCCTGGCCGTCGTCACTTCGCTGATCATCATTTACGCCTACACCCGATGCGTGCGTAGCACCTTGCTGGTGGTCGGCTGCTCGCTGATCGCGGTGGTCTGGCAGCTGGGCATCGTCGCCTGGCTCGGCTATGCCATCGACCCGTATTCGGTGCTCGTGCCTTTCCTGATCTTCGCCATCGGCGTGTCCCACGCGGCGCAGAAGATGAACGGCATCATGCAAGACATCGCCCGTGGCACCCACAGACTGATCGCCGCACGCTACACCTTCCGCCGCCTGTTCATTGCCGGCGTTACCGCGCTGCTGGCCGACGCCGTCGGCTTCGCGGTGCTGATGCTGATCGATATACCGGTGATCCGGGATCTGGCGATCACCGCCAGTATCGGTGTGGCGGTGCTGATTTTCACTTCGCTGTTGCTGATGCCGGTGGCGCTGTCTTATGTCGGCGTGGGCGCCAGGGCTGCCGAGCGTGCGCTGAACATCGACACGCGCGCCGAAGGGCACAAAGGCTTCGGCAAACTGTGGGACTTGCTCGACCGCTTCACCACGGCCAAATGGGCCACGGGGGCGGTAGTGGTCGCGGTACTGATGGGCATCGGCGGTTTCATGATCAGCCAGCAGCTGAAGATCGGCGATCTGGAAAGTGGCGCACCGGAGTTGCGTGCCGACTCTCGCTATAACCGTGATAACGCCTACATCACCAGCCACTACGCGCTGTCCAGCGACCTGTTCGCGGTGATGATCAAGACCGCGCCGGAAGGCTGCCTGAGCTACAAGACACTGATTCTCGCCGATCGCCTGGCCTGGGAGCTGCAGCAGTATCCGGGCGTACAGGCCACGACTTCGCTGGTTAACGCGGTGCGCCAGATCACCGCCGGCACCTATGAAGGCAACCCCAAGCTCAACAGCATCCAGCGCAATCAGGACGTATTGAATTACGCCGCGCAGCAAGCCTCGGTCAACTCCCCGGAGTTGTTCAACACCGATTGTTCGCTGATGCCAGTGATCACGTTCCTCAAGGACCACAAGGCCGAGACTCTGGATGCCGTGGTGGGCATCGCCGAAAAATTCGCCCGGGACAACAACAGCGACGATCGCCAGTTCCTGCTGGCGGCCGGGTCGGCCGGGATTGAGGCGGCGACCAACATTGTGGTGCGCGAGGCCAATCGCACCATGCTGCTTTACGTCTATGCGGCGGTGACGCTGTTCTGTCTGATCACCTTCCGCAGTTGGCGCGCAACCCTGGTCGCCCTGTTGCCATTGGTCCTGACCTCAATCCTGTGCGAGGCGCTGATGGTGGCCATGGGCATAGGCGTGAAGGTCGCGACCCTGCCGGTGATCGCACTGGGCGTGGGCATCGGCGTGGACTACGCCTTGTACCTGCTCAGCGTGCAATTGCATTTCCAGCGCCAGGGCCTGCCGCTGAGCCAGGCCTACCGCAGCGCCGTGTCGTTTACCGGCCGGGTGGTGGGCCTGGTGGGCATCACCCTCGCGGCGGGCGTGGTGTGCTGGGTCTGGTCGCCGATCAAGTTCCAGGCCGACATGGGCATCCTGCTGACCTTCATGTTCCTGTGGAACATGCTCGGCGCGCTGATCCTGATCCCGGCCCTGTCGTACTTCTTGCTGCGTCACCCCGTTGCGCAAACTGATGTGGCGCAAACCGCTGAAACCGATACAACCCAACGTCAGGCCATGTCGCATGCCCTGACCACTTCTGAGTAAGCCAACTATGTCTGATTACAAAGCTCCCTTGCGCGACATGCGCTTCGTACTCAACGAGGTCTTCGAGGTGTCCCGGCTCTGGGCCAGATTGCCTGGCCTGACCGAGGTGATCGATGAAGAGACGGCCGCCGCGATCCTTGAGGAGGCCGGCAAGATCAGCGCCGAGGTGGTCGCACCGCTGAACCGCAGCAGCGATGAGCAGGGCTGCACCTGGAGCAATGGCATCGTCATCGCTCCCGAAGGTTTTGTCGCGGCTTATCAAGCGTTCGCCGCAGGCGGTTGGGTGGGTGTCGGCGGTGACCCACAGTTCGGTGGCATGGGCATGCCCAAGGCCATTTCGGCTCAGGTCGAGGAGATGGTCAACTCGGCGAGTCTATCGTTCGGCCTGTACCCGATGCTGACCGCCGGGGCGTGCCTGTCGATCAATGCCCACGCTAGCCAGGAACTCAAGGAACGCTATCTGCCGAACATGTATGCCGGCACCTGGACCGGTTCCATGTGCCTGACCGAGGCGCATGCCGGCACCGACCTGGGCCTGATCCGCACCCGAGCCGAGCCTCAGGCCGACGGCAGTTTCAAGATCAGTGGCAGCAAGATTTTCATCACCGGCGGCGAGCACGACCTGACCGAAAACATCATTCACCTGGTGTTGGCCAGACTGCCGGATGCACCCGCCGGCCCCAAGGGCATTTCACTGTTCCTGGTGCCCAAGGTGCTGGTGAATGCCGATGGCTCGCTGGGTGAGCGTAACGCGCTGTCCTGCGGTTCAATCGAACACAAGATGGGCATCAAGGCGTCCGCGACCTGCGTGATGAACTTCGACGGGGCCACTGGCTGGATCGTCGATGCGCCGAACAAGGGGCTGGCGGCGATGTTCACCATGATGAACTACGAACGCCTGGGTGTGGGTATCCAGGGCCTGGCGTTGGGTGAGCGCTCGTACCAGAACGCGGTCGCATACGCCCGTGACCGTCTGCAAAGCCGTTCGCCGACGGGCGCGCAGAGCAAGGACAAGTCTGCCGATCCGATCATCGTGCATCCGGATGTACGGCGGATGCTGTTGACCATGAAGGCCTTGAACGAAGGCGGGCGGGCGTTTTCCAGCTACGTGGCCTTGCAACTGGATACCGCCAGGTACAGCGATGACGCGCCAACCCGCACCCGCGCCCAGGAACTGGTGTCGCTGCTGACCCCTGTGGCCAAGGCGTTCCTCACCGACATGGGGCTGGAAACCACGGTGCACGGCCAGCAAATCTTCGGCGGTCACGGTTACATCCGCGAATGGGGCCAAGAGCAATTGGTTCGCGATGTGCGCATCACTCAGATCTACGAAGGCACCAACGGCATTCAGTCGCTGGATCTGGTCGGGCGCAAAATAGTCGCCAGCGGCGGGGCGCTCTACCGCTTGTTCGCCGCCGAAGTTCGCCACTACACCGCCAACGCCTGCGCTGACCTGGGTGAGTTCACCAAACCGTTGAACGCCGCGATGGACACCCTTGACGAACTGACCGCGTGGCTGCTGGATCGAGCCCAGAGCAACCCGAATGAAATCGGCGCGGCCTCGGTCGAGTACCTGCATGTGTTCGGCTACACCGCGTACGCCTACATGTGGACGCGAATGGCCAAGACTGCGATGAGTACGCACTCCAAGGACGCTTTCTATGCCAGTAAACTGGCCACCGCGCGCTTCTACTTCGCCCGCCTGCTGCCGCGCATCCACTCGCTGAGTGCATCGGCCAGGGCCGGTAGCGAATGCCTCTTTGAACTGGAAGCAGCGCAGTTCTGATCGAAAGGGCACTGTGCCCATTTCGTCACCCTCCGTCCCTAAACCGATCAAGCCACCGCTCCTTGGATAGACCACGCTGAACGGTCTGTCCAAGGAGATGACCATGATTCGACTGACCCTGATCGAAGCCCGTGAATTGGCCGAATCGATCCTGTTGCACAACGGTTTTAACCTGGCCCATGCGCAAGCGGTGGCGGCGACGGTGATCGCTGGCGAGCGCGATGGCTGTGCCTCCCACGGTTTGTACCGGATTCTGGGCTGCGTGAATTCCCTGCGGGCCGGCAAGGTGTCGGCCGACGCCGAGCCACGGGTGATCGACCAGGCACCGTCGATTGTGCGGGTGGATGCCGGGGGTGGTTTTTCGCAGTTGGCGTTCCAGGCAGGTTTGCCGTTACTGGCGGAGAAAACCCGGGCCAATGGGATTGCGGCGCTGGCGATCAATCGTTGTGTGCATTTCTCGGCGCTGTGGGTGGAGATCGAACAGTTGACCGCCGCCGGGCTGGTGGCGCTGGCGTGTAATCCGAGTCATGCCTGGGTGGCGCCGGCCGGGGGACGGGTGCCGGTGTTCGGCACCAATCCCATTGCCTTTGGCTGGCCACGCGTGGGGCAGGATCCGTTTGTGTTCGACTTCGCCACCAGTGCGATTGCCCGTGGCGATATCGAGTTGCATCGGCGTGCCGGCAAGGCGATTCCCGAGGGCTGGGGCGTGGACGCCGAGGGGCGGCCGAGCACCGATGCCAACGTGGTGCTCGATAGCGGCGCGATGCTGACGTTCGGTGGGCACAAGGGCTCGGCGCTGGCGGCGATGGTGGAGTTGATTGCCGGGCCTTTGATCGGTGACCTGACCAGCGCCGAGTCACTGGCTTACGACGCGGGCAGCAAGTCATCGCCGTACCATGGCGAGCTGATCATCGCGCTGGATCCGCGACGTTTTCTGGGAGCGGCCACTGAAGAGCACTTGGCCCGGGCCGAGGTGTTGTTTCAAGGGATTGAAGGGCAGGGGGCGCGCTTGCCGTCGCAACGGCGTTATGCGGCGCGGGCGCACAGTTTGGTGGAGGGCGTGCAGATTCCCGAGGCGCTGTACAACGATCTGAAAGCGCTGCTGCCTTGATAATCCGATCTCCTGTGGGAGCGAGCAGGCTCACCCCACAGGAGGTCGTGTTGTCAGACCGGTTCGCGGTGGCTGGCGCCATCGACCAGGCGGGCAATGCCCAGCGGGTTGGCGTTTTTCAGGGCGTCGGGCAGCAAGGCATCCGGGCAGTTCTGGTAGCACACCGGGCGCAGGAAACGCTCGATGGCCAGGCTGCCGACCGACGTGCCACGGGCGTCGGAGGTCGCCGGGTAAGGACCGCCATGCACCATCGCATCGCACACTTCAACGCCGGTGGGGTAGCCATTGAACAGTACCCGGCCGACCTTTTGTTCCAGCAGCACCAGCAGATCGGCGTGTTCCTTCAGGTCCTGCTCTTCGCCAATCAAAGTGGCGGTGAGTTGACCGTGCAAACTGTTCAGCGCTTGTTGTAACTCGGCTTTATCGGCCACTTCGACGACGAGGGTGGTCGGGCCGAACACTTCTTCCTGCAACAGCGGATCACCCTTGAGCAGCAGGCTGACGTCGGCCTTGAACAGTTGCGGCCGGGCTTGATTACCGTGCTGGTCCTGGCCTGCCAGATGGCTTATCCCTGGATGGTCGACTAACGCCTGCACACCTTTTTCGTAGCTGGCGAGGGTGCCGGCGTTGAGCATGGTTTGCGCCGGCTGTTCGGCCATCAAGGCACTGAGCCGAGCGGTGAGCGCGCTGAACTGTGGTGAGCCAATACCGATTACCAACCCCGGATTGGTACAGAACTGACCGCACCCCTGAACCACCGACGCCACCAGTTCACCGGCGATTTTTTCGCCCCGTGCGCGCAGGGCTTCAGGCAATACCAGCACCGGGTTGATGCTGCTCATTTCGGCGAATACGGGAATCGGTTGTGGCCGTGCGGCGGCCATGTCACAGAGGGCGCGACCACCTTTGAGCGAGCCGGTGAAACCGACGGCCTGGATCGCCGGATGCTTGACCAGCGTTTCACCGACGCCCGCGCCGTAGATCATGTTGAACACGCCTTTAGGCATGTCGGTTTGCTCGGCGGCGCGGATGATTGCGTCGGCCACGTGTTCAGCGGTCGCCATGTGTCCGCTGTGGGCCTTGAACACCACCGGGCAACCGGCGGCCAGAGCCGCCGCGGTATCACCGCCAGCGGTGGAAAAGGCCAGCGGGAAGTTACTGGCGCCGAACACGGCCACCGGACCGACGCCGATCCGGTATTGGCGCAGGTCGACCCGTGGCAGAGGCTGACGTTCGGGCAACGCGCGGTCGATACGCGCCCCATAGAAATCGCCCCGGCGCAGCACCTGAGCGAACAGGCGCATCTGGCCGCTGGTACGGCTGCGTTCACCCTGGATGCGTGCGGTCGGCAGGGCAGTTTCGCGGGTGACCAGGGCGACGAATTCGTCATCCAGGGCATCCAGTTGCGCGGCGATGGCCTCGAGAAATTCTGCACGGCGTGTCGCCGGCAAGTTACGAAAGGCAGGGTAAGCGGCAGCGGCGGCTTGGGCTGCGGCGTGCACTTCCTCGACGGTGGCTTGCATGAACGAATAGGGCAGCGCTGCGCCGGTGCTGGCGTCATGGCTCTGCATCGCGATGTTGCCAGCGGCGCTGCGGGCACCGCCGATGTAGTTGTGGCCGATGATCTGGGGCATGGAAAAACTCCTGTTGGAATGCGAGGCCAAATGCCGTTGGTTGAGAAATGCCAGGCGTAGCGCGGCGATCCGTAGCAGCTGCCGAAGGCTGCGTTCGGCGGCGAAGCCGTCGTAAATCATGCACCGCGGTATTTCGGCCACACCGCGGTGCATGGTTTACGACCGCTACGCGCTCGAACGCAGCCTTCGGCAGCTGCTACAGGTTGCGTACTGGCGATTAAGCCAACCGGCGTGTGGCGGCCGGTTCGAGGTTATCCAGCGCAGCAATACGCGCAGCGGATTCGGCATCCACCTGGTGCAACGACTTGCCACGGGTTTCCCGGGTCAGGCCGACAGCCACGATGGAAATCAGCGCGGCGCCCACCAGGTACCAGGCGATCGGTGTCGAGCTGTGGTACTTGTTGAGCAGGGTGATGGCGATCAGCGGCGCGAGGGATCCGGCGAAGATCGGCGCCACCTGGTAGCACAGCGAAAGGGCGGTGTAGCGCACATGGGTCGGGAACATTTCGGCCATCAGCGCCGAGTAGGGCGCATAGGTCATCGACTCGATGGCCAGGCCCAGGGTGATGGCCCCGATGATCAGCCAGTTGTTGCCGGTGTCCATCATCGGGAAGCCGATGAAGCCCCAGAACGCAGTGAGCACCGCGCCGATCAGGTACACCGGTTTACGCCCCACGATATCCGACAGATAGCCCATCAACGGGATCAGGAAAAAGTGCAGCAAGTGCGCGCCGAACATCAGCAACAGAATCTCTGAGGTGTCCTTGTGCACCACCAGTTTCAGGTAGGTGATCGAAAAGGTGACCACGGTGTAATAGAGGATGTTCTCGGCAAACCGCGCGCCGATCCCCACCAGCACCGCGCGCCAGTGATGACGCAACACTTCCACCACGCCCAGTTGTTGCTGCTTGGTCTGCGCTTGCCGGGCCTGGGCCTCCTTGAAAATCGGCGCGTCATCGACGCTGGTGCGAATCCAGTAGCCGATCAGCACCACCACCGCCGAGAACCAGAACGCCACGCGCCAGCCCCAGGCGAGGAATTGTTGTTCCGACAGGTTTGACGACAACAGCAGCAGGGCGACGGTCGCCACCAGGTTGCCGGCCGGCACCCCGGCTTGCGGCCAACTGGCCCAGAAGCCCCGGCGATTGTCCGGGCAGTGTTCGGACACCAGCAGAATCGCGCCACCCCATTCGCCCCCAAAGGCAAAGCCCTGAATCAGCCGCAGCAGCACCAATAACACTGGCGCGGCATAGCCGATGCTGTCGAAGCCGGGCAGGCAACCCATCAGGAACGTGGTGATGCCAACCACCACCAGGCTCAGTTGCAGCAGGCGCTTGCGGCCGAATTTGTCACCGTAGTGACCGAACACCAGACCGCCCAACGGACGGGCGAGGAAGCCGACGGCGTACAGGGCGAAGGCGGCGATGATGCCGTCGATCGGACTGTCGGTCTGACGGAAGAACAGCTGGCCGAAGACCAATGCCGAAGCGGTGCCGTAGAGAAAGAATTCATACCACTCGGCGACAGTGCCGGCCATGGCGGCGGCCACTACGCGTTTGAGTCCCGAGGGTGTGGTTGCGCTGGAGGTGCTGTGAGGATTGGACATGCTGACGTTTCCTGTAGAGGCGCGAAAACAGGTAGCCGGGCCGGACCCGCAAGGATCCGCCCGGCAATCACTCAGAGACCGACGTCCGGCAACTCCGGACGGTTGGCCATGGCCTTGGCCATGATCTGTTCGACGAACTCCCGATCAGCTTGCGGCAGTGCCAGGCGTGGCGGACGGGTCAGGGCGCTGCCGCGACCGGCGATGGCTTCGCAGAGTTTGATGCACTGCACCAGGTCGGCACGGGCATCGAGGTGCAGGATCGGCATCAGCCATTCGTAGATCGGCATGGCTTCGGCGAAGCGACCGGCCTTGGCCAGGCGGAAGATGGTCTCGCCTTCTTTCGGGAATACGTTCGACATGCCCGAGACCCAGCCTTCGGCACCCACCGCGATGCTTTCCAGCACCACGTCATCGAGACCTGCGAACAGCACGAAACGGTCGCCGACTTCATTGCGCACGTCGATGAAACGGCGGGTATCGCCAGAGGAATCCTTGAAGCACACCACGTTGTCGCAGTCGGCCAGGGAAATCAGGATGTCCGGGGTGACGTCGTTTTTGTAGATCGGCGGGTTGTTGTAAACCATCAACGGTACGTCGGCGTTCTTCGCCACGTAGCGGTAATGCTCGGCGGTCTCGAACGGCTTGGAACCGTAGACCAGCGCCGGCATCAGCATCACGCCGTCGACACCGACCCTGCGCACCGCGTTGGCCACCTTGGCCGCTTGCACACTGGTGAACTCGGCCACACCGCAAATCACCGGCACGCGGCCGCGGGAAGCGTCGACCGCAACTTCGGTCACGGCGATTTTTTCTTCGGCGGTCAATGAGGTGTTTTCCCCCACCGAACCACACACCACCAGGCCCGATACGCCGTCACGGATCACGTTGGAAATCACCTGGTGGGTTTTTTCCAGGTTGATGGAGAAGTCATCGTTGAATTGAGTGGTCACCGCGGGGAAGACGCCACTCCAGTTAATGCGCTTGCTCATTGTTGCCTCCGGTTCGTTTTTGTATTTCGTATACGATATTTTAAATGCCGATACTCGGCCAGTGGTTTTTTCAATCAATCAGGGTTTTTTATAGCCGTTGGTCTGGGGGAGTTTCAGGCGCCGGGCCAGGTGTCTGACAGGCGATAGCCCTGTGGCCAGGGATCGCTGGGGTCGAGCAGCAATTGGTGGGTGCCGGTGATCCAGGCCCGGCCGGAAATGCACGGGTAGATCGCCGGGCGACCGGCCACTTCGGTCATCGAATCGATGCGGCAATGGAATTCGGAACCGAGGATCGAACGGCCGATAAAGCGCTCGCCAACCTGCATCAATCCCTTGGCCTGCAACACTGCCATACGTGCCGAACAACCAGTGCCGGTGGGCGAGCGGTCGATCTTGCCGGGTTGAATCACCACGGCGTTAGCCCCGGTGGCGATGCCATTTTCAACCACGATGGGCGCGGCAATCTGGCAGAAGGAAATATGCGACCACTCGGGGTTCAGCGGATGGACGAAGCCTAGTTGTTCATTGGCCGCGCGGGTGATTTTCAACCCGACCTCGACCAGCTCGGCCGCCTCGTCAGGGCGGATGGAAAAGCCCAGGCTTTTGGCGTCGGCGATGACAAAACTGTCGCCACCGTACGCAGTGTCGACCTGCAATGAGCCGAGGCCTTCGACTTCGATCCAGGCGTCGAGGCGATCAGCGAAGGAGGGCACGTTCTTGATTTCCACCCGTTCGACCTTGCCGTCACGGCAGTCGGCCACGGCCTCGATCAAGCCACCGGGCGCTTCGAGCACCAGCCGGGTTTGCGGTTCGGTCATCGGCAGGATGCCGCTGTCGAGCAGCACCGTGGCGACGCACAGCGAATTGGAGCCGGACATCGGTGGCGTGTCGGCCGGTTCCATGATGATCCAGGCCATTTGCGCCCGAGGGTCCTTGGCCGGCACCAGCAGGTTGACGTGGCGGAACACGCCACCACGGGGTTCGTTGAGGACGAAATTGCGCAGGGTTTCATCCTTGGCGATCCAGCGCGATTGCTCCCACACGGTGGCGCCGGGCGGTGGGGCGACACCGCCGACGATCACATCGCCGACTTCGCCTTCGGCGTGGCAACTGACCACATGAATGACTTTCGATGAACGCATGGCTGACTCCTTTTATCGCCGGTCGTTATTTCACTGATTTGAGAAACGCCGCCGTTTCCGCATGTATCGGATTGCCAATCACCTGATCCGGCGAGCCGATCTCGTGCACCAGGCCATTGCGAAAGAACGCCACACGGTCGGACACATCGCGGGCAAAGCGGATTTCGTGGGTCACCAGCACCATGGTCATGCCGTCTTCGGCGAGCATGCGCATGGTGTCCAGCACCTCGCCGACCAGTTGCGGGTCGAGGGCCGAGGTGGCTTCGTCGAACAGCATGTAGTCCGGTGACATGGCCAGGGCGCGGGCGATGGCCATGCGTTGCTGCTGGCCTCCGGACAACTTGCCGGGGAAGGTCTTGAGCTTGTCGCCAAGGCCCACGTGGGTCAGTTGCTGCACCGCCAGCGCCTCGGCGTCGGCCTTGCTTTTGCCCAAGACCTTGCGCGGTGCCAGCATCACGTTTTCCAGCACGGTCAGGTGCGGGAAGGCATTCCATTGTTGGAACACGATGCCGATTTTCTGCCGCAGGCGGTTGAGGTCGGTGGCGCTGTGATGAACCTCGACGCCATCGACGCGGATGTTGCCTTTCTGGATCGGCTCCAGGCCGTTGATGCACATCAGCAGGGTCGATTTGCCGGAGCCCGAGCCGCCGATGATCGACACCACTTCGCCCTTGTCCACCGTCAGGCTGACACCCTTGACCACGGCCAGATCGCCGAAGGATTTATGTACGTTGTCGATCTCAATCATTTTCTTGCCACCTTCTTTCCAGACGAGCGCCCAGGCGTGCAACCACCAGGCTCATGACGTAATAGATAAGGCCCGCGACGCACAGCACCAGCAACGGTTCCTGAATGCGGGTGACGATGGTTTGCGAGGCGCGCAGCAGTTCGACGATGCCGATCCACATCACCAGCGCGGTGTCTTTCATCACACCGAGCACCAGGTTCAGCCAGCCGGGGAAGGCCACGCGGGTGGCCATTGGCAGGACGATCCAGCGCAGGTCCTGCAAAAAGCTCAGGCCCAGCGAACGACTGGCCCGCCGCAGGGTGAACGGCACCGACAGCACGCCGCTGCGCACGATCTCGGTGAAGTACGCGGCGGTGTAGACCCCCAGCACAATGCAGCCGACGCTGAAGGCACTGATGTTCAAGCCGACGATGCTTTTGAGCGAGTTGAACAGCACGAACTGGATCAACAGCGGCACGCTGCGAAACACGTCCAGCACCCAGGCCAGGGGCAGGCTGGCGCGTGGCAACAGCGCTCGCAGCAGGCCAAACAACAGCCCGGCGAAGGAGCCGAGGATGATCGACCAGAACGTCAGTTGCAGGGTGACCCAGGCGCCGTCGAGCAGGAACAGCAGGTCATTCCAGGAAAAACTGGTGGAAAACATGGTCAAGCCCTCAGTAACGGAACAACCGCCAGGCCATCAGCCGGGCTGACGCGACGATCGCCTTGGCAATCAGGTAATACAGCGCGGCGGCGATGGCGAAGTATTCGAAGGTGCGGAACGTTTTGACGTTGTAGTCCTGGGTCACCCCGGTCAGGTCATTGTTCAGCCCGACGATCACCCCCAGCGACGTCATCAGCACCGCCCAGACCATCTGATTGGTCAACGGGTAGAAGACGATCCGCAACAGCTGCGGGACGATGATCATGCGGTAGGCCTGGAAGGCACTCATGCCCAGCGAACGCGCGGCGCGCACTTGCGTGTCGGGTACGGCCTTGAGGCCGCCGCGAAAGTTCTCCGCCAGATACCCGGCATTGTTGAAGGTGATCCCGGCGAGCAGGGCGAACCATGAGCTGACATGCAAGCCCAGCGAGCCGAGGCCGAAGTAGAGGACGTAGATCTGGAACAGCGATGGGGTGTTGCGCGCGATCGATACCCAGCCGTTGCCGATACCGCGCAGCAGCGGGGTTTTGCTTTCGCGCATCACCGTCAGGGCCAGGGCGATCAGCACGCCGAAGATCATCGACAGCGCGGCGGTCTCGAAGGTGACCCAGGCGCCGGCGAGCATGTCCGGCAGGGCGCGCAGGGTGGCGCGCCATTGGAAGGTGTAATCAAACATGCGCGAGAGTCTCCAGAGGGGCGGCGGTTTGCAGCCAGGCCGGCAGACGACCGCTGGCCGTGGCACTGCAAGCGGTATCGACACATTCAGCCAGGCTGGCGAAATGCACCTTGCGGCCCACCAGGCCGGGTGCGTAATGGGCGTATTTGCCCGAGTTGGTCATCAAGGTTTTTGCACCCGGCGGGATCACCGGTTCGCCGAGCATGCACCAGCAAGTATCGGTGACCAGGGTCGCGCCGAAGGCTTCGATCACGGCGATATGCCCGGCTTCGCGAGCCTGCTCCAGCACGGCGCGGCCGCAAGTAATGGCGAGGACCACGTCGGGGTGTTTGTGCCGACCGAGGCACAGTCGCGCCAGGTGAGCGAACTCGCTGAGGGAGAAATGCGGGTTACCCAGCGAGACCACATCCACCCGGCTGTCGCGGGCACTGTTGAGTTCGCGCCAACTGACCAATAGATCCTTCAGGCGGATTGTTTCCACGGGTAGGGCTACATCTCCCTCCAGCACCTGCGCCGGGTCGATAGCTTCCGGGGTGATCCCGGCGATATGGAATAACGGGGCGGCGGAGGTGGTGGCAAACGCCGCGCCGAACGCCTTGAGGTCGTCCAGGCTCGGCTTGCGGTTTTCCAACCCGCGCACCAGTGGAATCCGGCTGCCCGCCAGCGCGCCGATGTGGTAACCGAGCAGCGGGTAGAAGGCATCGTCCAGTTCACCCAGGGTGGGCACTTCGACCTGCAATCGGGCCTTGCGTTGTGCGTCCAGGTGGCAGCCGATCAACGGGGCGCGGCCGGTCAGGGCGATGCAGATGTCCAGGTAGTCCGGGTACTTCAGGGTGCGTGCCCCCAGCACGCTGTTGGCGTAGACCACCGCGTTGGATTCGGCCCAGACGATCTGCTCGCCCGCCTTCGGCGCGCTGTCGAGCAGGTAGGGCGCACAGGTGAAACTGAGTTGCGCACCCATCGCCATATAGGCGTCGCCCAAGGCACTGGCCGGTTCGCCGAGCGCGGGGTCGATGCCCAATTCGCGCCAGCGGCGCTGGTCCACGGAAATTGAATTGAGGGTGGTGGGCACCCGCACGTTGGCGCCCCATTGCACCAGTTGTTCGGCAAAGCGCAGGCTCGCAGGTCCGGTGTAGATGCAGCCGTCGATGTGCGCCTGGGTGACATCCACCAGGCGGCGGGCACCTTGCAGTTCGGCCATGCGCAGAACAATCTGCATGGCCACTTGCGCAGCCTTGCCATGCTGGCCGTCGAGCAGCGCCCGGTCGTGTTCGGTGAGTTCGAGCGGGGCGCTTGGGTCTTGCGTTTGCAACGGGCTGTCGAGTGCCTGCCAGGCATCGCCCGGCAGGTGTTCGAACACGGTTACCGAGGCGCCGTCGACCCGAGCGAAGGCCTTGCCGCGCAACGTGGCGAAGGCCTCCCGGCCGATGCACAGCACCGGCAGGGAACGCTCGAAAATGGTCTGCGCGACGAGCACGCCCAAGGTCAGGATCTCATCGGGTTCGGCCAGCACCAATGCAGCCGGTGCGTGACCGTTGCTGATCAGTTCCATCAACACGCTACTGCCGGTGCACGAGCCGCGACCGCTGGGAATGGCCAGCACGCGGCCGGCCAGGTATTCGCCGCTGAGCGGATGGTGACGGTCAATGATCTCGCCGCTAAACGGATCGACCCCGCCCCAGAAACTCAAGCCGATATCGGCGAACAGCAGGGCGCCCTCGGCGGCGCCCGCGACCAGGCTGCGACCGGTCAGAGAAGTGGGCCTAGGCATGCCGGACACCTCAGTAGTAGACCTGTGGCACGGTCAGGTTGGTCGGCGGGATTTCAGTGCCGACCCATTTGACGAACAGCTCTTTGTAACGACCGGTGCGCACCTGTTGGTTGACGAACAGGTTGAGGTAGTTGAGCAGGCCATACTCGTTACGCTTGGCGCCGAGGGAGACGTAGTCGATCACGTACGGCGCGTTACCGGCGACTTTCAGGTTTTTGTATTTGCCCGATTTGAGGGTGGCGGCGGCCACGGTGTTGGTGACCACGGTGGCGTCGATATGGCCTTGGGCGACGGCCAGCAGGGTGTCGTTCTGCGACTGATAGGCGCGGAAGGTGCCGGTGCCCCAGTTCTTCACGTCTTTCTCTAGCGCGATGGCCTCATAGGTGCCGCTGGTGTTACCCACGGGTTTGCCCTTGAGGTCATCGAAGCTGTTGATGCCGGTGTCGTCGCGGGTCAGCACCACCATCTGGAAGGCGAAGTAGGGCACGGTGAGGCCGACGGTCTTGGCCCGTTCGAGGGTGTCGGAAGTGGAGGCGACGATCACATCGGCCCGCCCGGAGACCAGCGCCGGAATACGGTCCGGGAACGGCGTCTCGACCACTTCGGCCTCGACCCCGAGGATTTTCGCCAGGTCACGGCAGTAGTCCACGTCGAAACCGGCCGGGTTGTTACCGGCATCGCGGAAACCCATGGGCGGGAAGTCCAGGGTCACGGCGCAGCGCAGCTTGCCCGAACCGATGATGTCGTCGAGTTTGTCGGCCTGGGCGGTGGCAATGAAGGAGGTACTGAGAACAGCGCTGAGGGCTACGGCAAATGCGGGGTTTTTCATAGAGGCCTCGTTGATGTGAAGTGCTGTTGGATATCGTATTGGGGATTTCGTATACGATATTAAATATAGCAATCAACGTGCCCGTTTCCAGGCCGAGGCGTGAATTTGTTGGCAGACCTTGGAGTAGAGGTGTTGCGGTGCGTCAGAGTGACGCCGTGAGGGGCGGGGGCCGCGATGGTGGGTGTTACAGATGGGAGCAATGGTTGTGCGGGGCGCCCCTTTAGGGAACATCGGCGCCCTGCGATCACCCCGTGCTCTGACACACCCATGTGGCGAGGGAGCTTGCTCCCGCTGGGTTGCGAAGCGACCCCAAATCCAGCAACCGCATTTTTCTGGCACACCGCATATGCCGGTTTTGCGACTGCTGCGCAGCCGAGCGGGAGCAAGCTCCCTCGCCACAGATGCCCAATCACTTCAGATCCAGTGTCAGTCTTGTGGATCGAAATTATCCAGCACCCGGTTGACGGCCAGCTCCCCGAGCATGACCACCGATTGAATCCCCAACATCACGTTGCGATGGAGCATGTCCATCAACCCGGCGAACTCACTGAGCATCATGCTGGCTGACGCCAGGGATTCGCAGGCGTTGACCAGCAGGGTTTCGTTATCGACCTTGGGGCCGACGTGGTAAATGGTGCTGGGTTTGCGCTGGGTGTCTTTGGGGATGGGTGGTTTGAGGTAGTGATCGAGGGCGCGGTCGGCGGCTTCGTGGAGTTTTTTGGAATCGAGGGATTCGTAGGGGGAAACGTCGTCGGGTGCCGGTGGATTGGGTGTTGGTTTGAACATAGATGGAACTCCATATGTGATTAGAGGAGCCATCACCCTCGCTACCAAACGAAGAGGTGGTGGCCATACGAAGGTTGGTAGACCGGCCCACATGGAAAAACCGGCGTGCCCGAGGGCACCCTACGCATGGCCACCATAAATACAAATGCTGAAGAAGCACCTGCATAAGGTGAAGCTATGCGACATGTGAACGGCGGGCTACCAAACCCGATCGCTGTTTTTTTCAGCGACAGGGAAACGATATAGCCCGGGCCACAGGCGCACTAGCCGGCGGATTCTGGCGTAGTCGTAGGCAGAGGCGCAAGGATGTGTAGCCTGGGTGAGTGTCTGGAGATGTCTATTAAACATCGCCTGTTTATTGGTCTTACTGTGGGTTGATCATTCCCATGCTCCGCGTGGGAACGATCCTTAGCGCTGAGTATCGCGATACTGACTCGGCGACAAACCGGTCAACGCACGAAACTGCCGGCTGAACGCACTGTGGTCGGTGTAACCGCAGCGCAGGGCGATCTCGGTGATCGGCAGGTCGCTGTGCAGCAACAGCCGAGAACCTTCATCCAGGCGCGCCTTGTTGATCATCTGCCGTGGCGTGAGCTGGAACACCCGCTTGCAGTGACGCTCCAGTTGCGCCACGGAGTAACCGGCGATGGCGGTCAGTTCGGCGAGGCTGATGGGGCGGGCGAAGTGGCTGCGGATGTGCGCGTCCACGGCGGCGAGTTTCTGGAACGCGGGGTGATTGGACTGCGGCGATTGCAGGTCGCGGGAGATCCCGGCCAGGCCCACGATGTGACCCTGTTCATCCTTCAAGGCGAGTTTGTGGGTCAGGCACCAGATCGGCTGGTTGCCGTAATACAGGTGCAGTTCCAGTTGGTCGGCCATCTCGCGACCGCTGGACAGCACCCGCCGATCCTGTTCGGTGTACAGCGGGCCGAAGCGTTCCGGGAAGACCATCTCGGCGGTGAGCCCCAGCAGATCCTCGCGATGTTTGAAACCGCAACGCCGGGCCAGGGTCTGGTTGACGAAGGCGTAGCGGGCTTCGCGGTCCTTGATGAAAAACACCACGTCCGCCAGGGTGTCGAGCAGCGGCGCAATCGGCTGCAGGCTGTTCAACAGCGTGGGCAGGTCGCAGGGTTTGAAGGTGCTGAGCGAGGGGTACATGGCGCTGGGGTCTGAGGGCGACCCCGGGATCATAGAGGCTCGACAGCGCGGCTGAAACCCCCGAGGGGGTTTCAGGCTGGCGGGGTGTCGTCCAGGCACATCAAGGTCTCGATTCGGGCCGGGCTGAAGGGCGGACGGGGCGCCGAGGGTTGCCAGCCAAACAGGTGCTGCACCGCGCCGCCACACACCCGGCCCTGACAGGCGCCCATGCCACAGCGACTGGCCAGCTTGGCTTCGCGCCAGTCGGTGTGCCCGGTCAATGCGCCGTAGGGCACGTCTTCGCAGCGGCAGACCAGGGTGTCGGGGCGGGCCAGGGATTTGAGTTGTGGGTCGAGGGCGAAGGCCTGATTCAGTGCCTTGGCAAAACCCTGCCAGCGCGCTCGACGTGGCCACAACTGGCGTGCCGCTTCAAGGTCACCGACCGCCGCGTGCCCAGCAATGGCACCTTCGACCAACGCCAGTTCACTGCCACCAAACCCGGTGCATTCTCCCGCCGCATAATGATCGACGCGACTGGCCTGCCAGGCATCCACGGCCAACGCCTGACCCTCGATGGCGTAACCCAGTGCCTGGCCCAATTGAATGTTCGGGATCAAGCCGAAACCACAGGCCAACCGATCACAGGCCAGTTCGACGATTTTGCCCTGCTGTTGCAGGCGCACACCTTCCAGCCGATCAGTGCCAAGGGCGGCCAGCACATGCGTCGCGGTGCGGTAATGGCGGTCGAACAGGCTGAACGATTGCAGCCATTTGCCAGGCCAACGGGGCAGTTGCGCGGCGAAACCGGCGACGGCGGTGCGCGAGGCTTGCTCGGCGATGCGCTGGATCTGCGCGCCGTGTTTTTTCGCCGTGGCGGCACTGGCCAGCAACAGCGGGCCGCTGCCGGCGATCACCACGCGCTCACCCTGCACCGGCAGGCCCGACTTGATCAGCGCCTGCAAACCACCGGCGCCGGTCACGCCGGGCAACGTCCAGCCGGGGAAGGGCAGCAGCAACTCGCGGGCGCCGGTGCACAGAATCAATCGGTGATAACTGATCAGCCAACCGGCATCGTCATTTTCGACCAACAGTTGTTTCGGACCGGGACTGGCGATCACCCGGGTGCCGGTGTGACGGTGGATGTTGCTGCACGCCTGCAAACGTTCACGCAGGCGACGGGCCTGATCGGGCACATTGGCTTGCGGACCGTCACGCCAGATTTGCCCACCCGGCAGCGGATTGTCGTCGAGCATGACGATGCGTGCGCCACTGGGGGCAGCGGCAAGAGCAGCGGCCATGCCGGCGGGGCCGGCTCCGATGATCAGCAGATCGGCGTATTCGTTCATGGGCATGTCTGCACCTGCATGCCGTCGCGGCACAGTGTCTGGCAGGCCAGGCGTCGCCGGCCGTCGATGGTCACCCGGCATTCCTGGCAAATGCCCATGCCGCACAGCGGTGCGCGGCGTTGGCCACTGACCGAAGTGCGCGTGCATCCGTCGCTGCCCAGCGCCAAGGCTGCGGCGACGCTGGTGCCCTCGGCCACCTTCAAGGCGCGGCCGTCCAGCAGTAATTCAGGCATAGGCGGGTTCTCCGAGGAAACGCTGGGGCAGGTAGGGTTGGGCGGTCAGTGGCGGGGTTTCGTTGAACAGCTGCGCCACCAGCAAGTCGGCCGTGCCGGGGGCCGTGGTGACGCCCAACCCTTCGTGCCCGACCGCCAGCCACAAGCCCTGCTGCTGTGGGTGCTGGCCCACCAGCGGCAGGCCGTCGGGGCTGGCGGCGCGAAAACCGGTCCAGGCGCGGATGCCGTTGAGCCGGGCCAGGCCTGGCATGTACTCGGCGGCACGCTTGAGCATTTTCGCCAGCATCCAGCCTTCGACCTGTGGGTCGGTGGTGCCGAATTGCCGTGAGGCACCGATGAACAATTGCCCGGTCGGGCGCGGCTGAATATTGCAGGCGGTGGATGGCCCGGTGGCGTTGTGGGCGCTGGTGACGTATCCCAGCTCCACCAAGGTGTGGGTGACGGTGCCGGGGTAGCGGTCGGTAATCAGCAGGTGGCCCTTTTTCGGCTCGATGGGCAACTCCGGGCACAGTTCGCTGGCCTGAATGCCGTTGGCCAACACCACGGCTTCGGCCCGCAACCAATGGCCGTCATCGAGGCAGACGCGATTACCATCGACCGCGCTGACCCGCGCCCGATGCTGACGGATGTTCGGTGTGTCGAGCATCCAGCGGGCCGTCGCCGGCGCATACAGAATGCCGTCGCCATTGATGAGCAAGCCGCCTTCCAGATCCTCGCGCAGTTCCGGTTCACGCTGACGCAAAGCGCGGGCGCTGATCAATTCGCACGCCACGCCTTGGGCTTTCAGGTTCAGGTATTTGCTGTGGGCGACCGCCATTTCCTCGGCGTTGGCCGCCAGCCACAGTGTGCCGTTGTTGCGGTAGGCGCAGCCGTCGGGCAGGTCCGGCGCCAGTTCACGCCAGCGTTGCAGGGAATATTGGCTCAGGGCCAATTCGGCCGGGTTGTCATCGAGCACCAGCAGGTGGCCCATGCCTGCCGCCGTCGCACCGTGCAGGCCGGCGTCCAGCACCAACACCTGCAAGCCACGACGGGCCAGTGCCTGGGCGCAGGCGGCGCCGATGATGCCGGCGCCGATCACGATTACATCGGCCACCAGGCCCTCGCTCATGGGCGAATGCCCCAGGCGAACGGGTCATCTTGTTCGATGATCAAACTGGCTTCAGCGCTGATAAAGGCACGGCCACGAATGGTCGGCACGATGCGCTCGCCTTGCCATTCATAAGAACCTTCGAACTCGCTGCCGATGACACTGGCCTGACGCCAGATCTGCCCCGGTTGCAACTTGTCGTCGGCGGCCAGGCAGGCCAGTTTGGCACTGGTGCCGGTGCCGCACGGTGAGCGGTCATAGGCCTTGCCGGGGCAGAGTACGAAGTTGCGGCTGTCGGCTTGATCGTCATCGGCGAACAGTTCGATATGGTCGATCAACCCGCCGTCTTCGCCACGAATGCCCTGGGCTTCCAGCGCTTGTTGCACGGCGTAGGTATAAGCGGTCAGCGCGTCAAGGTTGTCGCCGGCCACCCGCAGGCCATGCTCGGCGATCAGGAAAAACCAGTTGCCGCCCCAGGCGATATCGCCGACAACTTGGCCGATGCCCGGCACCTGCAACACCAACGCCTTGCGGTAACGGTAGGCCGGCACATTGCGCACGCTCACCGAATGGTCTTCGTGCAGGGTCGCCTGCACCGTCCCCACTGGCGTCTCGATGCGGTGCACGCCGGGGCCGATTTTGCCCAGATGCGCCAACGACGCCACCAGGCCGATGGTGCCGTGGCCGCACATGCCCAGGTAACCGGTGTTGTTGAAGAAAATCACCCCGGCACAGGCGCTCGGGTCTACCGGTGTGCAGAGCAGGGCACCCACCAGCACGTCGCTGCCTCGTGGTTCCAGCACACAGGCCGCGCGCCATTGATCATGATGGTCGGCCAGCCGCTTGCGCCGTTCAGCCATGCTGCCGGTGCCCAGGTCAGGAAAACCGGCGGTCACCAGACGGGTCGGTTCGCCGCCGGTGTGGGAGTCGATCACGGTGATGCGTTTCATGGAAGGGCCACGTCCGTTCAGATGAGTGAACGCAAGAGTGGCCTGTGCGGCGAGGTGCCGGCTTGATGGATTTATCCTGTGCCGATGACGAAATCGGCACAGCATCCTGAACCGTCAGTGGGCGTGGGGCAGGTGTTCGAACAGGGTCTTGCAGACCCCGGCAATGTGTTCGTCCAGCAGCTTCACCGCCAGCTCCACATCGCCGGCACGGCAAGCCGCGAGGATTTCACGGTGTTCGTGATCGGCCCGTTCCTTGCCGGCGGACAGACTCATTTGCATGCGCAGGTAGCGCTCCAGCTTGTCGTTGACCGAACGAATCAGGCTGACCAGAAACGGCCGTTGTGCCGGTTCGTAGAGGCAGGCGTGCAGCTCCCAGTTGAGCTCGGCCCAGCGGCCCACGTCGTCCTCGCCGATGAATTCCTGACAGATACGCTCGGCACGGGCGAAGGTTTCTTCGGTCATGTTGGGGATGGCCAGGCGCAGTATTTTGTCTTCCAGCAACATGCGCACTTCGAACATCTGCGCCAGCTCGGCATCGGAAACCCGCGTGACCATCGCCCCGCGATTGCGCTGGAACATCACCAACCCTTCGGCTTCCAGCCGCTTGAGGGCCTCGCGCACTGGAATCTTGCTGACGTTGAACTGGCGGGCAATGTCGTCCTGGCGAATCGGCTCATCTTCGGCGAAATGCCCGGCGACGATCGCGTCGCGCAAATGACGGGTGATGATTTCCGAGGTCGAAGGCGTATTGCCAAGGTCGGGAGCGTTGAGTTTGGGTAGGTTCACGGCGGCGATCGTTTGGAGTGAGATAGCGATAGGGTATACGAAATCCTTTCGCTGATCTTCCCGGGACCGCACGAACGTCAGGACGCTGGTTGTGTTGGTCGAAGATTTGCTGCTTTACCGCATATACGGAAAAACATATATTCGGCAAAACGCATATTGATGAGGCTTGCCTGTGTCGCGAAGCCCGTGTTGCTGTATGAAACCCAAACGCCGAGACCCGAAATGGCTGACTCTCTGACGCCGACCACTGTTTTCAAATGCCTGGCTGACGACAACCGGGTCCGCATGATGCTGCTCATCGCCCGCGAGGGAGAGTTGTGTGTCTGCGAGCTGACCTGTGCGTTGGATGAGAGCCAGCCGAAAGTCTCCAGGCACCTGGCGCAGTTGCGCACCAGCGGATTGCTGTCGGACCGTCGACAAGGCCAATGGGTTTACTACCGGTTGCACCCGAGTCTTCCTGACTGGGTGCTTCAAATGCTGACTGTCGTGCTTGAAACCAACCAGCATTGGCTAAGCGCGGATGCCAAACGTCTTGAAGACATGGGTGAGCGCCCTGAACGGGCAGCCGCCTGCTGTCCGGTTCGATAATTTCAAAAGCCTATCCCTGACAACAGATACAGAGCACACCAACATGACTATCAAAGTGGGCATCAATGGTTTTGGCCGCATCGGTCGTCTCGCCATGCGCGCCGCCTGGCACTGGCCGGAGTTTGAGTTCGTGCAGATCAACGACCCGGCAGGCGACGCGGCGACGCATGCGCACCTGCTGAACTTCGATTCGGTGCATGGTCGCTGGAATGATCAAGCCAGCGCCGAAGGTAACTGCATTGTCATCGACGGCAAGCGCATCAAGGTTTCCGCCAACAAGGCGATTGCCGATACCGATTGGTCGGGCTGCGATCTGGTGATTGAAGCCAGCGGCAAGATGAAGACTGTCGCGGTGCTTCAGGCGTACCTCGACCAGGGCGTCAAGCGCGTGGTGGTCAGCGCTCCGGTGAAAGAAGAGGGCGCGCTGAACATCGTCATGGGCGTCAACCATCAACTGTTCAATCCGGCGGAGCATCGCATCGTTACCGCGGCGTCGTGCACCACCAATTGCCTCGCGCCAGTGGTCAAGGTGATCCATGAAGCGCTAGGCATTCGCCACGGCTCGATCACCACCATTCACGACTTGACCAACACCCAAAGCATTCTCGACCAACCCCACAAGGATCTGCGCCGTGCGCGGGCTTCGGGCATGAGCCTGATCCCGACCAGCACCGGTTCGGCCACCGCCATCGCGGAAATTTTCCCGGAGCTGCGCGGGCGTCTGAATGGCCACGCAGTGCGCGTACCGTTGGCCAATGCTTCGCTGACTGATTGTGTGTTCGAGGTCGAGCGCGTCACCACGGTTGACGAAGTGAATCGGTTTCTCAAGGTCGCATCCGAGAACGAACTCAAAGGTATTCTCGGTTTCGAGGAGCGTCCGCTGGTGTCCATCGACTACCGCACCGATCCGCGCTCATCGATCATCGATGCGCTGTCGACCATGGTCATCAACGGCACCCAGGTCAAAATCTATGCCTGGTACGACAACGAATGGGGGTACGCGAACCGCACCGTCGAATTGGCCAGGATGGTCGGTCTGGCCGTTTAAGGAGCGTTGATGAAAGCCTTGTCAGCCCTCGCGCCGTCAGTGCGGCAATACCTGCTTGTTACGGGCAATTACTGGGCTTTTACCCTCACCGACGGTGCCTTGCGCATGTTGGTGGTGCTGCACTTTCACGGGTTGGGCTACAGCCCGTTGCAAATCGCGGCGTTGTTTCTGTTCTACGAACTCTTTGGCGTGATCACCAACCTGCTGGGCGGTTATCTCGGCGCGCGACTGGGGCTGAACCGGACCATGAACATCGGGCTGGGGATGCAGGTGGTGGCGCTGTTGATGCTGACGGTGCCGGTGGCCTGGCTGACGATTCCTTGGGTGATGGGGGCGCAGGCACTGTCGGGGATCGCCAAAGACCTGAACAAGATGAGCGCCAAAAGCTCGATCAAGCTTCTGGTGCCCGACGGGCAACGGGGCACGCTTTATCAATGGATAGCCATCCTCACCGGCTCGAAGAATGCCCTCAAGGGCGTCGGTTTCTTTCTCGGCGGGGCATTGCTCGCCCTGATCGGTTTCAGAGGGGCGCTGCTGGCCATGGCAGGCGTTCTTTCGCTGATCTGGCTCGGCAGCCTGATCCTGTTGAAAAAGGACCTGGGCAAGGCGAAAGCCAAGCCCAGGTTCCGCGACATTCTCTCCAAGAGCCGGGCCATCAACATCTTGTCGGCGGCACGGATGTTCCTGTTCGGTGCCCGCGATGTCTGGTTCGTCGTGGCTTTACCGGTGTACTTGAGCAGCGTTTTTGGCTGGGACTTCTGGAAGGTCGGTGGATTCCTGGCGGCCTGGGTGATTGGCTACGGCATCGTGCAATCGCTCGCGCCGCGGATCACCGGCAAGCAACGAGGGCATGTCCCGGATGGCCGCGCCGCGTTTCTTTGGGCGGTTGCCTTGGCAGGCCTGCCGGCGGCAATCGCGCTGGGGCTGAACACCGGGTTGTCGCCACAGTGGGTGCTGTTGGGCGGTCTGATGATCTTTGGTGCGTTGTTCGCGGTGAATTCCTCGCTGCACAGCTACCTGATCGTGTCCTACGCCAAGGAAGACGGCGTATCGCTGGATGTGGGCTTCTACTACATGTCCAACGCCATGGGACGGCTGATCGGCACCGTGCTCTCCGGTTGGGTTTTTCAGGTCTTCGGGCTGGAAGCGTGTTTATGGATATCCAGCGCATTTGTTATTTTCGCGGCACTGATTTCTGTTAGGTTGCCGCGGCATTCCAACGTGCTCTAAATCGCTCTAAAAGTACTGTTTCACGCGTTTTACACTTATTAAGTGCAACTTCCATTTATATTTATTTTGGTGCATGTGACATTTTTCAGGCGCCAAATATTTGAAGTTTTTTATATGTAACGAAAAGCGATTGTTCTTAGCGCAATTAATTCATACACACGCTTACAACCTAAGCCATACATTACCCACCAGAACAGGCAGCGAGGAACAACTACAACAATCTGATCACTAAAAACCTGACACAACAAAAACTAAAATCTCCTTATAAGTCGGTGAACATCATGATTAAAATCATGGCCTACTTTTTAATAGGAGCTGGTATTGCAGGATGCAACGGTATGGTAAAACCCGACTTGTCGGGACCTGCCAACGATTCATATTTCTCAGTCTTCTCAGGCTTTCCCTTGCCCTATCTGTACACCGCCTCGGCCGTGCAATGGAACGAGGATTACGCCGTCACCACCCGCCACACCCCACTCATTCGCAATGTGATATACAGCTGCAGCACCGGTTGCGACCTGGTCTTCATCAAGCACAAGGCTGACGGCCATTATCCGTCATGGCGCGCACCGCGCGTGGGTGAGCACATCACTGCCGTGGGAACGAGCCCGTATATGACAACGGTCAGCGGGCAAGGCAAGGTGTATCCGGCGCCTTTCATCAACAGTGATGAAGGCAGCGGCGAACGCTATGCCATCCATGATGCCCCGATGATCAAGGGGATGTCGGGTGGGCCGGTTATCGCCAATGACGGCAGCATTGTCGGTATTAATGTCGGATTCTTCTCCACCACACTTCACGATGTGAGTTTTCACCCTGGGGTAAAGGGCGCTGAGCGGATCAGTATCTTTATTCCTTACTCGATCATTCAACGTGAGTGGGGGCTGATGCAGGCACAGCTTAACGATTCGCACGGCACGAAATACGCGCAGAAGTAGTGTTGGGTCATCACCGAATCCGGAACATCGGATTCGGTGTGACGTGGCGCGTCTATCACTCGCTTATTCAATCAAGGCGTATATTGATAGTGTCGATCCCGTTAGTTGAGGCGATAGCCAATCGTCGGTGGTTTGACAGGCGAGAGCGCTGGGGGGAGTCAGATATCCCGGAACGTTTGGAGGTGTTACATGAGCCAATATCAACGACTCTTTCTGATAGCCGGCCCAGCCATGCGTCACACCCCGGCGTTGGAACGAGCTGTCGCCATCGCCGAAGCCACTGGCGCAGCGCTGCACATCACGGTGTTTATCGAAGACTCTCACCTTTTGGGGTTGATGAGCGCCGGTGCGCGGTTTCGTGAGGCCTGTCAGCAAGAGAACGAAAAGTGGCTGAAGGATGAAGCAGATCTGATACGCGGGCGCGGGGTCACGGTAAGCACCGAAGTGCTTATAACCCGCAGCGCGTTGCAAGAAATCCTTCGGCACGTGGCAGAAATGCAGCCGGATCTGGTGATCAAGGACGTGCAGCACGAGTCTGCACTCAAGCGTGTTTTCGTTACGCCTCTGGATTGGCACCTGTTGCGCGAATGTCCGGTGCCTGTGCATCTGGTCAGCGAAGTCAGGTGTCCGCTGCCGCGGGTGATCGTGGCGGCGGTCGATCCGTCGCAACCCGATACGCAGATCACCGGCATCAACGACCGCATCATCCAGGCAGCGAACGGACTGGCCATGCAATGCAACGCAGAACTGCATTTGCTGCATGCCTATGATCTATCGCTGACGCATATAGCCGACGCAGGCGCGGGGGCAGTGACGATGCCAGGCTTCAACAGTGACCTGCGCAAGTCTCTGCATCAGTCATTCATCGCATTGGCCGACCACTTTGGCGTGCCCACCGAGCGACAACACTTCGTTGCGGGCCCGCCCGGCAAAGCGCTGGCTGACTTTGCAGCGCATCACCGGGCCGATGTGATCGTCATGGGCAATGCGCATCGCAAGGGGTTGGGCAAGTGGGTGGGCAGTACGACGGAGCATGTTCTGTATAGAGTGCCCTGCAACATCTTCGCGGTCACGGGGGCAGCGGATCAGTGAATGGAGTCGTTGTTAAATGATTCGCGAGGGACGCCTCGGCGACCGGGGCGGTTTTTTTTGTGGGCACGTGCCGAGATGTCCTCGAAGGTCTCGCTATCGGTTGCCGCCAGGAGCTTGCCACCGTCCTTCAGGGTGGCCATGAAGGTCACTTCCGTGTTGTTGCCCGCGAGCAGATAGCCAGCGATGGCACCGACCGGCCCCAACAACATCGCGCCCGCAATGCCCAGGCCGATGGCGCTCTTTATATTCTTGTTGGAGTCCGTGTTCTGGATCGTTAGATCTTTAAATTCCGAGACCGGGAAGCTTTTCCCCAATCGTGGCTTAAGGGCCGTTTTGAGCGTGATGGTACCCGAGTGATATTCCCCGTCGCACTGCGGGAAGTCACCAGCGAGCACTATGATCTTTGCCATGTGGAATGTTCTCTTGGGCGATCATTTTGGGGGTAGACATTGCGCGCGCCCAAACTCAAAACGTCAACGAGCTGACGATGAGTGGCAGCCATGGATTTGCGATACACAAGTGTCAGTCTTCCAGGTCAATTTCATCTTCAGGCGCCCATCAAGCGTCGAGCAGGGCGGGGGGAGGATCGTCCGGCATGGTTATTCCTCCAGTCATGAACGCAAAGCGTAGCAGGCGGGTAGGGCTGTCGAGGTGGTCATAGCCCTGGTCATGGACGTTTTATAACGTTTGCCTCAAGCCGGCAGGTAATGCGTTTTAATTCTCCGTTGACCCGACAGCTGCTCGGAACCAACAACAGACCTTTCAGCCGAAAGGGGTTAACGGGGGATTAATGGACTTCTGGACCACCACGCAAGTATCGATTCTAGGGCTGGTTGAAGGACTCACAGAGTTTTTGCCGATCTCCAGTACAGGCCATCAGATTATTGCCGCGGACCTGCTCGACTTTGGCGGTGAGCGAGCCATGGCGTTCAATATCATTATTCAGTTGGGCGCTATTCTGGCGGTCGTCTGGGAGTTCCGTCGCAAGATTCTGGACATCACCACGGGTTTGCCGACCCAGCGTAATGCGCAACGTTTTACTCTGAATTTGCTGATCGGTTTCTTGCCGGCGGTGGTGCTGGGGGTGATGTTTGCCGACAAAATCCATCAATATCTGTTCAACCCGATCACCGTGGCTGTGGCGCTGGTGATCGGCGGGATCATCATGTTGTGGGCTGAACAGCGCGAGCACGTGGTAGTGGTCGATCACGTGGACGAGATGCGCTGGACCGATGCCTTGAAAGTCGGATGTGCACAATGCCTGGCGATGATTCCCGGCACTTCGCGTTCGGGATCGACGATTATCGGCGGGTTGCTGTTTGGCCTGTCACGCAAGACGGCCACCGAGTTTTCGTTCTTCCTGGCGATGCCGACAATGGTGGGGGCCGCGGTGTACTCGGGCTATAAATATCGCGACCTGTTCCAGGCCGCAGATTTGCCGGTGTTTGCCCTGGGATTTGTCGCCGCTTTCGTCTTTGCGATGATTGCCGTGCGCGGGTTGCTCAAGTTCATCGCCAACCATAGTTATGCGGTGTTTGCCTGGTACCGGATCGCCTTCGGTTTACTGATTCTGGCGACGTGGTTTTTGGGTTGGGTCGACTGGAATCACCTCTCGGAAGGGGCGTAGGTTTTCCTGTGTTGATAAAAAACGCCGCTTGTTGTTGAGCGGCGTTTTTGTGTAAGCAGCTAAAAGCATCTAAAGCTTGTTGACCCGCGCCAGTGGCAGGCTGATTTGCTGTTCACGCTGCAGCAAATTCATCATCAGCAGTACCCGTTCTTCACCGTCCATGGCCAGGAACACCGCTTCGAGATCGCAGAACGGACCTTCAGTGATGCGCACCGCATCTCCGTGTTTCAACAGCGTGGTCACGATCGCCTGGCTGTCTGGTTCCTGGAGTTCGTCGATCAGCGCATCGCGGATCGGCAATGGCTGACCGCCAAACCCGACGACCCGCGAAACGCCGCGGGTCGAGCGCAGTGGACCCCAGCTGTCCTGAAGGCTCAGTTGAATAAACAGGTAGCCCGGAAACAGCGACTCGCTGATCACTCGACGTTGCCCGCGCAACATGCGCTCACGTCTGTAGGTCTTGCGAAAACATGCATAGCCTTGGCGCTGCAAATGTTCTTCGGCGCGCTCATCTTGTTTGGGCTTGCACTGGACCAGGTACCAGGCTTTGGTGGCGTGTTCGGCAATCGCGTTCATTCAAATGCCCTCCCTGCATCGATCTGCCCCAGCAGCTCGGCGGTTTTGCGCTGCAGGAGCGAGCTGTCGCCCCGACTTTCCACGGTCAGGCAAGCTACGCAACCCTCGCCCGAGAGGCGCAAGCTGAAGCGCCAGTCGGCAAAGACCAGGTTCAGCCCGCTGCTCTCGTTGAGGTCAAGGGCGTCGCGGGCATAACGCTGCTTGATGCTCGCCAGCAGCGCCGGACCATCCTTGACTTGGCGGCGGATCTCCCCGGAGGAGGGGAACGCGCCGATGCGTTCCACCAGCAGTACCGGTGGTTTTCGCACGCGGGGGAAAATCAGTTCCGACGCATAGGCGCGCACGATGCGGTACGCGAGGTTGTGCTTAAGGTCAGCGCTATACGGGTGGCGACTGTCATCTGCCTTGAAACCGCTCAACGTATTCATAGAGGCTTCGTCCATAAGGTGATAAAGACCATATCGGGGGACAGCAACATCACAGGGCGTTTTGATGCAGATGCTCGAAGCAGAAGTTGGTGGCTTCGATATAACCTTCGGCACCGCCACAGTCGAAGCGTCGCCCCTCGAACTTGTAAGCCAGTACGCAGCCGTTCTGGGCCTGCTTCATCAGCGCATCGGTGATCTGGATTTCACCGCCCTTGCCAGGTTCGGTGTCAGCGATCAGGTCGAAGATGTCGGGGGTCAGAATGTATCGACCGATGATCGCCAGGTTGGACGGAGCGTCTTCCGGACGGGGCTTTTCGACCATGCTGTTGACCCGGTAAATCCCCTCGCGAATCAACTCGCCGGCAATCACGCCGTACTTCTGAGTCTGCTCGCGGGGTACTTCCTGGATCGCCACGATCGAACAGCGGAACTGCTCATAAAGCTTGAGCATTTGCGCCAGAACTCCATCCCCCTCCAGGTTCAGGCACAGGTCGTCGGCCAGCACCACGGCGAATGGCTCATCACCGATCAACGAGCGGCCGCTGAGAATGGCGTGCCCCAGGCCTTTCATTTCCACCTGACGAGTGTAGGAAAAGCTGCAGGTATCGATCAGCTCGCGAGTGCCGTGCAGGAACTTTTCCTTATCGGTGCCACGAATCTGGTGCTCCAGCTCGTAGCTGGTATCGAAATGATCCTCCAGCGCGCGCTTCCCGCGACCGGTGACGATGGCCATGTGTTGCAGGCCGGCGTCACGCGCTTCCTCGACGGCATACTGGATCAGCGGCTTACTGACGATCGGCAGCATCTCCTTCGGCATGGCCTTGGTGGCGGGTAAAAAGCGGGTCCCATAACCGGCGGCGGGGAACAGGCATTTACGAATCATGGAAGCGTCCTTGAAAGTAGACTGATGGAATAGCTGATGGCAGTAGGAAAGGTTCGATCCAGGCTGGCCGAACCGGTCACGCTGGGGAGTGCGGGCTCGAAGCGGCCCGGTCACTCAAGAACAATGTTCGCAACGCGCCAGGGGCTGCGAATGGTCTGCACGCCATGCTTCTCGCCAGGCGCGGGCAGGGGAGACATCGAGCAGCCGATTGGCCGGCGAGCATGCCCGGTTGTTCCACGGCATGCTCGTGACGTAACCCGCTGTAAATAGAGTTATTGCCCAAGGCGTCCCTTACCCAACTACTAACCAAATGTTCGACACCCTGGCAATGCAGTAGCGGAACGGCTATACATTAGTCATTCGCTATTTCAGTATAATTTAGATTGAACAGTCGCCAGAAAACGACAACCGTTAGAAATTGTCTGAATAAATTCACTAACTGTTATTTTCGTACTCTGGAGAGTGCGATGTTATTTTTTGTCTGGATAAAAAGTTGAGGGCTGTTCAAGCGTCATGGTAATAAATACGCATTGATTGTTTGAAAGTTTCAGTCGCAGTTCCTGGTCGTTATAAATGCCCGGGCTCATTCGTAATTTAAAGCTCTTATGTTCGGCAAGTGCTAGGTCACCGCCAATGTTGACAAGACGGGGAAGGTCATCTTGCTTAAAAGGGTTTTGATTGTCTGTGTTGGCAATATATGCCGCAGTCCCACCGCGGAGCATTTGCTGCGTGGGGCACTCGTCCATTCCGATATTCAGGTCAGTTCAGCCGGCCTTGCCGCCCTGACGGGCAAGCCCATCGAGCCGACAGCACACGCCGTACTCACAGAGCATGGTCATCTGCCCCATGAGCACCAGGCCGTTCAGCTCACTTCTCAAGCCGTCAGTGAGGCGGACTTGATTCTGGTGATGGAGCGGCGGCATGTCAGTGGCGTGCTCAACATTGCCCCTGAAGCGCGGGGCAAAGTGTTGTTGTTGGGCAAATGGCAGGACGATCGAGAGATCAGCGACCCCTACCGTCAAGGCAAACCTGCTTTTGTGCACGCTTATGCGTTGATCGAAGAAGCCGTACACGCATGGGCACAGCGTCTGGCACGCTGATGGCCACTTCCTTTTTGAATCGTAATCAAGGCAAAGAATCCGACTTATGCAGCAAGCACCGGTAGTCAACGTGCGGGACGACGACAATGACGAGATTGATCTTCTCGGCCTGTTTGGAACACTCATCGACCATAAATGGCTGATAGGTGCGATTACCGGTGCCTTCATGGTGGCCGGGGCCGCGTATGCGGTGCTGGCGACCCCGGTATACCAGGCGAATGCGCTGTTACAGGTCGAAGCGAAGAAGAACGACTTGCTGGGTTTTTCGGATGTCAGCAGCATGCTGGGAAAAGAGTCGCCTTCGGCGACTGAGATCGAGCTGATCAAGTCTCGTGCGGTGATTGGCAAAACAGTCGATGAGCTGAAACTGGCCATTATCGTAGAGCCCAGCTACTTCCCCATTTTTGGCGAGTTCATTGCACGTCGATTTAATAATGCTAACCCTGATGAAATAGCCAACCCTTTGTTGGGTATGACGAGCTACGCTTGGGGTGGCGAATCGTTAAAAATAGCTCGCCTCGAGCTGCCACAAGATAAGTTAGCCAAAAAACTGACTTTCATTGCTGGTGAAAACGGCAGTTTCCAACTGTTCGATGAAACTGACGAACTGTTAGTTGAAGGGCGGGTTGGAGAGCCTGTAGATCAACGCGGTGTTAAACTGTTTGTCGAAGAGTTGCGTGCCAATCCTGGAACACGGTTTCGGGTTATCCGCAAACCACGGTTGACCAGCATCCTGGATTATCAGGAGGCGCTGGATGTGATCGAGCGTGGGAAAGAGTCGGGTATCATCGGGTTGGCACTGGAAAGTACCGAGCCGGAATTGGCGGTAAAAATCCTCAATAAGATTTCCGAACTCTATGTCGAGCAAAACGTACAACGGACGTCTGCCGAAGCCGCGCAAAGTCTGGAGTTTCTGAAAGAACAGCTACCTCAGGTCAAAAGTGATCTGGAGAAGGCTGGCAATGCGCTCAATTCGTACCAGACGCGCACCAAGTCCGTGGACATCAGCCTGGAAACCAAGGCGATCTTGGACCAGATCGTTTCGCTGGACACCGCTATCTCTCAGCTAAAACTCCAGCAAGCGGAGATGGACAGAAAGTTCACCCGTCAACACCCGGCCTACCGGGCCCTACTTGCTCAGATTGCAGAATTGAGTAGCAAACAACAACGTCTGGCAGGGAAGGTCCAGGACCTTCCCTCGACCCAGCAAGAACTGCTCAGCCTGACTCGCGACGTCGAAGTGGGTACGGCGATTTATACCCAGCTGCTGAATAAATCCCAGGAACTCGATGTGATGCGCGCCGGGACGGTGGGCAATGTGCGTTTGATCGATACGGCGGATGTGAATTTGATCAAGCCGATCAAGCCTAAAAAGGTCCTGATTGTTCTGATTGCCACCTTTCTGGGCGGATTCCTGGCAGTGCTGCTAGTGCTGCTGCGCAAGGCATTGAATCGCGGACTGGAAAGCCCGGAGGCCATTGAGCAACTCGGGCTCCCGGTGTACGCGTCCATTCCCTACAGCGTGCTGCAAAAGAATGAGGAAGAAAAAAGCACGCGTGCAAAGCGTTCTGGCAAGGGTATCTCGGTGCTGGCCGTCAATCACCCCACCGACCTGGCGATTGAAGCACTTCGCAGTTTGCGCACCAGCCTGCATTTTGCGATGCATGAAGCTGGCAACAATCGCCTGATGATTTCCGGTCCCAGCCCGCAGGTCGGTAAAACCTTTGTATCGGTCAATCTGGCAGCGGTCATTGCCCAAACAGGGCAGCGAGTATTGCTGATCGACGTCGATATGCGTAAGGGCTATCTACACAAAGTCATGAACACTTCCAGCACCAACGGGCTCTCCGACGTCTTGGCCAAACGCTGTGATCTGAAAACCGCTATCCACAAAACAGAGATCGATAATTTCGATTTCATCAGCCGTGGGCAGATACCGCCTAACCCTTCAGAACTGTTAATGCATCGAAACTTTACTGAGCTGCTATCGCAGGTCAGTGAGCTGTATGACTTGGTCATTCTGGATACCCCCCCATTGTTGGCGGTGACCGATGCAGCGATTGTCGGCAGGCAGTCAGGCACAAACTTGATTGTGGCGCGCTTCGGTTTTAATCCTTCCAGAGAAGTAGAACTGACCATTCGCCGGTTCGCTCAAAACGGGATCGAGTTGAAAGGCGCCATTTTCAACGGGGTAGAAAAACGCGCTTCGGCTAAATATGGGTATGGTGCTTATGGTTATTACAACTACGAGTATCAATCGGATAACAGTTGATCAGGGTGCGGCCGGGTGGGCGTAAGCCTTCCCAGTCTGTTGTGTTGTATTGAGTGTTTTGATGGTCGGTATCAGCAACTGCAAGTGCTGATACCCGTGTTGCCCGACAAAAAATGCATCGTGTTCTCAGGGAATTGACTATAAATCCTGGGGCGGTAGCGTGGTTTTTTCAAAAATGTCTGATGAGAAGCCTATTTTCCGGATCTGGCCGATTGGCAAGTAATGGATTTGTTGTCCAAGTGACTACGCTTGATAGATAGTTGAGAAAAAGATGGCCATGGCAAATAAACAGGAATTCTACATAGAGCTGGAGTCTATTCGAGGACTGATGGCGTGGTGGGTCGTTTTTGGCCACCTGTATTCCTGCTTCCGTCAGGCAATAGGCAACGTCCCTCATGTCATCAATGAGGTCTTGTTGGCCACGGCTATTCCAGTAGATATTTTCATCTGTCTCAGTGGCTTTTTTATAGCCAAAGCCTTAAGCGGAAAAAGTGGCGACTATAAGTCCTATATTATCCGACGCGCTTTCAGGATCATTCCAATCTATCTGCTCGCGATATTCATGGCTGCTTTGTTGTTTAACGAAAGAATGAGTGTTCGCATGGACATGCCATGGAACACACCTGGGCAAATGGCCGCGGTTGAGAGCTACTGGACGAGTATTACTAACAATGTAACTGCTTATTTGATGCCTTGTTTAGTGCTGCTTCAGGGGGTGATTCCGGACCAGGTACTGCCCCATGCAGGGGATGCCTTTTTAGCTCCAGCGTGGAGCCTGACACTGGAATGGCAATTTTATCTGATCGCTCCATTGTTAGTCGGTGGCTTTCTGCTGAAACGCGGGAAAGAACTGCTCGTGGTGGCAAGTTTGCTTGCGCTGCTGCTCCTAACTCGCTCTGGCCTGACATTCTCTTACGGCAGCTTCATCCTTATAAAACTCCCTGTGTTTATCATTGGCATGTTGACCCACGATTTGATTCGCCATAGTGAGGGTGAGTTAAAGAACGGTTTTTTGATCGGGGTCATCGTCTTGGGGATAGGCCTCATTAGCCGATCCTTTGCCAGTTTTGCCTCGGTCACCTTATGGGCGGTGCTGGCCATCGTGTTCAAACTGAACGGCCGATTCAGACAGCCTTTGATCACCAGAGTATTGGAGTTGTCGAAAGCCCCCCTCAGGAACAAGGTGCTGGTCAAACTGGGTGTGCTGTCGTACTCCACGTATTTGATTCATATTCTGATTATCGACACCGTGATGATTACTGCGAGAGCGCTCGGTTATCTGAGCGGTGACCTGGTTGCGCTGTTTATCGCGCTCTCGATAGTTATTACTTACACGGCGTCGGCGGTGATTCATCGTTACATCGAGACGCCATTTATTGATATCGGTAAAAGAATAGCCACGTCCGTCTATTCTCGAGAGCTAAAATGCCAGTAAGGGTCCTTGTCAACTATATGCTGTTTCCGTTGCTCCTAGTGGCAACGGCTTTCAATCTCAGGTATCGATTGACCGGGGCGGATATACACCTTGGGGGCGCGGAACTTTCCATTGCGCCCTACGATATATTTCTCTTTCTGATACTGGTGTCGATCATTTTTTTCAGTAAGCAAATCAACCTGGAAAAGATAAAAATTGACCGTATAACGGCGATGGCAATATTTTTCGTCGTGTTGTCCTCTGTGTCGATCATTAATTCGGAAGCGGTAAGCTTTACCGTGTATGAAATTTTCCGGCACTGGAAGATTATCATCCTGTTTCTTGTGGTGAGATCGGTTTTTCATGACGGCAAGTCCATGGAGAAATTTACAAAGGTTGCAGCGTTATTGATACTCTTCGAAACGTTGTATGCGGCGTATCAACTGGCAACCGGAGATGTCACGGAAGACGCTCAGCAAGTTAAAGAGCTTTTTGTAGAAAATGGAATCACCCGGGTCACGGGTACGTTAAGACACCCGGCGTTACTTTCTTTGTTTACGGTGCTGTTATTACCGTTCTGTGTCTATGGCGCGGTAAACGGAAAGGGCAGGCTGTTGTACATCGGAGCGATCGCAGCAGGTTTTGTGGTCATTTGCTTAACCTACTCAAGAACTCAAATTGTGTTGTATTTTTTTGTAGTAGGACTTTGCCTTTTTTACTTTAAGCGACCGAATGGTAGTTCGATTCTAAGAAACAAAAAAATCATCTACACCTCCGTAATATTTTCCTTGGTAATTATGGCGGGTGCGATTTACAACCTGGAAAACCTCTACGCACGATTTTTTGATGCGCCCGAGTCGAGTACGACCTCAAGGCTGATTTTGGCCAAAATTGCTCTCAACATGTTTGTAGAACATCCGATCATCGGCGTGGGGTGGAATAATTTTGTCGATGTCATGGAGCAGTATGATGAGTTTGGCGCGTCTAAAAGCTTTAGGTACCCGGCGCACAATATGTATTTGTTGGTCATGGCCGAAACGGGGCTGATAGGGATCATCAGCTATTTGGCTCTTATATACGGCATCTACAGAATTCATAAAAATACGATCAAAAGGGCAGGGGATGTTTCTGTTAACAATGCCTCGGCCGCGGCGCTGGTCTCTATCATTGCAATATTAATAACCGGCATCCAAGGTTGGTCATTCCGAGCAGATAGCATACAGGCAATTATCTGGATAAATTTTGGAATAATCTGCGCCCTTAATGACAGAGCGAAACGATATGTTTAGAAGTGCTTTTTTGTGTGTCATGCTTTTGCTGCTTGCGTTTAGCACCCAAGCAATGACTCGAAGTACTCAGGATTATAAGGTGGGCATGCCGTTACGAGGCTTTAATGTTGATTTGAATTTAAGTGAACAGGATTTTAAGAATCTGGATGAATTGAATGTTAATGCCGTGCGCGTAGCGTTTGCATCACATCCATTGTTCGATGAAAAGGGTGGGTTGGACAGTACGGCAGTCGTTGTACTTGATCGCTATATTCGGTATGCAAAAAAGTACAATATCCTGGTTCTGATCGATGTTCATACCTTTCCTGGTAATATTAAAAAATACTCGGGTTCGAAGGGCGACGAATATTGGCATAATGCCGATTTGAAGAGCGCGCTGATCAAGAGCTATGCGCAACTGGCAGAGAAATACAAGGACGAAAGCATAGTCATCGGTTATGACGTTTTGAATGAGCCGGCGCAGGCTGAGCTTGCGAACTACCTTGATTTTTTAAAACTGGTATCAGAAACAATCCTGAAGATTTCCCCAAGCAAAGTTGTATTGATTCAGCCTCGCATCACCCTTCAACCGAATGGTATTCCTAACGGGCAGCGTTCCAATTGGAATGAGATCACCAACCTGATTGATGACAAGAAAATTATAGGCAGCCTGCATTATTACGATCCTGGCGATTTTACGCATCAGGGCGTGCATGAGTTTCCCGTCAATCAGCGCCTGCCATTTTTACTAAGAAGTGAAAAGAGTTTGAAATTGTATTTCAGGAAAACGCTGTCTCAGGTTTTAGTTCACTCGGGACCGGTCGTTGTGGGTGAGTTCAGCGTGTCGAACTATAGTCCGGTGGATGACTCTGAACTATACATGAATACATTACTGGATCTGTTCGAGCGAAAGGGCTGGAGCTGGTTCTATCACTCTTATAAAGAGGCTGATATCTGGAATCCCGAACTGTCATTAACAAAAAGAGGCTTGGCTCCGGACGCCGCATCCAAAAAATACTTGCTGTTGAAAACGCATTTTAAATTGAACGATCGATTTCAAGCCGCTGACTAATCGCGTGCAGGATATTTTCCTTGAAAGCAATTCAATTGTTGATCTCGTCGTTTGGGGCTGCGGGTGCGACTTTTTTACTTCAAGTCATACTCAGTCGAACCTTGGACGCAGCCAGTTTTGGCCTTATATCATTTTCCAACGCAATTACTATAACACTGGGGGCGCTGGCATTCAGTGGCATCAATAGTTTGTTGTTAAGGCGTGTCAGCCGGTCACCGTCTGAATATACCGGGTACATGCAAATTGCCTACGTTTGCCTGTTGATCAATACGCTGGGCGCCTATGCTACCAGCATGGTGCTGTTGTATGGAGCAGGCATAGATCTTTTGCAGTCGGTGTTGCTGGCGACAGGAGTGGTTGCACTGTCTTCTCAGGCGATTGTGATCACTCAAGGTCAGCTTAAGAGCAGTCCCCTGCGGATTTCGTTTGGCCAAGTGGTCGTGCCGCTTTCAAGGATATTGCTGGTTGCGGCGATTTTTTATTCGCTGGTCCCGAGTTTTACCACCGCTGCGGCAGCCCTAGGGGCCGCTAATATTCTTTGCTTGGTGTTGTGTGTTGCCTTAATAACCCGGCACGGAAAAGCAGCAGGGTTAAAGATTCGAGATTTTTTGAAGGACTCCATTAAATATTCGTTGAATGGCGCTCTCAATATAGCTCAGTTGCAGATCCCGATCTCTTTGTTAGGGGTGATCTATGGCTCTACCTATTCTGGATACCTGGCGATTTGTAATACCTTGCTCACGGCGCTCTATATTGCGCCTAATACGGTGTTCAATACTTATTTAATAAAAAAATACCATGCGCTTTCGAGTGCGGAAAAATCCATGCCCATCAAGCATTCATTGTATTCATTTGCAGTAGGAGCTGTTTTTGCGACGGGCTTGAGTTTCTATTCTCGAGAGCTTATTCATTTGCTGTTTGGCGGTGAATATGATTACGCGGCGCAGGTGTTGCAAATAGCCGCACTGTCTATTCCGTTCAGGTTTTTCGCAACCCCTTTTGGCGCTGCATTATTGAGCGAGGAGTGGGTGAGCAAAAAGATACTGGTCGCCAGTATCGGTATGGTGCTACAGGTCGGGTTGTTCGTCTTGTTAATGAATTTTCAAGCAAAGGGCATTGGTGCCAGTATTGTGGTTAGCGAGTTCTTCATAGCTGTTTCGTACTATCTTCTTTATAGAAAGAGCGTGAGCGTATGAATGTTTCTATTATTGGGTATTACGGAGATAACTTCGGCGATCTCCTGATGCTAAAGTCGCTCCTGTCCCTGAAGAAGCCAGGTTTGGTGTTTACCGTGTTAACTTATGGGGATGCAGAGTCACTCAAGAAACAAAGCTTTATCAGCGATAATGATGTGGGGGTGGTGGAGCTTAATAAGGCTAACGCGTTGGCCGCCTACAAAAAAGTAATGAACAGTTCTGCGATCATCTGGGGAGGTGGCACTTGCTTTATGGATGAGGGCGGGACTGGTGGGATCAAGTACATGGCGCTGGGTCGCCTGTTTGGTGCGCATGTTATCTACGCGGGTGTTGGGGTCGACAATCATAAGAAACTGAAGACCCGCCTGATATTGTTTCTTGCAACGTTAATAGCTAAAGCGCTTTACATTAGAGACTCGGATTCGTTGCGGGCCGTTGAAAAAATAAATCCTTGGGTGCGCTCCGGAAAGATAAAGCAATCTGTGGACTTGGCATATGCGCTCGATATAGGCGATACGCAAGGGATAAGTAATCGGGATGGGGCAGATGATTACATTATCGTGTGCTTACGTGATCTTGAAGGTTATGGCGAACAATCCAGTGCCAATATATACAGGCAGTTGCTCGGCGTTTCGATCAAGGTATGCAGAGCATTGGGTGTTAATAAGATAGGCGTGCTAAATGCGGATGCAGAGGTCGATACCGGAGTATCGCTGTATGCCGAGAGAGAGTTGGAAGATTGCGGATTCTCGGTTTTTAAAATTCCGGGCAGTGATATTGATCAATCCATTGAGTGTATAAAAAATGCCAGGCATGTGATTAGTGCCCGATTGCATCCTGCGGTGGTTGCCTATGCGGTAGGTACGCCATTCTCTTTATACAATTATTCAGACAAGAATAAAAAATTCACCGCTGAGACTCACACTGATGAGTGTTTGATTCACAGGGGGGCGATAAGCCGGTTTGTGCCTCAATACCAGGTCGGTGCTGCAGGTGAAAAAAGCACGCATAGACAGTTGGCGCAGTCGGCCGTTCACGAAATATATCAGTTGTTAAATTGAACTGAATAAGGGTTTTCTTCATGGCTCATTTGGATTATTTCATAATTGAACCAGTAGGCGGGCACGGTGGAATGAATTATTACAATACCGGCCTTGGACAAGGGTTGGTTCTGAATAATGCCTGTGTACATCTCTACACTTGCCCTGAGTCGCAGGAGCAAAGTTCAAATAATTTCACGATAAATAAATTTTTCAAAGGGGTCTACGGTAAATCTAATAAAATTGTCAGGCTGGCCAGGTTTGTTATGGCCTTGACGAGATCGATCATTGATATAAAGAAAAAGGGCGGCAAGATTTGTCATCTGCATTTTTTTCAATATTCACTGCTCGAATTGATAACGTGCAACCTGTTGAGGCTTAGCGGAATAAAGATAGTCGCGACGGTGCATGATGTTGAATCGTTTTCGGGGAGTTCTCTGACACGAACCCACACCTCGATATTGAGGGCGCCGGAGGAATTCATTGTTCATAACGAGTTCTCCCGGCAAGAGTTGCGCTCGGTGATTTCGGCACAGGGAATCGATAAGAAAATAGCGATTATTCCTCATGGTAACTACCTTCCGTTCGTGAAAAGGCGGGAGACGGTTTTGTCTCGACAGCATTTGTCGTTGCCGGTTGATAAAAAACTCATACTTTTCTTTGGCCAGATAAAAAAGGTCAAGGGGCTGGATGTTTTGTTGAGTGCGATGGAGATCGTCTCAAAGCGTGAGCCTGATGCCGTGCTGCTAATCGCTGGTAAGGTGTGGAAAGACTCGTTCCAGCATTATGAGGAAATAATAAAGTCAAAAAATATATCCAACGTGGTGATTCCACACATTCGCTATATTAATGATGAGGATGTCGACTTTTATTATTCTTCTGCCGATGTTGTGGTCCTGCCTTATAAAAAAATTTACCAAAGCGGTGTGCTGCTAATGGCGATGTCGTACGGCTGCATTACCGTGTCTTCACGTTTGCCAGCCATGGTTGAAGTGGTCGACGACAGCCGAAATGGATTTTTGTTTGAAACGGACAACCCGCAAGATTTGGCTCGGCAAATACTCGTCGCCTTGGGCTCAGATGCTACCGAGGACATTTCGCAGAAAGCTCGAGCCGCAATGATAGAAAAACATGATTGGAAGTGCGTAGCGCGTCAGCATATTAAGGTATTTGAAACTTATGAATAGACACTTGTTGGTTCTTGGGATAAGAGGCATTCCAGCACAACATGGCGGCTTCGAGACATTTGCCGAAAAGTTAGCGATCTACTTGAAGGAAAGGGGCTGGAGAATCACCGTTTATTGCCAGGAAGGCGGCAGTGGTGCAATAACGGAAACCGAATGGCGGGGTATTCGTCGTGTTCACATACCTGTCTCTAGGGAAGGCGCACTGGGTACCGTCATTTTTGATTTCAAGGCTGTGCGCCATGCGTTGAGTGAAAAAGGTTTGTTTTTGACGTTAGGGTACAACACAGCCATTTTTAACCTGCTGCAACGCGCAAAAGGTCAGACCAATATAATCAATATGGACGGTATCGAGTGGCGTAGAGAAAAGTGGGGGCCGATTGCCAAAACCTGGTTCTGGATAAATGAGCGCTTGGGTTGCTGGATTGGCAATCATTTGGTTGCCGACCATCCGAAGATTAAAGACCACCTCGCCACTCGCGTCAGTGCCGATAAGATCACAATGATTCCCTACGGTGGTGATGAAGTGAAATCGGCATCTGTCGATGTGTTGGCGGGTTTTGGCCTGGAGCCGAAGAATTTCTCGATCATTATTGCCAGGCCTGAACCGGAAAACTCTTTTTTCGAGATGGTCGATGCGTTCAGTTCTTCGGTCAGGAATCATAAGCTTGTGGTACTTGGGAACTTCACGCCGAACACTAACGAATATCACAAGAAGGTGATGGATGCGGCAAGTAATGAGGTGATATTTCCAGGGGCCATCTACGATTCAAACGTCGTTCAGGCACTCAGGTATTTCAGCCGCTTCTATCTCCATGGCCATCGCGTCGGCGGAACTAACCCCTCTTTGGTCGAGGCGTTGGGCGCAGGGTGCGCAATTATTGCTCACGATAACCCATTTAACCGTTGGGTCGTGGGCGAGGGGGCTGCTTACTTCTCGGACAAACAATCTCTTTCGCGTCTGCTGGATGAGTCTCTGGCGGATGAGCAAAAAATTGTGGACATGAAAGAGGCCGGCGCCGCGAGATTTGTCGAGTGTTTCAAATGGGAAAAAGTGTTGAGTGCGTATGAGCAGCTTTTCATTGAATGGCGCCCCTCATAAGTCATCCATTACTTCGATCTAATCCAGGCTGTTACTTTTCGATGAGGTGCTAAATGATTCCGGTTATTTTATCTGGAGGCTCTGGCTCGCGCCTATGGCCACTTTCGCGACAACTGAACCCTAAACAATTCCTGTCGTTAATAGATACCAACCTTTCTTTGCTGCAGGCCACTATTCATAGACTTGATGGCTTGGAGATACAACCTCCCAGGCTCATTTGCAATGAAGAACATCGGTTCTTGGCTGCTGAACAGTTACGAAAGCTGGGTATGGAAGGTGCCAATATCCTGCTTGAGCCCGTAGGTCGTAATACGGCGCCAGCGGTAGCGTTGGCCGCGCTGCAGGCCACGGTCGAAGGTCAGGACCCGATGCTGCTGATTTTGCCGGCAGATCACACGATTAAAGATGTCGAGGCTTTCCAGGAGAGCATCAGGATCGCTCTTGGACTGGCAATGGAAGGCAAGTTAGTGACCTTCGCAATAGTGCCTACCTACCCCGAAACCGGGTATGGCTATATCGAGAAGGGCGACGATATCGGCGGCGGTTATAGAGTGAACCGTTTTGTCGAGAAACCTGATCTGGCAACGGCTCAAGAGTACGTGCTCACAAACAAATTTTTCTGGAACAGCGGCATGTTCCTGTTCCGTGCGAGCCGTTATCTGGAAGAGTTGCAAAAATTCCGGCCTGACATTTTGTCTGCGTGTATCGAGGCCTTGGGTAACGGTTCGCAGGATTTGAATTTCACTCGGGTTGACCGCGCTTTGTTTTCTGCGTGCCCCGAGGATTCTATCGATTACGCAGTAATGGAAAAAACCGCCGATGCGGTGATGGTCCCGATGAATGCCGGATGGAGTGACATAGGCTCTTGGTCCGCGCTTGCCGATGCCTTTGCAAAAGATGCTGACGGTAACGTGCTCAAGGGGGATGTCTTCGCCGAGAACACGTCCAATACCTATGTTCACGCCAATAGCCGTTTGATCGCGACTATTGGCGTCGAAGGGCTGGTCATCGTTGAAACCAACGACGCCATTCTGGTTGCGCGTAAGGATCAAGTGCAGGACGTTAAAAAAGTAGTGGAACGCCTCAAGCAGGCCGATCGTCACGAATACTCGAACCACAGAGAAGTCTATCGTCCGTGGGGCATGTATGACTCGATAGATAAAGGCACTCGGTATCAGGTGAAACGTATCACGGTGCAACCGGGTGCTAAGTTGTCGGTGCAGATGCATCACCACCGAGCCGAGCACTGGATCGTCGTCAGCGGTACGGCCAAAGTGACCAACGGAGAGCAGACTTATCTGGTCTCCGAGAATCAGTCTACTTACATCCCCATCGGTCAAGTGCATGCACTTGAGAACCCGGGTGTTATTCCCCTTGAACTGATCGAAGTCCAGTCGGGCTCCTATCTCGGCGAGAACGACATCGTAAGGTTTGAAGATAAATACGGCAGGGCATGACCGATTTCAGCTTTTTTTCGCCGCCAGGATCTCCTCTCATGTTAAAAAAAATCCTCGTTACCGGTGGTTCCGGTTTCATTGGGTCGGCCGTGGTGCGCCACCTGATAAGTGAAACCACTTGCAGGGTCGCGAACGTTGACAAGTTGACATACGCAGGTAATCCCGACTCCCTGTCCAGCATTGCCGAGTCGCCGCGTTATCACTTTTTCCAGGTCGATATCTGTGACGCTCAGGCGCTGGATCAGGTATTCGCGGCATTTCAACCGGATGCGGTGATGCACCTGGCCGCGGAGTCCCATGTCGACCGTTCCATCGACGGCCCCGCGGACTTTATCCAGACCAATATTGTTGGCACCTATACGTTGCTCGAAGCGACCCGACGTTATTGGAGCGGACTGTCGGAGCAGGTCAAACAGGCTTTTCGCTTTCACCATATCTCCACCGATGAGGTATATGGCGATCTGGAAGGGACCGATAGTCTGTTCAGTGAAACTACGCCTTATGCGCCCAGTTCACCTTATTCGGCGTCCAAGGCCAGTTCGGACCATTTGGTTCGGGCCTGGCAACGTACGTATGGCCTGCCGGTGTTGGTGACCAATTGCTCGAACAACTACGGCCCTTATCACTTCCCCGAAAAGTTGATTCCCCATGTGATTCTGAATGCCATCCACGGCCGGCCTCTGCCGGTCTATGGTGACGGCTTGCAGATTCGCGATTGGTTATTTGTAGAGGACCATGCGCGCGCGTTATGTGAGGTCGTGCGCCGGGGCAAGGTCGGTGAAACTTACAACATCGGTGGCCATAACGAGAAAACCAATCTTGAGGTCGTGGAAACCCTGTGCGATCTGCTTGAAGAGTTGGCTCCCAACAAGCCTACGGGCGTCGAGCGTTATCGCGAGCTGATTACCTTCGTCAAGGATCGGCCCGGGCATGATCTTCGGTACGCCATCGATGCAGGCAAGATCGAGCGTGAACTCGTTTGGCGGCCACAGGAAACCTTAGAGAGCGGTATACGCAAAACGGTCCAGTGGTATCTGGAGCATCAAGGTTGGTGGCAACGGGTCCTTAACGGTCAGTACCGGCCGGTGCGTCTTGGCCATACCGGCTGAAACATTCAAAACCTGCCTCTATTTAACTTCGAAGGGAATCCCCTATGAAAGGTATCATTCTGGCGGGAGGCTCCGGCACCCGCTTGCATCCCATTACCCGTGGTGTGTCCAAACAGCTGCTGCCGGTCTACGACAAACCGATGATTTATTATCCGCTGTCGGTATTAATGCTGGCGGGCATTCGCGAGATATTGATTATTTCCACGCCCCAGGACTTGCCCAACTTCCAGAACTTGCTGGGTGATGGTTCTTCTTTCGGCATTGAACTCAGTTATGCAGAACAGCCTTCTCCTGATGGCCTGGCGCAAGCCTTTCTGATCGGCGAGGAGTTCATCGGCGACAGCAATGTGGCGCTGATTCTGGGCGACAACATTTTCTACGGTTATGGCTTCAGCGCCTTGTTGCGCGAAGCGTCACAACGACAGACCGGTGCCACTGTTTTTGGATATCGAGTCAGCGACCCGGATCGTTTTGGCGTGGTCGAGTTCGACGAGAGCGGCAAGGCGATCTCGATCGAAGAGAAGCCTGCACATCCGAAGTCCGACCATGCTGTCACCGGTTTGTATTTCTACGACAAAGACGTGGTGAGCATCGCCAAGCAAGTCAAGCCTTCGGTACGCGGCGAGCTTGAAATCACCGACGTGAACAATGCTTATCTACAACGCGGGGATCTGCACGTCAGTGTGCTGGGGCGTGGTTTTGCCTGGCTGGACACCGGCACCCATGATTCGTTGATGGAGGCCGGGCATTTCGTCCAGACCATCGAAGCGCGGCAGGGCTTGAAGGTGGCCTGCCTTGAAGAGGTGGCCTATCACCAGGGTTGGTTGTCGGCTGCGGAACTGGATAAACAAGCCACCGCGTTACACAAAACCGGTTACGGACAATACCTGGCGCGCGTACTGACGACGGAGCCTTCGAAATGAATGTCATCAACACCCGGTTGCCCGGCGTACTGATTATCGAGCCCAAGGTGTTTGGCGATGCCCGTGGGTTCTTTCTCGAGAGTTATCACGAACAGCGTTATCGCGACGCCGGCATCGAGTTGCCTTTCGTCCAGGACAATCACTCACGCTCGCAGTATGGCGTATTGCGCGGTTTGCACTTCCAGCGGACCCGGCCCCAGGGCAAGTTGGTGCGGGTTACCCAAGGTGCGGTGTACGACGTGGTGGTGGACATCAATCCCGAATCGGCCACTTGCGGTGAACATGTAGGGGTCAAGTTGACCGCCGACAACCATCTGCAGCTATGGGTGCCGCCGGGTTATGCCCACGGCTTCTGCGTGCTCAGCGATACCGCCGATTTTCAATACAAATGCACCGATCTGTATTTCCCCGAGGATGAGGGTGGGCTGCTCTGGAATGATCCGGAGCTGGGCATTGCCTGGCCCGTTGAATCGCCTCAACTCTCGGAAAAAGACTTGCGCAACCCACGCTTGCGCGCGGTGTTGAACGGGGAATGACGGCTTAATATTGGTCTATAGTTAACATTAACTATTTATGACCTGATGTTATTTAGCCTTGAATGTTCAGTCACAATAGAACCTAGCGGGACAGGATGCCGGGAAAATCCTGACTAATAATAACAATAGGCGTGAAGGGGGAGTGACTTTTTCTCGGGAGTTTGTGCCGAAAATGCCTTCTCATGTAGCAAACATCTTGGAAAATTGCCTTTTTCCGTCAATAAGTCCTGCTCGGTGCAAGCGCTTTTGTCCATGATGTGACGAGGTTTGGCGTATGGCATGCACTCCCTATAAATGACATTCTCCAAAGGAGGCAATGTGCATGAACTGTCTCGTTCAATTGACGGGTGTCAGTTCATTCACCTGCTGTTCCATTCCCGGTCCCTTAGTCTCAAATCTAATGCAGAGTTGATGTCGAGAAGGAGTCTGATATGAAGAAACTACTTACGGCCGGCTTGCTGGCTGTCATGAGCACTGCAGCGTTGGCGGCGGATGAGCCGGCGAGCAAAACGGCGAGCGAAGCAGTGAGCGAAGAGGTGAGCGAGCCATTGTCCTTGAGTACCCCGCTGGTTGGGGGAGTGACGGTCGCAGAAACCGTGGTGATCGGCGCGGCCATTGTCGGCGCTGCGGCGGCCGCTTCAAACTCTGGAGGCAGTTCCAATGGCGGTACCTCTGGAACGGGTGGCACAACCGGTACTAGTGGTACGACGGGTACCAACTAAACCCCGCGAAGTATGTTGTTCAAGATCACTCAGAACTTTCTGGGTGATCTTGTTTTAGATTTGCCCTCGACTAGCGTAGTGCCATTATGATCCGTAGATTATCTGTTGTTATGCTGGCAAGTATCAGCTTGCACGGCTGTATGTTTTCGCCTGGTCAACACATGGACACCAGTCAAATGGTCAGTGACGGCTCTCCGGAAAGTAGCCGGGTGGAGCTTATTCCCATCACGCCTAAATTGATTGCCATGGATGCGGCCACGCAAGTTCGCGAATCCGTTCCCCCAGCGTTGTTGTCCTACGTTCCAGGCGGTTATCGCGTGGGTGCCAACGACCTGTTGTTTATCACGGTCTGGGATCACCCCGAGTTGACGGCGCCTTCGGGACCGCAACAGCAACTCGATGCCAACGGGCGTCTGGTGCGTCCGGACGGCACGTTGTTTTATCCCTACATCGGTAATATCCCGGCGGCCGGTAAAACCATCGAAGAGTTGCGGGCCTTTATTGCCGAGCGCTTGTCGCAATTTGTCGAAAGCCCCCAGGTCGACGTCAGCGTATTGCGCTTCGCCAGCCAGACCGTGGTGATTTCCGGTGCAGTGCTCAAAGCTGGCCAACAGCCGATCACTACCACACCGTTGAGCGTGGTGGAGGCCGTTGGCGCGGCCGGTGTGGACCCCTCGAACGCAGACCTGTCAGGCCTGACGCTGACTCGGGACGGGCGCGAATACAAGCTCGATCTGGACACCCTCAATCGCCAGGACTCACAGTTGCAAGGCGTTTACCTCAAGGGCGGCGACCGGCTGTACCTGCCCTATAACGACCAAAAGCGGATCTATGTCATGGGTGAGGTCAATTTGCCTCGCGCACTGAGCTTCAAAGGCAAGTCGATCAACCTGACCGATGCGCTGGGCACAGTGGGGGGCTTGAACCAGACCACCTCCAACGGCAATGCGGTGTACGTGATTCGCGGCGCCGACCACCTGGAAACCGAACCGGCCAAGGTGTTCCAGCTCGACGCAGAATCCCCTTCGGCCCTGGTACTGGCCACCCGTTTCGACTTGCAACCGCAAGACATCGTCTATGTCGGCCCGGCCGGCGTGACGCGCTGGAACCGTCTGATCAGCCAGCTTCTGCCTACGGCCACTGTCCTGGGGACCGGTGCCAGCTCACTTAACGATCTCAGCGAAGCCAACAGCAGATAAGGCTCAATCCCGCCGTGAAAACTTTGCCTACCTGCGCCAGTCTGACGATGGCGCTCTTGCTGTGCGGGTGTAACCCGTTGATGAAGGCCTCCTGGGACACCCTTGAGACATCTGTCGCGGGGCCTGCCTCTATCAATTTGACCCGTGCTCAGGTCGACGCTGTGCCATATCCGCAGATCCTGGTCACCACCCCCTCCAGTGAGGGCGTGATGGCCATGGCTCGTCGGCGGGGCGACCTGCAGTTCTGGGTCGCTTCCGGCAAGCAAGTGCTGCTGATGCGCGACGGCCTGGTGGTGCGCACTGTCGGGCTGGGCGTTTCCCTGGATGGCACTCGCTTCAATGAAGAGTCGCCCTTCAAACGCGGCCTTCAGCATTTGCCCGACGGCTATACCAGCACGCGCTGGATCGACATCTATAACGGCAACCGCATCGGTATCGCGGTCAACAGCCGTTTCAGTCCCCATGGCATCGAGACCATCAGCATTCTGGACAAGGATTACGCCTTGCTGCGCATTGACGAGCAGGTGGATGCACCCACCCTGAATTTCCGCGCCACCAACCGCTACTGGGTCGACCCCCAGGACGGTTTCATCCTGCGCAGCGAGCAGCATTTGACGCCGCAACTGTTTCTGAAAATCGTGCAGGTGCGCCGTGATCGGGGAGCTGCCCGGTGAAGTGTTCAAACCTTTTCTTGCTTGGTCTGCTGTTGATCGGCCCGGGCGTGGGCCAGGCGGCCGTCACGGTCAGCGGTGACGTGCGCAGCCCTGGTCAATTCGAAATCAAGCCCGGTGCGCGCTTGCTGGATGTCATTCGTAACGCCCAACCCAATGCCGAAAGTTACTGGCTGGGCGCGGCGTGGCTGCACCGTTCATTAGTGGACAAGCAGACGCGCTTGAAGGCGGGTGTCCTGTTCGATCTGAAACTGCTGCAACGGGGGGCCTTGCTCGATGGCAAAGGCACGCGAGCAGAGTTGAGCGCGCGCCTATATGAGCAGGTCGCGCAACTGCCGGTCACCGGACGTCAGGTCGCGGTGCTCGATCCGATCGCTGTGGAAACGGGGTTCGCCCGCAACGCGTTGCTGGATGATGGCGACCATCTGATTTACCCCCAGCGGCCGTCCACCGTGGAGGTTTTCGGGGCGGTCGCGCAGCCTTGTCAGGTGCCTTACCGAGCCCTGCAGGAAGTGCGTGCCTATGCCCGTGAGTGCGCCATTCTTGGTGACGCCGAGGGCGACTATCTGTGGCTGATCCAGCCCGACGGCCAGGTTCGGCGCGTGGGCGTGGCGGCATGGAATCGTGAGGACGGCATCATCGTAGCGCCCGGTAGCAAGATTCTGGTGCCGATCAGGAGCGACGATCTCGAGACGCCGACCCCAGAGCTCAATCAACAACTGGCCGAGTTTCTCGCCACGCAACCGCTGGCTGAGGTGGCCCCTTGAAGTGCCCGTTGAAGTTACGTTTTGCTGCTGCATTGCTCCTGCCCTGCGGATTGGCTCACGGTGAACCGCGCTACACCCAGAGTGATTTTGGTGGCGTCGGTCTGTTACAGACCCCCACCGCGCGCATGGCCCCGGCGGGAGAGTTGAGCGTCACGGCCAGCCGTACCGACCCTTATTCGCGCTACAGTTTTTCCTTGCAGCCACTCGATTGGCTGGAGGGCTCGTTTCGTTACACCGCGATCACCAACCGTAATTACGGCCCCGAGGACTTTAGCGACGGCCAGAGCTTCAAAGACAAGGCCATCGACTTGAAAGCGCGGCTTTGGGAAGAAACTCACTGGGCGCCGCAGGTCGCTATCGGCGCCCGGGATATCGGTGGTACCGGGCTGTTTTCCAGCGAGTATTTCGTCGCCAACAAGCGTTATGGCGACCTGGATTTCAGCCTCGGCATTGCCTGGGGTTATCTGGGTAATCGTGGGGATTTCAGTAACCCGCTGTCGGTATTGGGCAGCCAATTCAACGACCGGCCACAGAGCACGGCGGCTGTGGCCAGGGCAGGGGACGTGAACACCAACGCGTACTTCAGGGGCCGCCCTTCGTTGTTCGGTGGGATTGCCTATCAAACGCCCTGGGAACCACTGAGCCTGAAGATCGAGTACGAGGGCAACGATTACAAGAACGAGCCACTGGACAACCCGCTCAAGCAAGACCTGCCGATCAACGTCGGTGTGGTCTACAAGCTGGCCGACAGCGTCGACCTGAGCGCCGGTTGGGAGCGTGGCAATACGGCGATGTTCGGCATCACCCTGCACACCAACTTTGTCAGCCGCAAGGCACCGGTGAAGACCTATGACCCTCCCGCCGAGCCGCTGCCCGCGCAGGCACCGTTGACTCCGCCCGATCAAGTCAACTGGGCCGATGTCTCCAACCGGCTGCAGCAAAATGCCGGCTACAAGGTCAAACGCATTACCCAGCGCGGCTCGGAGTTGATGGTGTATGGCGAGCAGTCTCGCTATTTTTATTCGGCCAAGGCTGTCGGGCGGGCCAGCCGGATTCTCGATAACAGCGTCAATCAGGACATCGACTGGTTCACCCTGGTGAATCAGCGTTATGACATGTCTATCGAAGAAACCAGCGTGCCGCGAGAAACCTTCCGCGCGGTGGTGAACAACGACCAGCCGCTGAAGGATCTGCACCGTACGACCGAGGTTAACCCGGCGACTGCACACCGGGAAACCACGCTCTATACCCAGGCGCTGGAACCGTTCAGCTATGGCTTGGGCCTGGGCTACAAACAGAATATTGGCGGCCCCAATGGCTTGCTCTATCAGTTCACCGCTGATGCCGATGCGGAGTACCGTTTCACCCGCAACACCTGGTGGAGCGGCCTGCTCAGCGTCAACCTGCTGAACAACTACGACAAGTTCACCTACGACGCACCGAGCGGGTTGCCGCGAGTGCGCACCGATTTGCGTCAATACCTGACCACCTCCGATGTGACGATGCCAACGTTCCAGTTCAACCACGCGGCGCAGCTGGATCGGGACTGGTATGGCATGGTCTATGGCGGCTATCTGGAATCCATGTATGCCGGGGTCGGCAGCGAAGTGCTGTATCGACCCACGGGGAAACGCTGGTCATTGGGCGCCGATCTGAACTTTGTGCGCCAGCGGGACTTTGATCAGGGCTTCGGCCTGCGCGATTACCAGACCATAACGGGTCATGTCACCAGCTATACTGAATTGCCCAATGACATGCTTGCAGCGGTCAGCGTCGGGCGTTACCTGGCACGGGACTGGGGCACCACTGTCGACTTGTCACGGGAGTTCAAGAACGGCGTGAAGTTTGGCGGCTGGGTCACCCTGACCACGGCGTCGAAGGCGGAATATGGCGAGGGCAGCTTTGACAAAGGCATTTACATTTCCATCCCGTTCGACGAGCTGTTGAGTACCTCGACCATGCGTCGTGCCAATATCATTTGGACGCCACTGACTCGCGATGGTGGTGCGCGCCTGAACCGTGCCTACTCATTGCAGACCATGACCGACGGACGTGACAGCAGCTTGTTCTACAACAACTTCGAGAAAATTACCGAATGATCACATGGCTCAAAGGCTTGATCGAGTTGCCATTCTGGCTCCGGGGTCTGGTCTTTGCCGCGGTGACGGTGATTCTGCTGTACGCAGGTTTGCGTCCTCAGCCGATCCCGGAGTTGTTCGCCGAAGAGGACAAGCTTCATCACTGGATCGGCTTTCTGGTGTTTGCGTGCAGTTGCCGTCTGGCTTTCCCCTATGTGAAGTTTGTCTGGACAGCCTTGGGGTGTTTGCTCACCGGCGTACTCATTGAGCTCGCGCAAGGTTTGATGCCGTTACGCACGGCTTCGCCCTACGACATGCTGGCAAATAGTATCGGCGTGTTGATGGGGTTATTGATTTCAAGGTACTGGGTGCGTTGAGAAGGCGTTAGGCGCCTGGCAATTTGTCGGCATGTTGTAACCGTTGATCCTCGCTATATCCCCCTCCAGTAACACCTCTCTTGCCACTCCATCCGGCATATGTTCCGTAATGCAATCTGTAGTAGCTGCCGAGCCTGCGAGGCTGCGTTCGGCTGCGCAGCAGTCGTGAATCCGGCTGACGCGATCTACCTAATGCACCGCAAGTTCTGGCTGGACGACTGCTGCTCAGTCGAACTCAGCACTGGATACGATTTCTGGTGTTTGCGTGCAGTTGCCGTCTGGCCTTCCCCAATGTGAAGTTTGTCTGGACAGCCTTGGGGTGTTTGCTCACCGGTGTACTCATTGAGCTTGCGCATGGTTTGATTCCGCTGCGCACGGCCTCGCCCGACGACATGCTGGCAAATAGTATCGGCGTGTTGATGGGGTTATTGATTTCAAGGTACTGGGTACGTTGAAAAGGCGTTAGGCCCTCGGCATTTTGTAACCTTTGACCCTCGCTATATCCCCTCTCCAGCAACACCTCTTTTGCCACTCCATCCGGCATATGTTCCGTAATGCAATCTGTAGCAGCTGCCGAACTTGCGAGGCTGCGTTCGACTGCGCAGCAGTCGTGAATCCGGCTGACGTGGTTTGCCTGATGCACCGCAAGTTCTGGTTTGACGACTGCTACGCAGCCGAACGCAGCCTCGCAGACTCGACAGCTGCTACGGGCGAACGCAGCCGTCGGCAGTTGCTACAAAACAAAGGGTAAATGGGGTGAGGCGGGGAGAGGGGCTCCGGGCAGTCAGAGATCTGACTGCCCGGACTGCGGCTCAGTTAGCCACAAGCTGAAGAACAGGCGGGGGGGCGAATCGCAGCAGTTAATAGATGTCCTTTGAAAAAAGCGTAAAGGGCGTCTTGATCAGGATCTTGATGTCGAGCCACAACGACCAGTTGTTGATGTAGTTGAGGTCGATCTCCACGCGCTTTTGCATCTTGTCGAGGGTCTCGGTTTCGCCACGGCAGCCACTGATCTGGGCCAGCCCGGTGATGCCCGGTTTGATTCGATGACGGGCCATGTAGGCCTGGATCTTGCCGGTGTAGTAGTCGTTATGGGCAATCGCATGCGGCCGCGGTCCGACCAGCGCCATATGGCCTTGCAGTACGTTGAAGAACTGCGGCAGTTCATCGATGGACGTGCGTCGAATGAAACGGCCAACCGGGGTAATGCGTGGGTCTTCACGGCCGGCCTGGCGGACTTGATGGTCGTCGTGCAGGCGCATGGAGCGGAACTTCCAGACCTTGATGATTTTGCCGTTCCAGCCGTGCCGTTCCTGTTTGAAAATGATCGGCCCCGGGGAGGAGATCTTCACTGCGACGGCGATCACCAGCAGCAGTGGACTGAAGGCGATCAGCGCCAGGGCGGCGAGACCTCTGTCCAGCAGGGTCTTGCTGAGTGCCGCTGTCGGGTAACTGGTCAGCGGGCTTTCATTGAGGTGGATGGCGGGCAGGCCATCCAGCTCGCTGACGGAATGATTGAGCAACGTCATGCTGCCCAGGTCGGGAACCCAGACCACATCCACATTCGAGTCGAGAAGGTCGATGTACAGCGCTTCGACCTGTTTGGCTTCGCTCAAGGGCAGCGCGATGTACAACCGCCGGACATCGTGCACCCGGATCAGCTCGCGCAGCTCCTGCAACTGGCCCACGATCCGGTGGGTATTGACGTTGGTCGACAGCTCGTTGGGTTTTGAGCTGATCAGGCCGACCAGCGGCGGATACTCAGTTTTGGCCAGTTTGTCCGCCAGATTCACCGCCAGTTGGTCGGTGCCGATGATCAGGGTGTTATTTTGGCTGTGCAATTGCCGGTGGTAGTGTCTGGAAAAACTATGCAGAGGCAGGTACAGCAAGGCCTGCACGCAATAACCAGCCACAGCCCAGACCATGATGATTTCCCGGGAGAACAATTCGCTGGTCTTGCTGAGAAAGCCGATGCTGGTCAGGCCGGTCAGTGTCAGCAGCCACCCCAGCAGCAGTCGACCCAGGCCGGAGAGGTATCCATGCTGCTTGTGATAGACCAGCAGCAGGGAGTAAGAAGGGACCGAGCCCAGGAAAGTCAGCACGGCAAGCACACGATAATGAGCTTCGATTTCTCCTGTCTGGTACAACGCCAGAGCAAATAACAACGCATTGACCGAAGTGATGGCAATTATCCATTGCCCCCAGAAGGTCAGTCCTTTGGATATGCTGTTTCGATTAATACGATTATGTACCATCGCGGTGTCCCTCGGGCGTGCGCCACGTTGTGTATCAGTCGACGGTTAATAAATGGCAGCCACGCGCAAAGGCTGAGCGAGCGCAGTTCGGTCAGAGATTATTTTTATTATTGGAAGGGAATAACGCGGGCTATGGCTGGCCATCCGAATGTTGTTTTCAAGTCAGCTGATACGGTTGTCTCAGTGTCCGGTTTTTATACTAGTACCTTAATCTTTGTGGGTGTCTGACGAATTATAACGGACACCACTTCCAGGGCTCATGTTATAAAAGGTCGTGCTATTTTATTAGGAGGGCATCACTAAATCGTCTATAAAATTGCAGCATTCCGATAAGCGCTTGCCCGCCATGGGGAGGGATCCGGCAGGAACTATGGAGAGAAATATGTGCGAGGGACAGGCGGCGGGAAGTACGAGGTGAGGTGGTTAGGCAGTCAAGCGGTATCGGGTTGAGCGGGAAATCGCATTTATTGTTATTGTTTTTGCGATTTCAATCAGTATGCGATTCTGATCCTTTGTGCCAGGCAATAACCACGGTTTCTGACCGAGCGAATCAGGCGTTCCCCGTTGGCGGCAGTCTTGAATTTTTTCTGCAGTCGGCTCAAGCACATTTCAAGGCCGCTGTAATTCTCCGGGTCTTTATCGATGCGTAGAATAAGATCGTTCTTGCTGAGTACCCGTCGATCACTGATGACCAGTTGGGTGAGCATTAACGATTCGGTGCCGGTCAATGGGATGGTTATATCTTCCTTGATTAATGTTCTGTCGTCGGCATTAAACCACCAGATGTCGGGGTTACCCTGCGACTCTTTAACCCGGCTGACTGCAGAGATGAACTCGTCGTCTGCCACCGGTTTCTTGAGAAATCCATCAACCCCGAAGTGCGAGAAGTGATGAAGTTCTGAATGCTCCGAGTTGGGAGTTATGAGTATGATTTCCGCATCTTTTTGATTTTTGCGGATAAAACTGACATCGCTCAGCGAGATATCGGCCTGGTCGAGCAGGATGTGCGTGAATCGACTCTTTCGGATGCGTTCGCTGCTGAGTTTGCCAGATTCGATTTCAAAAGATAGATGCAGGCGTTGTGCGAGAAGCGATTCTATAGCTTGTCGTGCCAGTTGATCTCGGGTGAAAATTAGAAAGCTGTTGTTTGGCGTATTCACAATAAGGCTCCTTCCTAGTTTGGTGAAATTTTTTAAGCTTAAATAACCTCGGTAGGCGAGTAGTACCGCCCCTGGAAAAAATCGAAAGGCATGCTGCGGGCCAGTGTGTGCAGTGCTTTGTGCTCGACCCGGTCCGCAATGAATCTGATTTTGCTGTCATGGATCATGCTGCTCAGGCAGTCGTAGGACCTGTTGAAAAAGTCCTGACTGTTATCGACCATGATGTCGAAATTGGACCGGGTCAGGTCCACTTTTATGTAATCGAACAGCTTCGGGCTGATCAGTTTTTCAGCGCTGTCATCGCTTAAGTCATAGCCATCGAAAGCGATCTCGATCCCGTTGTCCTTCAATAAATGAATGTGATTGATAATGGTTCTTTTTTCTTTGAGGTTGAACGAAAGGAGCGAACTGCCATTAATGCTGGGGATTAGCTGTTGTTCATGCTTCTTGAGTGTCGTTTGAGCGTCGTTCAGTTCTCGGATGAACGCTTTATCCAATAACGCGGATTGGTTCATGGTCACGAATAATTTATTGGGTGTCTGTACGGATGGGGACGACGTGGCCTCGATCTGTGAAAGGGCATTTAATTGGATCCGCATCAGTACTTCACGATAAATCGCCAGTGGGTGATCGGGATGCAATGGCTGATACCCCTTGTTCAGAGGTGTCTGTTGTTTGGTCGCCTTGGCATAAATCTCACTGCCGAACAATTCATCGTTTCGCTTGAGGATTGATTGCCTGAAGAAAACCAATGCGAAGTTATCTTGCACGGTATATTGCCTGCTGGACTCCATTGTTTAGTCCCTTTAAGAATGAAAGTTTGCTTGCTTTACTGAGACGACCCCTCGAAGCAATCGATAGCCATAACCGCGAACACTATGAATGATGTTAATGCCGAAGTGCTTTTTGATTTTGTTTCGAAGGCGGCTTATGGATTTCTCCAGAACACGTGAGTCATAGAGTTTGATATTCAAACCCATGGATTCGGCCATGGAGTCATGGTGCAGGATATTACCTTCTGCATTGATAAGCGCATCCAGGGCTTTCATTTCCTGATAAGCCAGATCCAGTTTGAGCTCATCGTTGTATAAGTGCAGGCATGTTTGGTCCAAGGTCAACTTAATGGCAGGCTGCCATTCAGGTGTTTCGAGCAACTCTGAAATTAACCTGGCTTTTTCATCCTGGTCGTTAGGTACATTGATACAATGATCTGCACCGGCCAGGTAACATTCAATTTTGGTTTGCGGAGCGCGAAAATTGATTGCAACGATAATGGACAGTTCTGTTGGGCTCGTACGTAATTTCTTGATGAGCGCCAGGCAGTCATTAAGAATGGAAGGGCTTTCAATGTCGATTAGTACGGCATCGTGGGCTTGAGCTTCGCTATCTGGGTTTAATGGGTTTGTGTAATCTAATGTATATATATGCGTGAGATTGGGTGCAAATAACTGTCGAAGTTTCTCTGCCGAGCGCCAAGTGCGCCCAATAGCGAGAATACCCCTCTGGCTATTTTCGATTTTGCTCTCAGTACTCATCGTGCAAATTACTCATATGTGCTGGCGCTGCAATCTTAATACACATAATACTGAAATTATCTGACTTTTTATAACATTTTGAGCTTGTCAGCAGGTGCCATTCCATTGCCAGTAGTTTCAGTTGAATCAATGACATAGCCAACTGTGGAGGCTTTAGCCAATTTGATTTTTTGATATCCGATTTAGTTGGTGAGCGCCTTTGCGTCGGACTAGGCCCTCTAGGTTGACTTTTCTATGATCAACACTGAAGCGTGGCTGATCCGCGGATCGGGCTACAGAACGAGGCATCACAGAGAAGTCTTGCGTATAAACTGTGCGGAAGTCCGCATTTTTGATTTCTGGAGTTGATTTATAAGGATATTCCACGGTCTTCTATGGCAGTTTGGGTGCGCGCTCGAAAGGCGCCAGTTCAACTGTCGCCTCTTTTTAGGGCAAATGAGAGCGGGGGTATATTAATTTACTCCTTTTGCATTATATTTGTAATATTTTATGTCAAGAGCTGAATTTGTGAACAGTGTAGTTATTCTACCTAGTTATTGAATACAAAAAGCTAAGAATAATATCAAATGGCCATTATACTTAAGTATTAGTCTAAGGGGAGAGCCGGTCATAGGTCCTTTTCGCAATTAATCATCCATGACACGCCAAACCGATCGACCAGCATCCCGAAGCGTGCCGCCCAGAACGTTGTCTCCAATGGCATTTGAATACTCCCGCCTTGCGCCAATGCCGCAAACACTCGCTCTGCCTCAACCACACGGTCGACATTCAATGACACCGAACAACCGCTCATGCCGGCGCTGGGGCGATCGGGTGTGGTATCCGACCCCATGATCGACTGATCCCCGACCAACAGGCGCGTATGAATGATCAGGTTGTGGCAGTCCGCTGGCACATGGTCGCGAGCCGGAGTTTCGCCGAAGGTCATCATGACTTCGATCTGGCCAGGCAGGCTTTTGGCGTAGAAGTTGAAGGCATCCTGGCAGTCGCCGTTGAAGATCAGGTAGGGGGTGATTTTCATGTTCTGCTCCCGGTGATGGAGTGGGGCACATCGGTTGGACGTTCAGGTTCGTCTTCCAATCCCGATAGGCATTGACTCCTCATAGCAAAGCGCTAAAACGTGGTGAGCGACGATACTTTTTTAGATGTTTTTCCTATGGGCGAGGCGAGGCTTATCGCCTCATATCCACGTAAAGCGGGCGTCGCTCATTCCCCATACAGTATGACCTGCAGCGCCCCTTTACATCCGCCACCGAGTCCATCGCCCATGCCAGTCCTTACCCGTTTCGCCTCTTTGCTCGACCAGGCGAGGCGTGCCTTGTTGCTGGTCTGGGGTACGTCCCGCGGGCTGTTTCTGGGGTTGGTGCTGGCGACGCTGATCGCTGGTGTGCTGCCGGCACTGGCAGCCTGGTTGGGGCAGCGGATTGTCGACGCGGTAGTTACCGCGATGCAGTTGCACGCGCAACAGGGCAGCGCACCGTTGTGGCCGGTCGTGCGTTATGTGCTGTTTGAAGCGGGCGTGCTTGCGTTGCTGTCCGGGACGCAGCGTGCACTGTCGGTGCAGCAGTCGCTGTTGCGGGTGCAGTTGGGGCAGAAGGTCAACACGATGATTCTGGAGAAGGCCCAGACGTTATCGTTGGTGCAGTTCGAGAACTCCGAGTTCTACGATAAGCTGGTTCGGGTGCGGCGCGAGGCATCGACCCGGCCATTGGCGCTGGTGATGAAGTCGCTGGGGCTGATCCAGAACCTGATCGTGTTGATCAGCTTTGGCGTGTTGCTGGTGCATTTTTCGCCCTGGGCGCTGGTACTGCTGGTGGTCGGGGCGTTGCCGGTGTTCTTTGCCGAAGCGCACTTTTCCGGGGATGCCTTTCGGCTATTCACGCGCCGGGCGCCGGAGAGTCGGCAGCAAAACTACATCGAGACACTGCTCTCCCATGAGGGCTACATCAAAGAGGTGAAGCTGTTCGGCTTCGCGCCGCTGTTGTTGCAGCGTTATCGGGACACGTTTGCTCGTCTCTACGCCGAAGACCGGCGCCTGACGTTGCGTCGCGATGGCTGGGGATTTGTGCTGGGACTGCTGGGCACCGCGGCGTTTTATCTGGCCTATGCGTGGGTTGTGGTCGATACCGTTCACGGCAGCATCAGCCTCGGGCAAATGACCATGTACCTGGTGCTGTTCAAGCAGGGGCAGACGGCGGTAAGCAGCAGCTTGAGCGCGATCAGCGGTCTCTATGAGGATGGTCTTTACCTGTCGAGCCTCTATGAGTATCTGGCCGAACCGGTGGTGGCCGATGCCGGAAGCCTTACAGTGGGTGCGGTGCCCGGCGATGGGTTGCGTTTCGAGAGTGTCGGTTTCCGTTATCCGGGGGCGAGCCGCGCTGCTTTGCAGGGCATCGATCTGCATCTGTTGCCCGGACACAGTGTCGCGCTGGTGGGGGAAAACGGCTCGGGTAAAACCACGCTGATCAAGTTGCTGACGCGGTTGTATCGCCCTGATCAGGGCCGCATTCTGTTGGATGGCAGTGATTTGCAGGCCTGGGAAGAAGAGGCGCTGAGACGGCGCATCGGCGTGATCTTCCAGGACTACATTCGCTACCAGTTCTCCGTCGGCGAGAACATTGGTGTGGGCGACACCCTGGCGTTCAACGATGAAACCCGTTGGCAGCAAGCGGCCGCCGAAGGCATGGCCGCGCCTTTCATCGAGCGTCTGGATCGTGGTTACGCCACGCAATTGGGACGGTGGTTTGCCGGTGGGCAGGAACTGTCCGGTGGGCAATGGCAGAAGATCGCCTTGTCTCGCGCCTACATGCGCCGCGACGCCGATATCCTGATCCTGGACGAACCGACCTCGGCCCTGGATCCGGCGGCGGAAGCGGCGGTGTTCGAGCATTTCAGCCAACACACCGAAGGGCGCATGACGTTGCTGATTTCTCACCGCTTCTCCAGCGTGCGCAATGCCGACCACATCATCGTGCTGGACCAGGGGTCGATCCTTGAGCGAGGCGATCACGACAGCCTGGTCGCGGCGGGTGGGCGCTATGCGCAGTTGTTCAACGTGCAGGCGCGTGGTTATCGATAGCCGCAAACTTGGGTTGCGCGATCATGAACAACCCACCGGCATCATCCGGTCGCGCAGGTTCAGCAAGCGCAAGGCCTGTTCCAGCAAGAGTGCGACGACGATGGCACCGGCCGCGATGACGAACAGTAACCCGTGATGACCGCCGCTGGCGTTGAACAGCGCCGAGTAGGCAAACCCGGCGATGGCCTGAAAGGTTGCAAATGAAACCGTGGCGCGGCTCCAGGCCACTTGCTGCTGATGGTGTTGTGGCACCAGCTCATGCACCCGGGCCAGCGCCAGCGGCACGATGCCCGGCGGGAACGAACCGAGGATGACTGCCAGCAGGGCCAGGGCGGTGAACGAACTCGATATCGCCAGCAGGCCGACGGCAATCGCCTGCACCACCAGGACCACGCGGATGCTCAGCTTCGCCCCCAGTTGATCGGCCAGAAAGCCATAACTCACCGGCCCGACTATCGCGCCGAGGCCGTACATCACCCAGATCAGTGCACCGACATGGGGCCCGGCACCGAGGCCGCGTGCCACGTAATCCACCAGAAACACCATGGCTGGCACCAGCCCGGCAGCCATGAACGCGTACTGTGCAAACAGCAGATAAAGGTTGGGATCAAACGGCGATTTGGTGTACTGAGCGTGCGGTGCAGCCGTTTCATTGGCAACGGATGACGGCCAGCCAAACCAGCTGGCGGCGGTCAGAATCAAGGCCAAGGCGCCGAGCCCAAGCCAAGTGTTCTGTAAGCCAAGGCTCAGCAGTGGCGGAACGAGGGTGCCTGAGCCGGCGATGCCCAAGCCGATGCCCAGGAAAATCGCACCGCTGGCCAGGCCTCGGCGCGAGGCGGGCACATGGGGCAACACGGTCGCCGCCACCAGTACCATGATCGCGCCACCGGCAATCCCCGACAGCAATCGCCAACCGAAGAACCAACTCACCGATAACGGAAAGGCACAGGCAAAAAATGCCAGTGTCACCGCCAGCATCATCAGCCGCAAAGCGGCTTTGTTGGATGTGCGACGGGCCAGCGGATGGCCGATCAGTGCGCCGATCAAGTAGCCCACCAGATTGGCGGCGCCGAGGTACACCACGTCGCTGGCGGAAAACCACTGGGCCTGAATCAACGACGGTATCAACGGCGTGTAGGCAAAACGCGCCAGACCAATACTGACCAGGCTGGCGCAGAGGCCGGCGAAGATCGGCAGCCAGATCGCGCTGCGCCCAGTGTCGAGGGAGGTGCTGTGCATGGGAGCGGTCCTGTGAATTTGTGCTTGGCCTCAAGCATATCGAGGAACGCTGATGCAATATTGCTGCGATTTCGCGCTACGATGATGCGTATATGCATCGCTACAGGAAACGCCATGAATTGGGATGATGCGCGAGTGTTTTTGGCGGTTTGTCGCGAATCGACATTACGCGGTGCAGCGCGGGTGCTGAAGGTCGATCAGGCAACCGTCGGCCGGCGAATCGCCGCGCTGGAAAAATCGTTGAGCGCGACCCTGTTTCTGCGCACCTCCGAGGGCTATGCGCTGACAGCGGTCGGAGAAGCGGCGTTGCAATCCGTGGAAAGGATGGAGCTCTCGGCATTTGAGCTGGAGCGACAGATTCAGGGTCTCGACGAACGATTGATCGGCAATGTGCGCGTCAGCACTACCGATTCTCTGGCCATCGATTTTCTGATCCCGGCCATCGCTCGTTTGCATGCGGTGCACCCCGACGTGCGGGTGCAGTTAGACGCCTCCACGCAAATCCTCAGCCTGGCCAAGCGTGAAGCCGACATCGCCGTGCGCAACACCCGGCCGGACAACCCCGACCTGATCGCCCGGCGCATCGCGCGCTGGCCGGTGGGGCTGTTCGCCTCGCGAAGTTATGTCGAGGCCAACGGCATGCCGCAACCGGGCTCGGCCTTCGAGGGGCATGATCTGGTGGTGTATCAGCCGTACTTGCAGGGCAACAAGAACATGACCCTGGTCTCGGAACCCCTGAGCCGTGGGCGGATTGTCGCCAGCCTGAGTTCCAGCCTGCTGGTGCGTCGTTCGATTGCCGCAGGTCTCGGGGTGGGGGAGATCCCGGTGTACATGGGCGAGCGCGATGGGCTGGTCAGGCTCTGGCCGGAACGCACGCGCCCGCTGCCGTATGAAGTGTGGCTGGTGACCCATGCGGACCTGCGCCACACCGCGCGGGTGCGGGCGGTGATTGAGCAGATTGTCGAGGCGTTTGCACTGGAGAATGAATAAGTCAGGCTGCTCGTGTCGGTGCCCATTCAGTCAAAACAAATCACCCATCCTGCCGGCCCCCGACCATTCACAGCCTTCCAGCGTCAGCAACCGTTCTTTGGCCTCAAGCCCCCCGGCAAACCCCGTCAATTTCCCCGACGCCCCAATCACCCGATGACACGGCGCGACGATCGATATCGGATTTTTGCCGTTGGCCGCACCCACCGCCCGAACCGCGCTGGGATTGCCGATCTGCCGGGCTATCTCGCTGTAGCTGCGCGTCTCGCCAAACGGAATCGTCAGCAATGCCTGCCACACCTGCTTCTGAAAGTCCGTCCCGGCAAAGTCCAGTTCCAGCTCGAAATGATTACGCGTGCCGGAAAAGTATTCCCGCAACTGCTGTGCGGCGCGTATCAGGATCGGGTTGTCCGCCGCTTCACTCATCGGCCCCAGTCTTACCCGACCGGGTTTGTCGTTTTCCCAGAGGATGGCCGCCAGACGCGTGCCTTTCGCGACCAGCTTCAACTCGCCGACCGGCGACGCCAGGGTGGTAAATGTGTAGGTCATGCCGGCGGACTCCGCACACGTGCTGAACAGGGGCCCAGCATACTGCCTCGCCGGGGAGGCGCAATACGCAATAGCAGCCATACTTGCCAACTGCTTTTGAACCGTTCCCTCTGTTTTTCCACAGAGCCTAAAAACAAAAAAGAGACCGACCCATGAAGTTAGAACCTTTTGCCAAAGCGCTCGTGGCGACCTCATTGGCGCTGAGCTGCCTGACGGCTCAAGCGGCCTCCGTTGCCCCGGTCGCGGCCGAAAATGGCATGGTCGTCACCGCCCAACATCTGGCCAGCCACGTCGGCGTCGATGTCCTCAAGAATGGCGGCAACGCCGTCGATGCGGCGGTTGCGGTGGGTTATGCGCTGGCGGTGGTGTACCCCGCTGCAGGCAACCTGGGCGGCGGCGGTTTCATGACGATTCAATTGGCGGACGGGCGCAAGACCTTCCTCGACTTCCGTGAAAAAGCGCCGCTGGCCGCCACGGCCGACATGTACCTCGACAAGCAGGGCAACGTCATCCCTGATCTCAGCACCCGCGGCCACTTGGCCGTCGGCGTGCCGGGCACTGTGTCTGGCATGGAGCTGGCGCTGAAGAAATTCGGCACCAAACCCCGCAAGGAAGTGATCGCCCCGGCGATCAAGCTTGCCGAAGACGGTTTTGTGCTGGAGCAGGGCGATGTCGATTTGCTGGAGTACGCCACAGACGTCTTCAAGAAAGACATGCGCGACTCGGGCTCGATCTTCCTGAGCAATGGCGAGCCGATGCAGGTCGGGCAGAAACTCGTGCAAAAAGACTTGAGCAAAACCCTGCGGGAAATTTCCGAGAAGGGCGCCGACGGCTTCTATAAAGGCTGGGTGGCCGACGCCATTGTCACCTCCAGCCAGGCCAACAAGGGCATCATCACCCAGGCCGACCTCGACAAATACCAGACCCGCGAACTGGCACCCATCGAGTGCGACTACCGCGGCTACCACGTGGTCTCGGCGCCGCCGCCAAGCTCCGGCGGTGTGGTGATCTGCGAGATCATGAACATCCTCGACGGCTACCCGATGAAAGACCTCGGCTACCGCTCGGCGCAGGCCATGCACTACCAGATCGAAGCGATGCGCCACGCGTATGTGGACCGCAACAGCTACCTCGGCGACCCGGACTTCGTGAAAAACCCCATCGCCCATTTGCTGGATAAAAACTACGCGACCAAAATCCGCGCCGCCATCGATCCGCAAAAGGCCGGCGTGTCCCGCGAACTCAAACCCGGTGTAGCGCCCCACGAAGGCAGCAACACCACCCATTACTCGATAGTCGACAAATGGGGCAACGCGGTGTCGGTGACCTACACCCTCAACGACTGGTTCGGCGCCGGCGTGATGGCGAGCAAAACCGGGGTCATCCTCAACGATGAAATGGATGACTTCACCTCGAAAATCGGTGTGCCGAACATGTACGGCCTGGTGCAGGGCGAAGCGAATGCCATCGCCCCTGGCAAGGCACCGCTGTCGTCCATGAGCCCGACCATCGTCACCAAGGATGGCAAAGTCGTCATGGTCGTCGGCACCCCCGGTGGCAGTCGCATCATCACCGCAACCTTGCTGACCATCCTCAACGTGATCGACTACGGCATGAACATCCAGGAAGCGGTGGATGCGCCGCGTTTCCATCAGCAATGGCTGCCGGAAGAAACCAACCTGGAGAACTTCGCCACCAGTCCGGACACCAAGAGGATGCTCGAAAGTTGGGGGCACAAGTTTGCCGGCCCGCAGGACCCCAACCATATTGCGGCTATTCTGGTAGGTGCGCCTTCGCTGGAAGGCAAACCTGTGGGCAAGAACCGGTTCTATGGGGCGAACGACCCACGGCGTAATACCGGGTTGTCACTCGGTTACTGAAACAGGCGATCATCGGCCACCCCGACTCCCTGGGTGGCCTCGATCCCCGACCCTTGAACGTATCCTCGCAAAACTTAGCCTCGCAAGTTGCTACAGGCTAGAAGGGAGTTGAATTCCATCGTTCCAGCGACCTGTCTAAGGAAGGAAGCCATGAGCACCGCACTCCTGATCATCGATGTCCAACGCGCGCTGTGCACCGGCGAGTATGAATGCTTCGACATCCAGCGCGTCATCGACACCATCAACGGCCTCAGCACCAAAGCCCGAGTCGCCAATATTCCGGTCATCCTGATCCAGCACGAAGAAGAGGGCGACCTGCTGCAATACGGCGCCGAAGGCTGGCAACTGGCCGACGGCCTGAAGACGTCACCCCACGACCTGCGCGTGCGCAAAACCACTCCGGACTCGTTCTACCAGACCCACCTGCATGAACATCTACAAGAGCTGGACGTCGAACGCCTGATTATCTGCGGCCTGCAAACCGACTACTGCGTCAACGCCACGGTCCGTGAGGCATTATCGCGAGGCTACGACGTGGTGCTGGCGTCCGATGCTCATTCCACAATCGACAATGGCACGATGAGCGCCGAAGACATCATCACCGAACACAACAAGGATCTGGCGCACCTGACCGGTTCCGTGGCGCGGATCGATGTCGTGCCGGCCAGCGAAATCAATATCTGAAAGCATCGGTGGTTCCTGGATGTATTTCCCTCTCGCTTCAAATGAAACGGGCGCCGATCATGGCGCCCGTTTTTTGTTCAATCCGTCTGTAGCCGCCGCACCACCGCCTGAAAACGCTCCGACGCAATCCAGTCCGGATCCGCGTGCTCCTTTACGCTTCCTGCTGGATTTGTGGCGAGCGAGCCATACCAAAACAAGCGCCTTTTCACGTTTGTCTCGGCATACTGGCGCGCTCAAAGAATGGAATCTGCCCATGCCCCCGACCTTGTTCTGCTCTAACGCTCGCCGCGCTTTACTGCTGGGGTTTCTCGCATTCTCTGCCGCAGCCCATGCCAGTAGCTTCGATTGCACCAGCGCCGCCAGCTCCAGTGAAAAAGCCATTTGCGCCGACGCTTACACGTCGAAGCTGGACCAAAAACTGGGAGCGGTCTGGCGCTCGACGCTGGAAAAAGTCACCGCCCCTAAAGCGTTAAAAGCAGACCAGCGTCAGTGGTTGAAACAACGTAACCGCTGCGCAGACCAAATCGATTGCCTGCGCCAACAGTACTTGATGCGCATCACTGAACTCGAACACGCGGCCATTCCGTTTACCTGGGACGCGACTTGGCAGCGCATTCCCTGGGGCGTTTCGACGGGAGCTGAGTTGAAGACAAAGCGTCGGGATTCGACTCATCTCGTCTTCGAAGTTTCTGCCGCGAGCGGCGCCAACTCTGGCGACCTGGATGGCGTCGCCAAACTGGATGGCACTCAGGCGCATTACGTCGAAGGTGCATGCGCGTTGACCTTCCAAGCCATCAACGGCGTGCTTGATGTCACCCAGGACGGCGCCGATGCCGATTGTGGTGCGGGCATGGGCGTGTTCTATGCCGGGCGCTATGTCGCGTCGGAACAGCCCTTGGCTCTGGACAACGATTTGCTGAGTCTGGGGTTGGCGCGTACACAGCAAGAAGACGATGCATTGCGGCAATTGCTCAAGGACGATTACCAGACGCTGGTGGACAGCAGCAGTTCCAGGCTGATCGGCGATGAGTCGAATGACCTGCCGGGCGCCGAAGTGACTGAAATGTGGGTACGCGGGCTGGGCAATACCAACGCCGCCATCCTCATGCGTACAGCGGACGTTCGATTTTGGCTAGTGCTGCTGGTGTTCGATGAGCAGAACAATTCCCGAGCCCGTTACTACACCAACGCGTCGGATTGGAAAGGCCGCTTACCCGATGTGCTGCAGCATTGGTATGACGAGCGAACGAAAGGGCAGGTGATGCCGTTGGATCTGATGCCTTAATGCAATCTCGTTGGCGACCGCGCTAATGCGACGCTGACGAGTAGTTATGTCTAGACTCGGTTGTTGGCTCGATAGAAGTGGGCGGTAACGGAACAACAGAAATAAAAGCACGCCCCAATGCCGGTAAGTTAAGAAAATTGAGCGACGAAAGCCTCGCTCCCACAGGATCTGCACTTTGGCTCACTGGCATTAGCGTCTACCTCAATAAGAAGAGAACACAAAAATGACCAAGGTCAGCGATACCCAGCAGCGAAGTCCCCTGATCGAGACACGCTCGATCGATTACATCCCCGAGGCCGAGCGCCATGGCAGCCTCTACAGCCAGTTCACCCTGTGGCTCGGCGCCAATCTGCAGATCACGGCGATTGTGACTGGCGCTCTGGCCGTGGTGCTGGGTGGCGATGTGTTCTGGTCACTCATTGGTTTGCTGGTCGGCCAGTTGCTCGGCGGCGCGGTGGTGGCGCTGCACGCTGCACAAGGACCCAAGCTCGGGCTGCCGCAGATGATCTCCAGTCGCGTGCAGTTCGGGGTCTATGGGGCGGCGATTCCGATTGTGCTGGTGTGTCTGATGTACCTCGGCTTCAGCGCCACCGGCGCGGTACTGTCGGGGCAGGCGATTGCCCAGTTGGTCCATGTCAGCGACAGCGCCGGCATCCTGATTTTCGCCTCCTGCATCGCGTTTCTGACCCTCTTCGGTTATCGGGTTATCCACTTGGTGGGCAGGGTGGCGAGCGTGCTGGGGATCATCGCCTTCGTCTATCTGTTTACCCGGTTGATGACGCTCAACGATATCGGTCTGTTGCTGGAAAACCGCCATTTCGGCTGGAGTACTTTCTTGCTGGCGGTGTCTCTTTCCGCATCCTGGCAGATCGCGTTCGGCCCTTATGTGGCCGACTACTCACGCTACCTGCCGAGCAAGACCTCGTCCTGGAAGACGTTCACCGCCGTCGGCCTGGGGACGGTGGTGGGGGCCCAGGCTTCCATGGTGCTGGGAGTGTTCGCCGCTGCGTTGGCGGGCGCAAATTTTCGTGGACATGAGGTCGCCACCATCGTCGGGTTGGGCAGTACCGGGGTGATGGCCTCCCTGCTGTACTTGAGCGTGGTGTTCGGCAAGGTCACGGTGTCGACCCTCAACGCTTATGGCAGCTTCATGTGCGTGGCCACCATCATCAGTGGCTTTCGTCGTGGCTTCGAAATATCCGCCGGTAAACGCATGCTGTTTGTGCTGGTGATTGTCGGCGCGTCCACCACGCTGGCGCTGCTGGGGCAGTACTCGTTCCTGAGCACGTTCAAGTACTTCATCCTCTTCCTGCTGACGTTTTTCACGCCGTGGAGCGCGATCAACCTGGTGGATTACTACTTCATCAACAAGGAGCGCTATGACATCCCGGCGTTGTCCGACCCCGCGGGGCGTTATGGCCGTTGGAATGTGTTGGGGATCAGCGTGTATGTGCTCGGTGTGTTGGTCCAGCTGCCTTTTGTCGACACTCACTTCTACTCCGGACCAATGGTCGCGCAGCTCGGTGGTGTCGATATTTCCTGGATCGTCGGGCTGGTGGTGCCGGGCATGCTCTATTACTGGCTGGCCAGGACATCTGCGCTTGCGGTGTCGGTCGAGCGCAGTTCGCAGGCTTGAGTGCCCGGTCATCAAAGGGGGCAGGGCGGGCGCGCGGCTAACTACCGGGTCCTCGAGCGTCTCCTATACTGATCCGCGTTGACGATTTAACACAGACACCGAATGCCGCCGGAACAGCAGCCAGCGCTCCGGCGACTTCCCTACGACTCAACAGTAAGGAGAACGAACATGGCAATCCGTATTGGCGACGAAGCACCGGACTTTACCGCTGAAAGCACCGAAGGCCCGCTGCACTTCCATGAGTGGATCGGTGACAAGTGGGCGATTCTGTTCTCGCACCCCAAGGATTTCACCCCGGTGTGCACCACTGAACTTGGCTATATGGCGGGGCTCAAGCCGGAGTTCGATAAGCGCAACACCAAAATCGTCGGGCTCAGTGTCGACCCTGTCAGTAACCATAAGACCTGGGCCAAAGACATCGAAGAGACCCAGGGGCATGCGGTCAACTATCCCATGATCGGCGACGAGCACCTGGTGGTGGCGAAGCTCTACGACATGATTCATCCGAATGCCAGTGGCGGCGCACGGACTGCCGTGGACAACGCCACGGTGCGTTCGGTGTTCATTATCGGCCCGGACAAAAAGGTCAAGGCGATGCTGATCTACCCGATGAGTGCCGGGCGCAACTTCGATGAGGTGCTGCGTCTGCTCGACTCTCTGCAACTGAATGCCAAGCACACCGTTGCCACGCCGGTGAACTGGCGTCCGGGCGAGGACGTCATCATTCCCACTTCGGTCTCCGATGAGGATGCCAGGAAGAAATACCCGGATGGCTTCAAGACGCTGAAACCTTATTTGCGCACCGTGGCGCAACCGAAGTAACTCATCCGTTCGGAGACCACCCACATGGCCGTCCAGGTCCTGCGCGTTGATGCAACCCACATCGATAAAGTCGCCAGCCTCTTCGACGCCTATCGAGGCTTTTACGGCCAGCCCTCGAACCTGATGCAGTCTCGCGCTTTCATCGCAGAGCGCATCGCCAGGGACGAATCGGTGATTTTCTTCGCCGAGGACTCCACGGGCGAAGCGCTCGGCTTTGTCCAGTTGTACCCGACGTTCTCCTCCATCGACGCCCACCGCACCTGGCTGCTCAACGACCTCTTCACCACACCTGCCGCCCGCGGCAGAGGGGTAGGGACGTTGCTGATGAACACCGCCCGAGCCTTTGCGCTGTTGACCGGCGCCAAGGGCATGGTGCTGGAAACGGCCACGGACAATCACCTCGCGCAACGGTTGTATGAATCATTGGGCTATGTGCGTGATACGGGTTACTACACCTACTGTCTCGATTTGAAGTAGGCGCAAACTTGTGACCCCAGCGCCAGCCATTTTCTATGGACGGTTCGAAACCCTCGCTCAAGGCGCGCCAAACAGCATCGTCCAATAAACCCCTTTGTTGCTGCGCGAATCGCTGGCATACGCCGCGCCGACCTGGGTAAACATCGGGTTCATCAGGTTGGCGCAATGCCCGGGGCTGGCCAGCCAGCCGGACATCGCCTGGCTGGGCGAGCCTTGCCCGGCGGCGATGTTCTCGCCGATCTGCCGGCCGCGGTAACCGGCGGCTCTGGCGCGATCCGCCGGCATATCACCGTCGGGGTCCTGGTGGGCGAAGTAGTTGCCGTAGGCCATTGCCTTGCTGTGCCCTTGCGCGGCGGCGCCCAGGGCGGCGTTCCAGGTTAATGGCCGTGCGGCGGCGAAGCGTTGGCGCCCACATATGCGTGGCCTGGCTCTTGCCGCGTTGACCTGCGCCAGCAACGTCTTGCCCGCAGCGCGCGAATCGCCGATACGCCCGTCGAGCACCGGTTGCGCCAGCACCACCCGCCATTCGCTGCGGGCACGAGTGACACCGATGTCGGCGTATTGGGTATCGAGCAGCGCCCCACAGTAGTCGCTCTGGAGCATGTCGAACGCCTCATCGGCATCTTGCGCGCCGACCAGGCGGATGGTCCGTACCGTTACAGCCTGATAGCCGTTGGCCTTCAACCCCTCCCGCAAACCACCGCCATAGCCGATCGGCAAGGACAAGTCCGATTTCAGCGCCAGTGGCCGTAACGGCCTGACCGCACGCCCCGCGCAGCGGTCGGGATCGGCGCGGTAATCGTTGATGACTTCCACCAGTTGCCGTTCCCCGCTGGCATGGGCGGGGCTGGCGAACAGCGGAAACAAAGGCATCAGGCACAGCGAAATAAAGCGGCAGCAGCGGACAGTCGGGCGCATGAACAGACAGCTCTGATGAGTTGACGACGATAAGAGTGGGATAAAGATGAGCAATAACCGCATGAGCGCTTCATTGGGCGAGCGTCTTTTACGGCACGGCTATGACTGCGGGTCTCAAAACTGGTTCACGAGGGGAACAGACAAATTTGACGGCTACGCTGAGAGGGCCGATTCAGACGGGTCACGAGCCTGGGACAGCAGACGCTCGCACTGGTAACGTACTGACATCATTCGAGTGGTACAGGGACATGACTAAGACCAAGGGCAACAAGGATTGGGTCAAGCGCTCGGCGCAGCCGTTGAAGATGGAGCGCATCGAAGCCTTTTTTGGCGGCCATGGCTTTACGCCGCATCGCCACGATACTTACGCCATCGGGCGAACGCTGTCGGGTGTACAAAGTTTCCAGTACCGCAAATCCCAGCGCCACAGCCTGCCCGGTAAAACCATCGTCTTGCACCCGGACGAGGTGCATGACGGTGAGGCCGGTACCGAAGCGGGTTTTCATTACCGGATGATCTACATCGAACCTGCCCTGATTCAGCAGGTGCTGGGCGGCAAGCCGTTGCCATTTATCGAGGGTGGCTTATCGAGCGACCCACGGCTGGGTGCCGCAACCCAGGTACTGCTGCAAAACCTCGACGCTTGCATCGAACCCCTGGAAGAAGACGATGCCATTTACGATCTCGCGCAGGCGCTGGATACGCTCTCTGGTCAGCGTGGGCGGCGCAAGTCATTTGATTTTGCAGCGGCCGAGCGCGCGCGTGCGCTGATTCATGACTCGCTGGATCGAGTCATTACCCTGGATGAGTTATCCCAAGCGAGTGGTCGAGACCGGTGGAGCCTGAGCCGTGATTTTCGGGCGCTGTACGGCACAAGCCCCTATCGGTACATGACTCAGCGCCGGCTCGACCTGGCAAGAGCATTGATGGTTGGGGGCCACTCGATGGCAGAGGCGGCCGTATGCGCAGGTTTTTTCGACCAAAGCCACATGACGCGTCAATTCGTCCAGACCTACGGCGTCTCCCCCGGCCGGTGGCTGAAGAGGTTGGGCCTTGATTGAGCAGGGTCCCGGCCAACTTGCACAATCATGCAATACGCAGCGTTAGGTCATCCCTAGAGTCAGGGCTCGATATCTTGTCCAATGAGGGTGACTTAAATGAATTCCCAGGCCTGCACCGCGATTAACTTTGCCGAAAAATATGCCTTGTTCAGCGAGCAATGGGCGCCAAAGGTGATTGCCGAAATGAACGACTATCAGTTCAAGGTGGTGAAAATCGAAGGCGACTTTGTCTGGCATTCCCATGCCGATACCGATGAAGCCTTCATCGTCCTTGAAGGCGAGCTTCGCATCGATCTTCGGGAGCGGGCCGTCGTGGTTGGGCGGGGAGAAATGTACGTCGTCCCCAAGGGCGTCGAACACAAGCCTTATGCAGAACGCGAGGTGAAACTGTTGCTGATCGAGCCGCGAGGTGTGCTGAATACCGGTGATCAAGCCGGGGAAAGAACCGCAATGAATGATGTGTGGATCTAGACGTTTTGGTGGTTTTTGCCGGCCTTTTCGTTGAAACGATTCGATGGAGGCCGGCAAAATGCCTCTCGTCGGGAGATAAAGCAGCTATTGCGCGCTTTTCAGCTATTCTTGCGGCATCTGGAGGGTGCCATTACGTGCTGGCACACGATGCGCAGGGAAGGGAAAGACAAATGGATGATGTGCATTGCGTGCAAGTTATCGCTGTGACTGGCGGTAAAGGGGGCGTGGGCAAGACAACGGTAGCGGTTAACCTCTCGTTGGCGTTGGCAAAAATGGGGCGGCGCGTCGTATTGCTGGATGCCGATCTTGGCCTGGCGAATATCGATATTCTGCTGGGGCTGACTCCGCGCTACACACTGGCCGATGTTCTCGAAGGGCGTTGCGAGCTGTCCGAGGCACTCATGCCTGGGCCTGGAGGCATTCGTGTGGCCCCGGCCTCTTCTGGTTTGCAGAACATGACTCATCTGGAGCCTGCGCAATACCGCGCGCTGATCCAGGCCTTTAGCGATATCGGCGACAAACTGGATGTGCTGATCATCGATACGGCCGCCGGTATCGGTGGTTCAGTGATCAATTTCATCCGCGCGTCTCAGGAAGTGCTGGTGGTGGTGTGCGATGAACCCACCTCGATCAGCGGCGCCTACGGGCTGATCAAGTTGCTCAACCTGAATTACGGTCTGCAGCGTTTTCGCGTGCTGGCCAACATGACGGGCAGTCCGGCGGAAGGCCGCAATCTGTTTGCCAAGCTGGAAAAGATTACCGAAATGTTCCTGGATGTCTCGCTGCAATACGTCGGCGCGGTGCCGAACGACGAAAGTGCGCACAAAGCCGTGCAGAAGGGACGCGCAGTGTTTGAAGCCTTCCCTCGTTCCAAGTGTGCTCAAGCTTTCCAGGCTCTTGCTCACAACGTCGACAGCTGGCCATTGCCGACTCATCCGAGAGGGCACGTGGAGTTCTTCGTTGAGCAACTCGTGCATAATTCCGGCAGGTGAGGCTGTCGACGGCGGCAGCCCGTCGTTAGCTCAGCCGCGAAACGTGTTTCACAGCTTGTAGCCAATCTGCCGCAACAAATTCTTGCGCCACAGGATGTCTTCGTCGCCTTCAATGCCATTGACACAGAAGCCATCCACGACACCCAGGATCGCGCGTCCCTGCTCCGTCTCGGCAAGAATCACTTCGGTTGGATTGGCTGTTGCACAAAAAATGCGGCACACCTCTGGCACCATTTTGACGGCGTTCAACACGTTCAGCGGATAGAAACCGTCGCCGAGGAAAATGATGAAGCTATGGCCGGCGGCGATGGCTTGCGCGTTTTTCTGCGCAAGCTCGATCATGGCGGTATTGGTGCCAGACCATCGCACCAGGCATTTGCCGGAGGCTTCACAAAAAGCCACGCCAAACTGGATACCTGGCACGGCGTTTATCAACGCTTCGTGGAGGTCTTCAACGGACTTGATGAAGTGCGTCTGACCAAAGATGAAATTCGTCGCTTCCGGTTTGTCGATTTTCAACGTGATGAGTTGCATCTCAAACGCCTCCTGTCACGATGTCGCGGACCGGCATCGGGCCTCTATTCAAGCCGGGACGATCTCCTGCTCCTCTGGCTGTGTCTCCGGGTGGATGCGAACATCACCCAGTCTCCTCAAGGGATGCCCAGTTTCCAGCTGAACTTCTCGAAATCCCGGGCACTGATTTCGTGCTCGATCTGCAACCGCACGATCATGCGACTCCATTTGGTCAGTAACTTGAGCCGGCTCCTGATTGCAGTCCTTTGCAGAGGAATACAGATGAATATTAGCTCCAATTTGACCACCAGCCAGGGCGCCAGGATTCAGTCTGTGGGCTGTCGTCGTACCTTAACGCGGTTTCATACGATAGGCCGTCGCGCTCCAGTACCGGTTACCATTGCTGGTATGGCGAATCCATCCGGTAGCCTCCAGGTGCTTGGCAATCATTCGATTCATTATTCCATGACCGAGCAGTAAAACAGGCCCTTCGTCGGCAAGGGATTGAAGCCGTTGAGCTGCCGTATTGGCGCGCATTCTGGCCTTACTGGCTGACTCGACCTTCCCCGAGAAACCGCACAACCATAAAACACGAAGAATAAATGCCCACGTAAACGGTGAAAGGCGCGGCAGTGTCCATCGTCCATGGGGCAGTTGCGCTTCGCAGAACATATCATCGACAACGCTGGCTTGAAGGCCTAGCGCTCGAACCGACGTCAGCGCCCGGGGCGCACTGCTCGACACGATCATTCTGGCGGTACGCGCCAGCGCCACACTCGATTGCGGGGCGGGTTGGTCGATGATTTCTGACAGGTCGTATTGCTCGATCCAGCGTTTCATATCGCGCGCTGAAACTTTGTCTTGCACGGCCAGATCTGGCTGGCCATGACGCATCAAGATGATTTCCTTTTCCACTGTTGTTACGTCCTTGTTTTGCTATTCCGTGAGTGGTTGCACCCATCGGAGATTTGAAGGCAAACGCCCCGTTGTGGGTCAAACTGCAATGCCTGCGTTGTAGTTCTGTCAGCGATACTCCAGAGGCAGGCGAGCGACAATCATTATGAAGAGGGATAACCACCATGAGCAAGGAGACGGCCGGTTCAAAGGACACTGAGGGGCAAGGCTCTGCCTCTGCGCTGATCGAGGCGAAAATCAAGGCACTGGATGATTGGCGGGGCGAGACGCTCGCTCGGGTTCGAGCGCTCATCAAACAGGCCGACCCCGATGTGGTCGAGGAGTTGAAGTGGCGGGGCGTTCCGGTGTGGTCCCATGCCGGCATCATCTGCACCGGCGAGACGTACAAGAATGCCGTGAAGATGACGTTCGCCAAGGGCGCCTCGCTGGAAGACCCTTCAGGACTGTTCAACGCCAGCCTCGATGGCAACACCCGGCGTGCCATCGATATTCATGAGGGCGACCGGATTGATGAAACAGCCTTGAAGGCGCTGATCCGCGCCGCCGTGGCACTCAATCTGTCGTAGCGCCGTTCAGTCGAGCACAGATTCCGGTTCATCCAGGTGATCGATGTGCTTGAAACGCTCGACCAGAAAATCGATCAGGCTGCGCACTCGCGCCGACAGGTGCAACTGTTGCGGGTAGATGGCATAGACATCGGCGCGGGTCGGTGTCTGGTCCTCCAGCACCAGGCGCAAACGGCCACTGCGCACGTAGCGGGCGATGTCCCATTCGGCCCGCAGCAGAATCCCATGACCTTCCAGCGCCCAATTGAGGGCCACTTCACCGTCGTTGCAGCCTAACGCGCCACGCACTTTGACGTTTTGCGTGCGCCCACCGTTGGTAAAGCTCCATACGCCGTAGGGCGTTTCGTTTTGCCGCAGGAAGATGCAGTTGTGTTGCTGTAAATCCGCCAGGCGTTGCGGCACGCCATGCTTTTCCAGGTACAGCGGCGAGGCGCAGAGCAGGCGGCGATTGGAGGCAATCTTGCGCGCATGAAAGGCCGCGTCCGGCAGCGTGCCAAAACGAATGCCCAGGTCAAACCCGTGAGTTGCCAGGTCGAGCGGGTGATCGCTGATTTCCAGTTGTATTTCCACCTCCGGGTATTGCGCGAAGAACGCGCCCAATGCCGGGCCGATGTAGCGCCGACCGAAACCCAAAGACGCGTTGACGCGAATCAGGCCTTTCGGCGTTGCCCGGCTGCTGCTGATGAGCTGCTCGACCTCATCGATCTGCGTCAGGATGCGCGCCGCATGGGAAAAATACAGTTCACCTTCCGAGGTCAGGCTCATCGAGCGCGTGGTGCGGTTGACCAGGCGGATGCCCAGCCGTGCTTCCAGCGCGGTCAGGCGTTTGCTCACCGCCGGCGGGGTCACGCCCAGCTCTCGCGCCGTCGCGGCGAGGCTGCCTTTGTTGGCCAGCAGGTAGAAAAATGACAAATCCAGGGTCTGGCTCATTGGTAACTCAAATTCATCTATGTAGTGATTTGGAGTAACTCACGCTCATTTGCTCACTACATATACTCCGCTCACACCCTGATTGAACACCCCCGTTCGACAGGCACAACAAGAACGTAACGAGAGTGGAGTTGATGATGAGCGCATACAAAATTGCTGCGGTTCCAGGTGATGGCATCGGCGTGGAAGTGATCGCAGCGGGCGTCGAAGTGCTGCAAGCCTTGTCGAAAAAGTCCGGCTTCGAACTGGCCTTCAAACACTTCGACTGGAACTCGGATAACTACCTGAAAAACGGCTACTACATCCCTGAAGGTGGCCTGGAAGAACTGAAAACCTTCGATGCGATTTTCTTCGGCGCGGTCGGTGCGCTCAATGTGCCGGATCACATTTCCCTGTGGGGCCTGCGCCTGCCGATCTGCCAGGGCTTCGACCAGTACGCCAACGTGCGTCCGGCCCGCGTCCTGCCAGGGGTGAAAAGCCCGCTGCATAACGGTGATCAGATCGACTGGGTAGTGGTGCGTGAAAACTCCGAGGGCGAATACTCCGGCAACGGCGGTCGCGTGCACCGGGGCCTGCCGGAAGAAGTCGCCACCGAAGTGTCGGTGTTCACCCGTGCCGGGGTCGAGCGCATTCACCGTTTTGCTTTCGAACTGGCGCGCAGCCGTCCGCGCAAGCACCTGACCATGGTCACCAAATCCAACGCTCAGCGTCACGGCATGGTGTTGTGGGACGAGATCTTCTACGAAGTCGCCAAGGACTTTGCGGACGTGAAGATCGACAAGGAACTGGTCGACGCCGTAACCACGCGCATGGTGCTCAAACCGTCGACGCTGGACGTAATCGTCGCCACCAACCTGCACGCCGACATCCTGTCCGATCTGGCCGCCGCGTTGTCCGGCAGCCTGGGCATCGCGCCGACTGCCAATCTCAACCCGTCACGCAAATTCCCCTCGATGTTCGAACCGATCCACGGCTCGGCCTTCGACATCACCGGCAAAGGCGTGGCCAACCCGATCGCCACATTCTGGACCGCGGCAATGATGCTCGAGCACCTGGGCGAAGCGGCCGCGGCGAAACAGCTGATGTCGGCCATCGAAGCCGTGACCGAAAGCGGTTTGCATACCCCGGATCTGGGCGGCACGGCCACCACCCGGCAGATCACCGATGCAGTCATTGCGTTGATCAACCGCTGATATTTCCCACCGATTCAAAGTCGTACTGCGGCACAGCGCCAAGGGGCAGATCGCTGAATCTGACCCTTTGGCATTTCCTGACAACAATAAAAAATCAGGGCCCTGTCATGAAAAGAATATTTGGCAAACTCTACGTACAAGTGCTCATCGCGGTCATCCTCGGTGCCATTGTCGGGGTGTTCATTCCCGAGACTGGGGCTGCGCTCAAACCCTTGGGTGACGCGTTCATCAAACTGATCAAAATGCTGCTTGCCCCGGTGATTTTCCTCACGGTGGTGACGGGCATTGCGCGCATGGAGAACATGAAAGAGTTGGGGCGTGTCGGCTTCCGGGCGCTGCTCTATTTCGAAGTGGTCTCCACACTGGCGCTGGTGGTCGGCCTGGTCGTGGTCGATGTGTTCAAACCCGGCGCAGGCATGAACATCGATGTCGCCTCGCTGGATACGTCCAGTCTGGCGACCTACACCACGGCGGTGAAACATGCGTCGTTCATGGACTTTGTGATGAACATCATCCCCGACACCATCGTGGATGCCTTCGCCAAAGGCAACGTCCTGCAAATCCTGCTGTTCTCCATTCTGCTGGGCGTTGCCCTGGCGCATGTCGGGCCGCGCGCAAAAGTGTTCGTCGACACGCTGGATAGCCTGATGCAAGGGATGTTTCGCATCGTCAACATGGTCATGCGTCTGGCCCCCATCGGTGCCTTCGGGGCAATTGCCTTTACCATCGGCAAGTACGGCTTCGGTTCGCTGTTCTCCCTCGGCAAATTGATGGCGTGCGTGTACCTGACCTGCGCGGTGTTCGTGATCTTCGTGCTCGGCCCCATCTGCCGCTACAGTGGTTTCAGCCTGTGGAAATTTTTGAAGTTCATCAAGGAAGAACTGTTCACCGTACTGGGCACCAGCTCTTCGGAATCGGTGCTGCCGCAGATGATTTCCAAGATGGAAAAGGCCGGCGTTTCCAAACCCGTCGCCGGGATGATCATTCCCTCGGGCTTGACCTTCAACCCGGACGGCCAGGCGATCTACTACACCATCGCCGCGATCTTCATTGCCCAGGCGACCAACACGCCGCTGACCCTCATGGACCAGTTGATCGTGCTGGCGGTGCTGATGTTCACCTCCAAAGGCTCGGCGGGGGTGACCGGTTCGGGGTTCATCATCCTGGCGGCGACGCTGTCGTCCCTCGGCACCATTCCGGTGGCGGGCATGGTGCTGTTGCTGGGTGTCGATCGGTTCATGTCGGAAGCACGCGCGATCACCAACACCATCGGCAACGGCGTCGGCACCATGGCCATTGCCAAATGGGTCGGCGCGCTGGACACGGTAAAGATGAACAAGGCGCTGAACGGGGAGGGCGCGGAGGCAAAGCCCGAGGTGGCTCAGGCGGACACTGTTGCTGTTGCGGCATCGACGCCAACCAGCGCGATGGCCTCATCGCGAGCAGGCGCGCTCCCACAAGGGGTGTATGTCGAGTCCAAGTAGCCGGGACCATGCAGCTCAAAAAATGTGGGAGCGGGCTTGATCAGAGGGGCGGTTGGGCAACCAGGCCTTCTTCCCCTCGACCGGTGCAACCGTGCCTTTGGCCTCGCGGAAACATTCGCTCCTGATCGAGGCGGTGTAAAAAACTGCATCAAGGTGCAGCGTTCGGACGAACATAGTAATTGTCGAACTCGCCGCTTTCGACGAATTGGAAGCCATGACGGATGTAAAACCGATTCGAAGCGCTCTCTTTGAGCGCGCCCACCCTGACAGGGAGCGCGGCGGCATCCGCTTCTTTGAAAATCTGTTCGAGGACAGCAGAACCTACACCTGTTCCCTGAGTATTCGGTCGCACATACAAGTGGTCAAGTAGCAGTTCGTTCAGCTGAGGCTTGACCACAATAAAACCGACTCGCTCACCGGCCAGCTCAATGTGACGCGTGTTGCGACAATCAAAACCGTTGATAAAACGCTCACGTGCACGTATCGGATCAAATCGCCCAATCCGTTCAAGACTTTCGCGCATGGCCTCAATTCGAATGGCCACAAGATTGTCCAGGTCGGCGGGGTGAGCCGGAACCAACATTACTGGAGGACTTTCAACAGGTATGACGGACATCGTTTGCACTCTAATTATCATCACGGGGAGCCAGCGCCAGTACGATGGATTTCATTCTGGCCCTTCTGCAGCGGCGCTAATGGAGCAAAGAGAGTTATAGATTAGCTTCAAGGCTTCGATGTGGGCGCCAGTCATGATGAAATAGCCGCCCGCTTTTGCTGTCAGCCGCACCTGATTTGGAGCCGAACATGAAAAACGCCGTCGTACTCACCTTGGCCTTGATGCTCAACATGGGGTTGTTCAGTACGCAAGCAGCAGCGGCCGGTGATGCTGAGGCGGGCGAGAAACTGTTCAAGCGAATCTGTGGCGGCTGCCACCAGGTAGGGAGTTCGGCGCGAGGTTTTTTTGGTCCGCAACTCAATGCGATTTTCGGGCGCCCTGCGGGCAGCACGGCGGACTACCAGTACTCAGACGCGATGAAATCATCAGGCGTCGTCTGGACCCGCGAAACTCTCACCGCCTACATCGAAGCGCCAAAAACAGTGGTCCCCGGCACCCGCATGATTTTCTGGGGCCTCAGCGATCCGGAAAAGATCGAAAACCTGTTGGCCTATCTGCAGACGTTTCAGCCGCAATGATCGGTGCCTCATCGATCCGGCTTTTTTCAGTGTCGAGTGATATCAATGGGCCACTTCATCCGTTAGAGTATGCGCCGCCCGAGAGATGGATCCCGGGTATTTCTAATGGAGTGACACAGTGAATTACCTCAGCAAAGCGGTTGCCGTAGCCCTGTTTGGCCTGGTTCTGGCGGGTTGCACCGGCACCCCGATGAAGACCCAGCAATACGACAGCAGCCAGTACACCGTTGTCGGCCACAGTGAAGCGACCGCCACTGGCCTGCTGCTGTTCGGCGTCATCCCGATCCAGCAGAACAACCGCTTCATCCGCGCTCAGGATGCGGCGATCAAAGCCAAGGGCGGCGACGCCATGATCAACACCCAAGTGCAGGAAAACTGGTTCTGGGCTTGGGTCCTGACCGGCTACACCACCAAAATCTCCGGTGATGTGGTCAAGCTGAAAACCGTTCAGTAAGTGCAGTGCGCCTTCAGTCATTTCAGCTGCGGCGCATTCCTTGTAGCAGCTGCCGAGCTCGCGAGGCTGCGTTCGGCTGCGAAGCAGTCGTGAATCCGACTGACGCGGTCTGCCTGATGCACCGCAAGTTCTGATCTTACGACTGCTGTGCAGCCGAACGCAGCCTCGCGAGCTCGGCAGCTGCTACAGATCGCATTACGGCTTAGGACATCGACCGGGGTGAGGCACATCCAGATGCCATCACCCGGCTCATTGATCGAACCTCACGCCCACGCTTTTCCGAGTTCCTCCAGACCGGCGTTTTGCAGGTCCTGCGGGTTCATGACCACACGGAATTTGCAGTTGGCCTGGAAGTTGAGGAAGAAGGGTTCCGCATATCCGGGTATTTCGGAGGGATCCACGATATCGATCAAAAAAATCCCATTTCGCATGCCATCTTGCTCAGTGAAATAAGTCGCCTCGGGCTTAATGGTGTCCAGGATACGGTTCATGATTTCGCCGACCTTCCCCGACCTGACAAACGCGTTGAAAGGCTCATGGGGAAACTCGACCATCAGTAGCATTTTCATTATTTGATACTCAGTTTGAAGTGGTGCACTCCTTACCCGGATCCTTACTCCTGGTTTTGGTGCCGCAAGCCGTGCCCGCGGTGTGTGTGGTTAAGAATAGCGAAGGGTGAGAGGGCGTCGGGGCGGGGTTACGGACGGTCGTTGTTGATGATTCAGCGCGGGCGCTAATTCGCTGAAACCCGCATCTATACTGCTTCGGGCGAGCATCGATGTAGTCGGGTACTAAAAAAAGCATGAAAAAACCCGGCTGATGAGGCCGGGTTCTTTGGTCGAGTGTTGCGGTAAAGCCACTCACTCATGCTGCACGGTTTTCGATCAGACGATCCGAACCACCTTCAGCGACGCGATTCTCGATCAGACGATCCGAACCACCTTCAGCGACGCGGTTTTCGATCAGA
>NZ_QKYZ01000004.1:130412-470784 GCF_003253625.1 Pseudomonas sp. URMO17WK12:I6
TCGATCAGACGATCCGAACCACCTTCAGCGACGCGGCTTTCAATCAGGCGATCCGAGCCGCCTTCAGCGACGACCGGGTGAGCAGGGGAAGCGGCGAAAGCGTTTACTGCAAAAACCGAGAAAGCGATGCTGAGAAGGGTTTGGCGTTTCATGATGGTGTGCTCCGGGGTGTTATTGGTTGGGTATGGAGCGGATGTTACGCCGGGGATTTTTTATGAGAACTTCATTGACGTGATGGTGACTATCGACGTCAACAATGGTTGAAACGTGGTGGACAACCCCAGCCAATCTGGCGGTGCTGGGAGTGATGCTCTATGCCGCTACAGCCAGGCTGACAACGGCGGTCAGCGGTGTAAAGAACCACTTACTTCAGCGTGAATGTTGCTTTGAGCGGCATGACTACCTTGCGCAAGTTGTCTTTGAGGGTGATTTCCAGCGTCCAGACGCCTACGGGATCGTCAGGCTCACCGATGAAACCGATCACGGGGGCGGCGAGATACATGTTGTTCGGATCCCCTTTAAGACGCCCTTGAAAACAAACGGCATCTCGCTGATTGATCGACTCTGTACCGTTCGGCCTTGTGGCTTTCAAATCGCACGTGATGTTGGCTTCGTGATTGGCATTGAGCTTCGGGTTTGCAAAAAACGTAAGCGCGAAGATCCTTTCACCTCGGCTGACTATTTGGGCTTCGGTAAATACTGGAGTGGTTTCGGCCGGCGTATTCCACTTTTTCTCCCAGTCGGGATCGGAAGTGATTAACAGCGAGCCACCAAACTCTCCGATGGTTCGTCTTGATTCAGAGTCCGGGATTGGATTGCCGTTTGAATCCTTCCAGTAGCCGGCCTGTGCACTGGTCCATGAAAGAGAAATCGCGATGAAAACGGTGAGCAATCGACGGTTCATGAACGACTCACTCTCAATAGACGATGGAAATGGCGTAATGCCTATGTGAAATGCCTTGCTCCGCTTGAGTGTAGCGGCAGAAAACACGCTTACACGAACAGGTCATAGGACAGTTTGCCGATCAGGATCAGCAGCAACACCAGGAACAGCGCCCGGACAAAGGGCACGCCTTTATGAACCGCCAGCCAGGTGCCGGTCAGCGCGCCGAGGATGTTGAATGCGGCCATGGGGATGGCGATCAGGTAGAGCACGTTACCGGTTGGAATGAAGAACATCAGCGCCGCTACGTTGGTGGCGATGTTCACCAACTTGGCCGACGCCGAGGCATGCAGGAAGTCGAAGGCGAAGCAGCGGATAAACAGGAAGATCAGGAAGCTGCCAGTGCCGGGCCCGAACAGTCCGTCGTAGAAACCGATGGCGCCGCCGATGACGATCGCCAGCAGTTTTTCCTTGGTGCCGATGTGCATGGGCTTGTGCAGGGCGCCGAAGTCCTTTTTCCAGAAGGTGTAGATCGCCATCAGCACGATCAACACCAGCACCGCTGGCCGGATCACCGACTGGGGCACGAACGACACCGTGGCCGCTCCGAAGAAGGACATGACAAACGCCGCACTGGCGGCGGGGATCACCAGACTCCAGTTGATCACCACCTTGCGCACGAAGGATCGGGCGGCGAATGCAGTGCCGCAGGCTGCCGCAACCTTGTTGGTCCCCAGCAGCGCCGCTGGTTGTGCCGTGGGTAGCACGTTGAACAGCGCGGGTATCTGGATCAGTCCACCGCCGCCCACCGCCGCATCGATCAGGCCGGCAGAGAAGGCGAATACGCAAAGGATGACAATATCGATCATGGAATCAGGCTCTGACGGTGAAAGGTGGGTGAGAGTCCGGGGTTGAACGGAAGGTTAACCAAAGCGCTTTTTTTGTGTTGCAATGCCACGTTGTGAAAAGTGCAACGAGGTGGCGCATGGCATTGGATATGTTGGGGGAACTTGAAGCCTTCGCGACGGTGGCTCGCAAGCGCAGCTTCGTCGCGGCAGCACGAACTCTGGGGCGCTCTCCCAGCGCGCTGACCCGCGCAGTTCAGGCCTTGGAGGAAAGTGTCGGAGTCAAGTTGTTCAATCGCTCCTCCAATGCCGTGAGCTTGACCGAGGCGGGTGAGCGCTTGTTGCCTCACGCTTACAAAATGCTGGATCTGCAACGTGAGGCGGATGAAGACCTGGCCGGCATCAGTGGCCAGGCCTACGGCTGGGTCCGCTTTTCCGCCCCCGAGTTTCTCGGGCACGGGGTATTGCCCCGGCTGATCGCGCAGTACGCCGAGCGTTATCCGGACGTGAACGTCGATGGGATTTTCACCGATGAAACCATCGACCCGGCCAAGAGCAAACTGGACTTCTCGATTCGCGGCGGGTATCCGCAATCCAGTGACCTGATCGGCTTTCCACTCTGGAGTTATTCACGTTATCTGTACGCCAGCCCCGAGTATCTGGAGCGGTACGGGATACCCGACTCCATCGAGGCGCTGGAGGCGCACTCGCTGATCCTGCACACGGCGCCGCGGATTCTCAAAGAGTGGAATTTTCGCAGTGAGGTGCAGGCCATCAGCGTTCGGGCTCATCCCAAGTTTCGTTTCAACTCCGGTTCGGCGGTGTTCCAGGCGGCCCTGGCAGGCCTCGGCATTGCCCGCCTGGCGGACTGGCTGGCAGAGCCCGAAGTGCAAGCGGGGCGCCTGCTGCGGGTCTGTCCCGAGTACAAACTCACCTCCAGCAGCGGTGAGAGCCCGCAGATGCACGCGGTGTACCCGGCCGGCAATCTGCCGCTGCGGGTGAAGTCGTTGCTGGAGATGATCCGTGGTTTTGGTGAAAGTCTTGATCGAAAGCATGCAGTAACGCTCCAGGGGGCCTGACGCATCACGAATCGCGGACATAAAAAAGCGGGCGCCACTCGGCTGCCCGCTTTCATTTCACTTCACCGCTTGCGCCCGCAAGCGCCAAACGACCGGTTTCAGCGCTTGATCCGGGAAATCTTGGTTCCTTCGATGCTGACCCCAGCCATTAATCCCTGCTGGTCGAAAATGAACGCGTAAGCATCGTCCTTCAGCGTGGAGCTGGACAGATTCTTCGCCACCCCTTCATCAACCACAACAACAGTGGGGCCTACGCCAATTTCCCAACCCTTGGTTTCACGTAAATAGTTCACGGCTTTATCGGTCATCAGGAACACCACATAGCCATATGACTGGGCGCCTGCCTGCAACCCCCAGGACCCGGTTACGGAGTTGTAATAGTCCTCGACTTTCTTACCCATCAACAATTCGCCTTCGCCATAGCTGCCGCCAAACACCAGGCCCGCCTTGATGATTTTCGGGAAGACAAGAATCGCTTTAGCGTCGTGTGAGATTTTTTCGGCAACTGGTCTGGCCTTGTAGAGCGTTTGCAACGCTTGCCGAGAGTCGACATTCAGATCCTCGGCGGTTGCCGCACCAGCAGTGTTCAGGAAACTTGCCGATGCCAGTGAGGCTGTCGCAAGGACGATCGATAGGAAGAACCGCATTGACTGAGTCATGTTAGTACTCCGATACGGGAGCATTGGATGTGAGCAGCAGTCAGCACCTGCCCTCGGCAGAATCCGGGCCTGCTGAAATTATCCGGCGCACCCTAAAGTGTGTGAGCTACTGGCGTCGCCCTTGAATGAAGCAGGCCAGAGGCCTGTGATCAGTAGCGATGCCATCACTGGTTTCGACCTCTGCGTGTTGGCCGGGTTCGAAAAAAACAAAACGGGCGCCTGACGAGGCGCCCGTTTCCATTTATTCCGCGGCCTGCGCCCGCAAGCGTCTGCCGATCACATCCATCAAATCACAACCATCGCGCAACGGTATGGCCAGCAGTTTGGCAAAATCCGACAGCACCACCGTGTCGCAACCGATCTCGGCGCGGAAGGCGATGTTTTCCAGCACCTGCGTGACCGCGCGGATGCGGTAGTCGGCCATGGCTTGCAGGACGTCGAGTGGGGCTTGGGTGTCGATGAGCAGGGAGGCCGGGATCAGGTCGATTCCGGTGAGGGGCATGTATCTATCCATAGGTGAAACTCCGAATCAGATTTAAAGGGACTGATCCGATCTGCAGGTCGCCAAACCTGGTCGCTTCGTGGGCGGCGGGGTGACTATAGGTTCTTCGCGCCAGTAGGGGGTAGGGGCGATTTCCGAGGTTGGTGTAGGACTTGTATGTAAAGCTGGCGTGATCAGTTTGGTTGAAAGTTGGAGTCCGGAGCATGCAGCGTTGCGTATCTGCTTAGCGCTCATTCGCACGGCGGATACGATTCGTGAAGTTCATACCATGGTGCCTTGGAGGCAACATGAATATGTTTCTGTTTCTGCGGTATGAAGGGAGTGTCCAGCGTGCCCAGAGCTACAGAAATCCAATGGGCGTACTCGCCTTGAATTCTTGACCAGAACAATGTCGAGCCACAGTGCGCACAGAACTGGCGAAGCACAGATTCGGACGAAGGGTAGGACTTGATATCAGATGCGCCGCTCAAGATCCGAAACTCACTGCGTAGAACACTGCCGTAAGTAGCGAATGCCGCCCCGTGGCTTTTCCGACACTGGCCGCAATGGCAATGATTCACCGCTTTTGGCGGAACAAGCATCTCGTAACTCACCGCTGCACAAAGGCAGCTTCCCTGGTAAACCTTCGTCACTCACTCGACCTTCCGTGAAAAATAGAAGCTTAACGACCACGCACTCATCCGTCGATCGTTCGCTTTCGGCCTAGCCCGGAAGCGGCCATTACACATCCAAATCCACAAAACAGGACCGCGTTATTCCCAGTCCCCTAGCGTAGAATTTCCAAAACGCCAGCCCCCACCCGAGACGGACCCTCAATGCAAACCCCAGCCAAACCCCAACACCCCCTCTGGCAAACCTACCTCCTATTCCTCGCCCCCATGGTCCTTTCCAACTTCCTCCAGTCCATGTCCGGCACCGTCAACAGCATCTACATCGGCCAATTGCTCGGCACCCAGGCGTTAGCGGCGGTGTCCGGCATGTTCCCCGTGGTGTTCTTCTTCATCGCCCTGGTCATTGGCCTCGGCGCCGGTGCTGGGGTGTTGATCGGTCAGGCCTGGGGCGCCCGTGAGCCGCATCTGGTGAAGGCCATCGCCGGTTCGACGTTGCTGTTGGGGGCGATGATCGGGTTGGTGGCGGCGGTGTTGGGCAGTGTGTTTGCCCGGCCGGCGTTGCAGGGGTTGGGCACGCCGGGGGATGTGCTGGACGATGCGGTGGCGTATGCCCATGTGATGATGTGGATTTTGCCGTCGCTGTTGGTGTTTGTGTTGTTCACGCAGTTGCTGCGTGGGGTGAGCGATACGCTGTCGCCGTTGTTGGCGCTGGTGGTGTCGACGTGTGTCGGGCTGGCGCTGACGCCGGCGTTGATTCTCGGGTGGTTGGGGCTGCCGCCGATGGGGATTCAGAGTGCGGCGTGGGCGGGGTTGGTGGGTAACTTGTCGGCGATGGGGTGGCTGGCGTGGCGGTTGATTCGCAAGGGGCATCCGTTGGCGCCGGATCGGGAGATGTTTGCGGCGATGCGGCTCGACAGGGTCATCCTCGGCAAGGTGTTGCGCATCGGGCTGCCGACCGGGTTGCAGATGGTGGTGCTGTCGTTGTCGGAGTTAGTGATTCTGGCGCTGGTGAACCAGCACGGTTCCCAGGCGACGGCGGCGTACGGGGCGGTGACGCAGATCGTCAATTACGTGCAGTTCCCGGCGCTGTCAATTGCGATCACTGCGTCGATCCTTGGCGCGCAGGCGATCGGGGCAGGGCGCATTGAGCGCATGGGGGCGATTTTGCGCACCGGGTTGTTGATCAATGTGTGCCTGACCGGTGGCCTGGTGCTGTTGGGGTATCTGCTGTCGCACTGGTTGCTGGGGTTGTTTCTTACGGATGATTCCACCCGGGCAATGGCCGAGCACTTGTTGCACATCATGCTCTGGAGCCTGCTGGTGTTTGGTTTTCAGGCGATTGTCGGCGGCATCATGCGCGCCAGCGGCACGGTATTGGTGCCGGTCGCGGTGTCGATCGTTTGCGTGGTCGGGGTGCAGTTGCCGGTGGCGTATCTGCTGGATACGCGCTTCGGGCTGCCAGGGGTGTGGATGGCGTTTCCAGTGGCGTATCTGGGCATGCTGATGCTGCAGACGCTGTACTACAAAATGGTCTGGCAGCATCAGAAGATCGAGCGGTTGGTCTAGGGGGCGTTCTCCATTAGTTTCCCGGCCCTTCGGGTCGTGCCTTAAAGCGGGCCAGCCTGCGTTGCAGGCCTTGGAAAGGGAACAACCATTCCCAGCAGCCTGCGCCTTGCCTGGCTCGCTTTAAGGCGACAACGCGGCGGGGAAACTAATGGAGAACGCCCCCTAGGCCCTCGACGGCCCCTCAACTATTGCTCTTGAGCCAGGTTTCGAAGCGTGTCGGCCCGACGATGGGGTGCTCTCCCGGCGTCAGCGAGTGGTCATCGATCGGCGCGCCGAAGTAGGGAACCGTGTCGTCCGGTTGGGCCTGGCGCGGGTCGTTGGTGTGTTGCAAAAACAAGCGCACGAACTCCACCAGCGGCCAGCGCTCAGGCCCGGCCACTTCCAGGGTGTTATTGCTCGGCGCTTGCACCGCGACTTTCGCCAGCGCCATCGCGACATCGGTTGCGGCAATCGGCTGCAACGCGGCGGAGGTCAAGCGCACGGTGTCGCCTTCCTGTACGCCCGAGTGGGAAATGGCCCCGATGAATTCGAAGAACTGCGTGGCCCGCAGGATTGTGTAAGGAATGCCTGAGTTCTTGATGAGTTGTTCCTGGGCCATTTTTGCCCGGAAATAGCCGCTGTCGAGCATGCGCTCGGTGCCTACCACCGAAAGCGCGACATGGTGTTTGACCCCGGCGGCCTTCTCGGCGGCGAGCAGGTTGCGCCCGGAGGTTTCGAAGAACTCGAGCACGGCAGCATCTTCGAAGGAGGGCGAGTTGGCCACGTCGACCACCACATCGGCGCCGTGCAAGGCGTTTTGCAAGCCCTCGCCGGTGAGGGCGTTGACGCCGGTGCTCGGTGATGCGGCCAGGGTTTCATGCCCCAGGTCTTGCAGGTTTTTGCAGAGCTGCCTGCCGATCAGCCCGGTACCGCCAATCACGACGATTTTCATGACGAGTCTCCCGATGCGTGCGCAGTGGGGTGCGAGGTGTCAGCCCCGCTTGGACGTCGTATTTCTGGTCGGGATGGGGGGCTGGCTTGGAATCCTGCAACCATTAAAGACCCGGAATGTCCTCAATGGCGCAGAGATTGGAAACTAGTCCGATAGATGGTCGGGGCCGGCCCATCCGGTGCAAAACCCATTATTGCTTCTGCTGATTTTCCGCCACAGCAGCTTTGGACTTGGAGAACCGATAGAACAGGTTGGGCTCGCTCACAATGTACAGCTCGCCGGAGGTGTCCATGGTCATGCCTTCGGCTTGCGGTATGGTTTTTTTCAGGTCATTCAGGCCGAGCAGGGAGCGGAAGCTGACGAAGTTGCCGTCCTGGTCCAGTTCGGTCACGTTGCTGGATTGCTCGCTCAATAACAGCAAGTGACCGGTCCGCGGGTCGTAGTATCCCTCGGAAAGGTCCAGGCCGAAGACGCTACGGTCGATCCAGTGGGTCAAGTCCTGGATGTGCACCTGCAACGGGCTGCCGATGGACGCCAGCATGCCCGTGACCGTAAACAGCTGCCGCGGATCGCGTTCCTTGATCGCGAAGATACGGTCATTGGCCGCATCATAGGTCACGCCTTCAAAGCCCTTGTTGTGTTCGCTCAGGTTGATCTCGATGGCAACGAACGGGGCGTTCTCGACATGGATCGGGCCAGGGCTGTCCGGCAAGGTGATGACGTACAGTCGCTGCAACTGTTCATCGGCGATCACTACGCGTCCGTTACCCAGGTAAGCAAGGCCTTCGGTGTCCTGGAAGCCGATCAGCGGGTAACGTTCAAGCAGATCGCCGTTGCGGTTCATGGCCACAATCTGCATGGGCCCACCATTGGTGATGCCCAGCAGTCGATCATGGTCCGGGTCATAGGCGATGCCGGACAGATTGGTGATGTCCGCGACAGGCTTGGCCTGGATCACGGCTTTATAGTCCGGCAGCCAGATATTTTTATCGGGCGCCTGATTACCATGCCAAAGAGTTTTCCAGTACGCATACAGCTGCTGGTGAACCATGAAATGTGCAGAAACCACGTAGGCGCCAAGCAATACAACAATGAACAATATCCCCAGCTTCCCTCTCTTGCTCATGACTTGTCCTTGTCCCAGCTGAAGCGATAGACCTTTTTGGGTTGTCCGGGCTGGCATTGGCCGTTATCGGCATCGGCGCCGACGATCGACCATTGCGCGCGAGACGTTTCGCCGAGCTCATGAGCGGCCTCGGGATTGAAACACTTGCTCAGCACTTCGTCCGGGACCAGGGCGTAGGCATCACGGTGTTCGCGTAGCCATTGCGCCGCTTGTTCGACCGAGGAACTGCTCATCCCGAAATGCACGATCGGCTGCCGGGCGAATAACCAGTGGCCCTCGCGCCAGTCGACCAGCACCAGCTCGGCACCGTGGGTCATGGTCGCCGCCTGCGCCATGATCGCTTCGTGGGGGTTCGGACCTTCCTTGATCGGCTCGATGAACCCGCGGGCGAACCACAGAACGAACCAGGCCACCACGATCGCCCGGAATACCCGCATACCGCGCGGACGTTTTCCGAACCAGCGCTTGAGCAGCCAGGGAATCAGCGGCGCCGCCACCAGCACCAGACCGGGCAATGCCGGATAGATGTACAACTTGCGCTTGCCGGTGCTCAGGCAGAAAAACAGCACCACCAGCACGACCCAGCTCAACAGCACCAGCACTCGACCGTCGTGCTTGCGCAGTTGCTTGCGCCAGGCCGGCACCAGCCATGGCAGGGCCAGCACCAACGGCAGCCAGTATTGCGGGATCACGTTGACGAAGAAGTACCAGAACGGTTCGCGATGGTCCCACGCGGCGGCATAGCGTCCCGCTGTCTGGCGCAGCAGGATTTCTCGCGCATAGGCGACTTCTTCCGCGGTGCCATTGAGCACAATGGACAGTGCCAGAGGCAGCAGCCAGATCGCGATAGCCCCGAGCGCCACCAGAAAGCCCAGGAACCATTTGCGCTTCTGGCCGGGCATGGCCACCACGCCGGACCAGTTTTTGCGCACCGCGTAGGCATACGGAATCAGCATCAAGGCCGGGACGAAGCCGACCCCTTTGGTGATTATGCCAATTCCCATGGCGGCGCAGCCCACGTAAAACCAGCGCCAGGCTGGCCCGAGCAGCAGGTGCCGCGCCAGTCCGTACAGGCCCAGGGAGGTAAACAGAATCAACAGGCTGTCGATCTGGCCGGTACGCAGGATGCTGTAAGTCTGATAGGTGGCCAGGTACAACAGCGCGGCTATTCGACCGATGCGCTGATTCCACAGCCGGCGGCCCAGGTCGTAGACCACGGCCGTGACCGTCGCCGCCGACAACATCCCCGGAATATACAGGGCGAGGGCGGGCAGGCCGGTGAGCCACGCGAAGAACGCCACCATCCACATGAAGACCGGCGGTTTATCGCCGTAGATCTCCGCAGCGCGGTGAGGGATGAACCATGACCCGTTGTGCAGCATCTCCAGCGCTACGCCGAGGAAACGTTCCTCGTCGACGTTTTGCGGTTGACGCAGCCCCAGGCCAGCGCCGATCAACAGCAAGGCAAGCAGCACCAGGCCCAGGCATTCGATGCTGGGCGACAGGGTTTTACGCATGGCTCAGTCCTTCAGGTGTTTGGTGCGGGCAATCAATTGCAAATTGCGCAGATAGACGATGGAACCAAAGGCCTGGCCAGCGATGAACACCGGGTCTGCCCGGTAAATGGCATAAGCGAGCAGCAGCGCGCTGCCGACAATGCTCAGGTACCAGAAACTCACCGGGATCACGCTGCGTTTTTTGTACTCGCTATACAGCCACTGCAGGATGAAGCGACCGGTAAAGGCGATCTGGCCAGCGAAGCCGACCACCAGCCACAGGGTTTCGCGGGAGAGGTTCATCCTTCGATCTCCTGCGCGTTGGTGTTCAACCGCGTGCGCTTGATCAGCCACCACACACCGAACAGGTCAAGAATACCCACCAGGGCGCGGTCGATGTTGCCGTATTTGGACACGCCCGCGGTGCGGGGCCGGTGGTTGACCGGGTGGACGATCATTCGGCCGTTGTGACGCTGGATCAGCGCGGGAATGTACCGATGCATGTGGTCGAAGTACGGCAGGCGCAGAAACGCCGCGCGTTCGATCAGCTTCAGCCCGCAGCCGGTGTCCGGGGTATCGTCATTGAGCAGGCGGCGACGCAGCCCGTTGGCAAAACGCGAAGCCCAGCGTTTGCTTGCGGTATCGCGGCGGTTGACCCGGTGCCCGGCTACCAGCTGAACGTCGACCAGACCCTTTTCACCGCGCACCAGCGCCAACATCCCGGGGATGTCCGCGGGGTCGTTTTGACCGTCGCCATCAAGCGTGGCCAGCCATTGCCCCCGGGCGGCGATTGCCGCGTGGTAGAGGGAGGTGCTTTGCCCCAGCGAGCGCTCATGGCGCAGGATGCGCAACGCGTCCAGGCCATTGTTTTTCAGCTGCCGCAGCTCATGCAGGGTGGAGTCGGTGCTGCCATCGTCCACCACAATGATTTCGTAGGCCTCACCGTTCAATGCGGCGTGGACTTCCTCAAGTAACGGCTTGAGGTTGTTTGCTTCATTCTTTGCTGGAATCAATACAGATACAAAAATGTCTTGGCTCATAGAGTCCTCTCCCTTGCTCCCTGGTCTATTTTTATCAAGGGCTAACGTTTTATATCTGATAGAAGTGGCGATACCACTTCACAAATTCCGCTACGCCAGTTTCAACCGCCACTTGAGGGCGGAAATCGACCCACTCGGCCAGCGCCGAAATGTCGGCCCAGGTCTTGATCACATCGCCTGCCTGTAGCGGCATGAAATTGCGTTGGGCCTTGATGCCCAGCGCCGATTCCAGGCAGTCGACAAACTCCAGCAGTGGCACGGGTTGGCCACGGCCGATGTTGAAAATCCGGTTTACGCCAGCGCCCGGCTCGTTCGGCACCGGTGGCTTGGAGCGCAGGCGGGCGACGCTTTCAACGATGTCGTCGACATAGGTGAAATCGCGCGACATCTGGCCATGGTTATAGATGTCGATCGGCAAGCCTTTCAGGATCGCCTCGGTAAACTTGAACAGCGCCATGTCGGGGCGCCCCCAAGGTCCGTAAACGGTGAAAAAGCGCAGGCCGCTGGCCTTCAGGCCATAAAGGTGGCAATAGCTGTGCGCCAGCAGTTCATTGGCGCGTTTGCTGGCGGCGTACAGCGAAATGGGGTGATCGACGGCGTCTTCGACACAGAACGGCATTTTGCTGTTGGTGCCATACACCGAGCTGCTCGAGGCATAGATCAAATGCGCGGGGCGATGTTGCCGGCAAGCTTCCAGCACATTCAGAAAGCCCACCAGATTGGACTGCGCATAGACATCCGGGTTGTCCAGTGAATAGCGAACACCCGCCTGGGCGGCCAGGTGCACAACCTCGGTGAAAGCATGGTCTGTGAACAAGGCCATCAAGGCCGGTTTGTCGACGATGTCCAAGGCCTGGAAACGAAAGCCCGGCAAGGATTCAAGCTCTTTGAGCCGTGCGTGTTTGAGTTCTACGCTGTAATAGTCGTTGAGATTGTCGATACCGACGACTTCAAGGCCTTCTTGACACAAACGCTTGACGGTGTGATACCCAATAAAACCGGCGGCGCCAGTAACCAGAACCGTCATGAGGCCTGCGCCTGTGCGTGACTGATTCCGATTCTGCGCAAAGGGCGCTTTTGCATCACAATCCCCTGTAAGTACTCGCTGATCAGTATATTTTTTGGGCTTTTTGCCACCATTGGCTCCATGCCTTGCTCCATTGTATTGGTAAAGTTCTGTGCAGTGCACATCATGAGCCGCAGAAATGGCAGCCGTATACCCTGCCAGTTGGATTGTAAAAAAAACGTTAAGTAATTACTTCGTTTTTCTGACCGCCTGCTTAAAGGCGTGCTGGTATGAGGGTGCTCACAACGCGGCGCCTAGCATTTTCAGGTAGTTGGGGCTCTCGGAGATCGAGTTGTGGCCCGTGTCCGGTATGACCTGCAGCGAGGCCACGCCTTTGGCGAAATGGGTGTAGAGCCGGTCTGTGCTTGCGCGCGGTATGACTTCGTCGTGCTCGGCCGCAACCAACAGCGTCGGGACGGTGATGTGAGCGGCGTATTTCCAGGATTCGAATTTGTCCTGCAACAGCCATTTCACCGGGAACCAGGGAAACTGGCGGGCGGCGAGGTCTTCAAGGCTGTTGTAGGGCGTGATCAGGATCAGCCGCGACGCCGGGCGCTGGCTGGCGAGGCGCACGGCAACGCCTGAACCCAGGCTGCGTCCGATCACTGCAATATCGGGATGGCTGTTGTAGACATAGTCGAACAAGGCCATGGCGTCACGCTGAATCGCCTCCTCGGACGGCGACCCGGTACTGCCACCGTAGCCTCGGTAATGCAGCAAGTAGATCGCATGATCCGCAAACGCTTGCGAAAACCCGGGCAGGCTGCGGGAAACGTCCTCGGCATTGCCACCAAAGTAGATCAACGCCTTCGGCCCGTCGTGCGGCCTGACGGTCACCAGCACCTGCGCGTCGGCGACTGACAAGGTAAGAAGCGATTCGGGTGTGTCGATGGCGCGAGGTTGCGGGTAGTAGATGAGGGCCCGTTGAAACACGAACAGCGCGACGCAGAGCAGCAGGTATGCAACGGCAATGAAAGCGAAGATAGACACCAGGGTTCGCGACATTCGGCTAAGTTTAGTGGACGGCATGGACTGCTTCGGGCCTTGAGACAGCTATTGCTGGAGCGTCGCCAGAGTGTAGTCCAGCAATTTCAGCTGTGCAGAAGCGCCGCCCAATGCCCGTGTGGGTGCGAGCACCTGTGGCGAGGGGGCTCGCCCCCGTTGGGTCGCGAAGCGGCCCCAAAACCTGCAATCGCGGTACACCACATGCAATGGTTTACGACTGCTGCGCAGCCGAACGGGGGCAAGCCCCCTCGCCACACGGAGGCAAGAACATGCTGACCCGAGCCATTCCTTCCAGCAACGAGCCGTTGCCCATCGTCGGCCTGGGTACTTATCGCGGTTTTGATGTCACGCCAGCCGACGCTGCTTACAAGCAACTGCAGGCGGTGCTCAGCGCGTTGTTCGAGAAGGGTGGAAAGGTGATCGACAGTTCGCCCATGTACGGTCGCGCCGAGCAGACCACCGGTGAGCTGCTGTCGATCCATCGCCCTCGCTCGCCGGCCTTCCTGGCCACCAAGGTCTGGACCCGTGGCCGCGAAGAAGGCATCGCGCAGATGGAGCAGTCGTTCAAACTGTTGCAGACCGACCGGATCGACCTGATGCAGATTCACAACCTGCTGGACTGGAAAACCCATTTGCCGACCTTGCGTCAATGGAAGGCAGAAGGGCGCATCCGCTACATCGGCATCAGCCATTACACGGCGTCGGCCTACGACGAAGTGGAGGCGGTGTTGAAAGGCGAGCCGATGGATTTTTTGCAGATCAACTATGCCCTGGACGACCGCGCTGTCGAAAAGCGAATTCTGCCGCTGTGTCGTGAGCGCGGTGTGGCGGTGATCTGCAATCGGCCCTTCGGTGGCGGCGGCCTGATCGCTCGATTGAAAGGCAAACCGCTACCGGGGTGGGCTGCGCAAGTGGGGATCAACAGCTGGGCGCAACTGGCGCTCAAGTTCCTGCTGGCTCATCCGGCGGTGACCTGCGTCATCCCCGGCACCGGCAACCCGCGCTACATGGCGGAAAACGCCGGTGCAGGTTTCGGCCCGATGCTCACGGATGCACAGCGCCAGCAATTGATTGCGCTGGTGGGGTAGCCAGGTTGACGGCTACAGGCTTACGGCGGCTGGCATTACTTGCGCCATCTCCAGCGGAATTTCCAGGGTAAAAATCGCTCCCTGGCCGGGTCCATCGCTATGGACGCGAAGGTGCCCGTTCATTTCCACCGCCGCGAGTGCGCAACTGTGCAGGCCAAAACCATGACCTTCCTTGCGCGTGGTAAAGCCGTGATTGAAGATGCGGGCCATGTTCTCGGCGGCGATCCCTTCGCCCTGATCCTCTACGCTGAAGCGCAGCGTTGCGTTATCGATAATCCTGACGCCCAGCGTCATACGGCGCTGATGATCGCTGACCCTGGACATCGCATATTTGGCATTGCTGATCAGGTTGATCAGGATCAACAACAGTCGGTGTTTGTCGCCGATGATGGTCGGTGTGGCCTGGTAGTCTTTAATGACCGTGACATGGTGCCGGCTCAAGGCGCCGGAATTCATGCGTAACGCATCTTCGAACAGATCGACGACATTCAACGGCTCGACCAGCCGGGCGGCGCCGGCATAGGCCTGTTGGGTGGCAACAATATCTTTGATGTGATCGATGCTCTTGGTGAGTTGCGCCAGCTCGTCAACGATGCTCGATTGCTCGGTCGCGATGGAATCGACCAGTTGATTGAAGTAAAGGGGCAGCAGTTTGCCTTTTTCATCGTGCGTTATGAACTGCCCCAGGTCTTCGGCATGTTCATTGATCATTTTTACCGCTTTGCCCAGGCCGAGGGTTTTGCTGGTCGACAATTTGCGGGTGATCAATTCCGCGGAGACGTTAACGCTATTCAACACATTACCGACGTTGTGCAGCACGTTGGTCGCGATCTCTGCCATACCGGCCATCCGCGCGGCGTCGATCAGTTCGCGCTCGGCTTCCAACAGTTCATGGGTGCGTTCCTCGACGCGTTGCTCCAGCCGCTCGTTCGCTGTCTGCAATTGGTTGTTCATCTTGTTGATCAGCGCATAACTGCGAATCAGACGGGCCGCCAGGTACAGCAACAGCAGCGCCATGATGCCAGCGCAGATCCCCAGGTAGAGGTGGTATTGGCGATCTGTCGCGGCTGTGCGCCGTTGTGTCTCGTTCAATAACTCGTTGATGCTGTCCAGTTGCTGTGCGACCGGAATGACACTGATGCGATCAACCAGGTCATTGACGATGGGCTGCTCTCGCACAATGGCATTCACAGCGTCTACAAGTGCAGTGAAAGTCGGGCGCCGTTCAGGCGGCAGTTGATTGATGTACTCATTCAGGTATTCCAGATGCCCGGAGATTTCCTCAGCCCGTTCGCTGCTGACATAGAGGGCGTACTCAAGGGTGTCCAAGGTAAGGTCGAACACCACTGACGCCGCCCGAGCATCCACCGACGAGAGTTTGTCGTTGGAATCTTCCTGCAACACCCGAATGGCATCTTCCAGCGTAGGCAGGGCCTCGAATGCTGTTCGCAAGGCCGTGTTGTGCTGTTTGAATTGCTCAACCAACCGGGCTTTGTTTTCTACCGCTTCCAGATAACCCTGACGTCGGGTTTGCCAAAGGGTCGGGAGCGGGCCGACAGCGTTGAGGCTATCGAGCTGTTGCCAGCGCTCTTCCGCTTCAGGCGGCGCCACCAGCAACAGGTTGTTGTTCATGCCGATTTTTGCTCGCAGGAGCTTCACGTTCCAATTGGCATCGTATTGCTTGAGTTGACGCACGAAGTCGCGCGACTCGAAGTAGGTCGATGTGTCGTACGAGTAGGATTTGATCAGCAAAAATATCAGTACGCTGAAGAGGGTCAGTGCAATGGCTGCCAAGGCAGACCATTTGTAATGATTAGAAATCTGCATGGCGGCATTCCTCCCTGATACAGGCTGTCCTGAGAGAGAGAGGCTGCCAACGGTCAATTAATTCCATTTTTTGCGCTCCCTGCAGAATGACGAGGCATCGCCACGTCATCCGTAAGCCTAGCGTTGTTGGTGGACGGTGCCGGAAAAAACACCGAACGGCAGGGGCGAGCGTCAGGGGACGAGCACGATCGCCCCTTTGACCTGACCGGCCCGCAGGCTTGCCAGCGCCTGATTGGCATCGTCCAGGGCAAAACAGGTGACGTCGCTGTGCACGGGCGTATGGCGCAGTTCGGCAAAAAACGCGGTGCCGTCTTCGCGGGTCAGGTTCGCCACCGAGCGGACGCTGCGTTCGCCCCACAACAGTCGATAGGGGAAGCTGGGGATGTCGCTCATGTGGATGCCGGCGCAAATCACACAACCGCCCTTGACGCTGGCCTCCAGCGCCAGCGGCACCAGCGCACCGACGGGGGCGAAGATCAGGCTGGCGTCGAGCGGATGCGGTGGTGGCTGATCCGAAGGGCCTGCCCACACGGCTCCCAGAGTCCGGGCATAAGCCTGGCCCTCGCTGTCGCCCGGTCGAGTGAAGGCGTACACCTGCTGCCCCCGGCCCCGCGCCACCTGAATCGCCAGATGCGCTGCCGCACCGAAGCCATAGAGGCCCAGGTGACGTGCACCTTTGGCCATTTGCAGGGCGCGAAAACCGATCAGCCCGGCACACAGCAGCGGTGCGGCTTCGGTGGTCGAGAGCGCGTCCGGGAGGGGGAAACAGAAGTGGGCATCGGCAACCGTGTAGTCGGCATAACCGCCATCCCGATGACAGCCGGTGAACTGTGCCCGGTCGCAGAGGTTTTCACGGCCCGAGCAGCAAAACGTGCACTCACCGCACGTCCAGCCAAGCCAGGGAACGCCGACGCGCTTGCCGACCCAGTCGGGCGAAACGTCGCCACCCACCGCTGTCACTTCACCGACGATTTCATGGCCCGGCACCCGCGGCAGCACTGCTTGCGGCAGTTCACCGTCCACTAAATGCAGGTCGGTGCGGCACACGCCACAGGCCAACACCTTGATCAACAGTTGCTGCGCGCCGGGCTGCGGCACGGGACGTTCTTCCCGTTGCAGCGGCTGGCCGGGGGCATGCAGAACCATGGCGCGCATGACGATTCTCCAAAAGCCGATGCACCGCAAGGCGTTACAGGGGGGATTCCCGGTGGCAGCCGGCGACCAGTTGCTTGAGCCCGTCCAGATTCAGCACTTTGACGTTACGCCCGGAAATCTCGACCAGTTCCGAGTCCCGTAGATGAGCGATGCCCCGACAAATGGTTTCCAGACGCAGGCCCAAGTAGGAGCCGATCTCTTCGCGACGCATCTTCAGCACAAAGTCTCGGGACGAGTACCCCCGAATGCTCAGCCGTTGCGACAGGTTCAGGAGGAAGGCGGCCAGGCGTTCATCGGAGTTCATGTTGCCCATCATCATCAGCAGGTTGTGCTCACGGACGATTTCCCGGCTCAGGATCTTGTTCATGTTGTGCTGCAACGAGGGCAGCTCCAGGGCGAGTTTCTCCAGTTGGGCGAAGTTGAAGGGGCAGACTTCACTGTCCTCCAGGGCAAAGGCACTGCAAGTGTGATGATCGTCGCTAATAGCGTCCAGACCGAGCATCTCGCCGGGGATCTGAAACCCGGTGACCTGCTCGCGGCCGTCGACCGACAGCATGCTGGTCTTGAATGAACCGATCCGCACCGCGTAGAGCGAGCGCAACGGATCGCCGGCCCGGTACAGGGCTGCACCTTTTTTAACCTTTACACGCTGAATGATCAGGGTATCCAGTCGTTCGACTTCGTTGCTGGTCAGGCCAATCGGCAGACACAACTCCAGAACGCTGCAATTGGAGCACGCGGCTTTCAGATAGTGATGTTGATATGGCCGGGTTTCAGGCATCGCAAAAACTCCCCCTGACAGGAGCTTAGAGCATAGTTCGGATCCCCCGTTTCAATCGGGCGTTTACAGATAGAATCGATGAGCGGGGAAAATCTTGTTCCTGTTGAGCCGGGATAGACGGCCCAAGACTTGATGTAAATCAAGTCTTAGGCCGTGCAGACACCCAGAATCGACGCATGTCTCCCGGTTTACCGGGGCCCCTGGCGGAGGACGTCATGAGCGATTTTCTGAGTGCCGAGCAACTGGAAGGGCTGGATGCCTACTGGCGGGCGTCCAATTACCTGGCGGTCGGGCAGATCTACCTCAAGGACAATCCGCTGCTGGCGGTGCCGCTGACGCTGGCGGATGTAAAGCCACGGTTACTGGGGCACTGGGGCACGACGCCGGGGTTGAACCTGATCTATACGCACCTCAATCGCCTGATCACGGCCCACGACCTGAACATGATCTTCATCGCCGGCCCCGGGCATGGCGGGCCGGCCATCGTGGCCCAGACCTACCTGGAAGGCACGTACACCGAGCTCTACCCGTCGGTGGGGCGCAATACCAATGGCCTGGCCCGACTGTTTCGGCAGTTTTCCTGGCCGTATGGCATTTCCAGCCATGTGTCGGCGCAGATTCCGGGATCGATCCATGAAGGCGGCGAGCTGGGCTACAGCCTGGCCCATGCCTACGGTGCCGCGTTCGACAACCCGGACCTGATCGTGGCGTGTGTGATTGGCGACGGCGAGGCGGAAACCGGGGCGTTGGCGGCCAGTTGGCATTCCAACAAGTTTCTCAACCCGGCGCGTGACGGGGCGGTGTTGCCGATTCTGCATTTGAACGGATACAAAATCGCCAACCCGACGGTGCTCTCCAGCATCAGCGAGGAGGAGTTGTCGGCGTTGATGTACGGCTATGGCTACGACCCATATTTCGTCGAAGGCGATGACCCGGCAGAGGTTCATCAAACCCTGGCCAGAACGCTGGACACCATCGTGCAGGAGATTCGCGACATTCAGCGGGGCGCGCGTCAACGATCGTCGTCCCGGACGCTGGAGCGGCCCCTGTGGCCGATGCTGATCTTGCGCACGCCCAAGGGCTGGACGGGGCCGACATTCGTCGATGGCCAGCGGGTCGAAGGCACCTGGCGGGCGCATCAAGTGCCCTTGGCCGACTTCCAGCAGCCGCAGCATCTGCGGCAACTGGAGGAATGGCTCCGCAGCTACCGCCCCGACGAATTGTTTGACGCCAATGGCACCCTGTTGCCCGAGATCGCGGCGTTGGCGCCGACCGGCCATCGGCGAATGAGCGCCAACCCCCACGCCAACGGTGGGCTGCTGTTGCGCGCGCTGGATCTGCCACGGTTCACCCAGTACGCGGTGAACGTCGAGGCGCCCGGTGGCCTGCGGGCAGAGGCCACGCGGGTGCTGGGCCGGTTTTTGCGCGACGTGATGAAATGCAACCTGACGTCGAGCAATTTTCGCCTGTTCGGCCCGGATGAAACCGCCTCGAACCGGCTGGATGCGGTGTATGAAGTCAGTGCCAAGGCGTGGATGGAGCCGCTGGGGCCTGATGACGTCAATCTGTCGGCCGATGGCCGGGTGATGGAGATTCTGAGCGAACAGGTGTGCGAAGGCTGGCTCGAAGGTTATTTGCTGACCGGCCGGCATGGGGTGTTTTCCTGTTACGAGGCGTTCATCCACATCGTCGACTCGATGTTCAACCAGCATGCCAAATGGCTGAAAACCGCCGCCGAAGTGCCATGGCGCAAACCCGTGGCCTCGCTCAACTATGTGCTCACCTCCCATGTCTGGCGCCAGGACCACAACGGTTTTTCCCATCAGGACCCGGGGTTCATCGACCTGGTGGCGAACAAAACGGCGGACGTGGTGCGGATCTACCTGCCGCCCGATGCCAATTGCCTGCTGTCAGTGGCCGATCACTGCCTCAGGAGCCGCAACTACATCAACGTGATCGTGGCCGGCAAGCAACCGGAGTGGCAGTGGCTGGACATCGATGCCGCCATTCGTCATTGCCAGGCCGGTATCGGACGCTGGGACTGGGCCTGCCGCGATGACAGCGATCCGGACGTGGTGATGGCCTGTGCCGGCGACGTTCCGACCCTGGAAACCCTGGCGGCGGTCACTTTGCTGCGCGAATACGTGCCGGATCTTCGGGTGCGGGTGGTCAATGTCGTCGACCTGATGGTCCTGCAGCCGTCGTACCACCATCCCCACGGTTTGCCCGACAGCGCCTTCGATGAATTGTTTACCGTCGACCGGCCGGTGATCTTTGCCTTCCACGGCTACCCCGCGCTGATCCACCGGCTGCTGTACAAGCGCACCAATCATGAAAACTTCCATGTTCGCGGCTTCAAGGACGAGGGGGCGACCACCACACCGTTCGACATGGCAGTGCTCAATAATCTGGATCGGTATCAGTTGGCCCTGGATGTCATCGAGCGCGTGCCCAGGCTGCACGATCAACTCCAGACCGCCCGGGCGCGCTATTGGGCGACGATGGAGAAACACAAGCTTTACCTCATCGAACACGGGCAGGACATGCCCGAAGTGATGGAGTGGCAATGGACGCCTGCGCCGGGCAATCAGGGCTGATGGACGGCTCCGGGCGTTACTTGCTCTTCCAGTACTTCTGCATCTCCAGAAACAGGAACGAAGCGGTCCAGGAAATCAACACCAGCCCCGTCAGTGCCTCCAACCCGGTCAGGTACTTGAGGTTACCCATGGGTGAAATATCGCCGAAACCGATAGTCGTGAACGTGGTGAAGGAAAAGTACACGCAGTCCATGAACGAACCATCGAAATTGCCGCTCAGGCTGCCCCATTCACCGGAGCGGATCAGCAGGTAATAGACCAGCGCGAAACACCAGACTTCTAACGCATGGGCCGCCATTGCGCCGAATACCCCGACGACGATCCGGAAGCGGCTCCAGAGTTTGAGCCTGGGCAGCCAATCGTTCAGGCGCAGCAGGCATTCGTAGTGAATCACCACCGTGATGACCACCACCAACGTGTTGATTAGCGTGACTGCGAACATGATGAGCCTTCAGCGATGGGGGCAGGGCGCCGTCTGCGGGCGATTGTTCGCAGCGTCATGGGGCTGGTAATGCCGGGGTGGGCTTGAATGGCATCAGCGCCGGGAACTCCTCGGGCGTGAGGGTTTCCTTTTCCAGTAACAGGCGGGCGCCCTCGTCCAGGTCGGCTCGACGACTCTGGAGCAACGCCTTGGCCCGTTGGTAGGCTTCATCGAGCAGGGCGCGAATACCCAGGTCGATTTCCCGGGCGGTCTGTTCCGAATAATCCTTTTCGCCCATCGTGGCCATGCGATCTCCCAGGTACGTTGGGGTTTGCTTTTCCAGCACCGATTGTCCGAGCTCGGGGCTCATGCCGAAGCGGGTGATCAGTTGCCGGGCGATATCGGTCGCGCGGCCCAGATCGTCGGCGGCCCCGGTGGAGATCTGGCCGTAGACAAGGTCCTCGGCGGCGCGTCCGGCCATCAGCACGACAATCCGGTCCTTGAGTGTCTGGCAACTGATCAGGAAGTGATCCTCGGTCGGTCGCTGCAAGGTATAGCCCAGCGAGCCGATGGCCCGGGGCACAATCGACACTTTATGCACCGGGTCCATGGCCGGCAGGCTGCTGGCGGCCAGGGCATGCCCCATCTCGTGATAGGCCACCACCCGGCGCTCGTCGGGATCGAGCAGGCTGCTCTTGCGTTCAAGCCCCGCGATAAGGCGTTCCACCGCGGCGGTGAAGTCGTTCAGGCTGACCGCCTCGGCGCCGCGACGGGTGGCGACGATGGCCGCTTCGTTCACCAGGTTGGCCAGGTCGGCGCCGGTGAAACCAGTAGTGATTTCGGCGATACGTGCGCTATCGAGGCCTGGTTCCACGGTGATTTTCTTCAGATGAACCTTAAGAATCGACTGCCGCCCTTTGCGATCGGGACGGTCGATCAGAATCTGCCGGTCGAAGCGCCCTGCGCGCAACAGCGCCGGATCAAGGACCTCTGGCCGGTTGGTCGCAGCCAGCAAAACCACGCCCTCCCGGGGATCGAAGCCGTCCAGCTCGGCCAGTAACTGGTTGAGGGTCTGTTCTTTTTCGTCATTGCCGCCCAACACGCCGACGCCACGCATCTTGCCCAGCGCATCGAGTTCATCAATGAAGATGATGCAGGGTGAGGCCTGGCGGGCCTGTTCGAACAGGTCGCGGACCCGGGCCGCACCGACCCCGACGAACATTTCGACAAATTCGGACCCCGAAATCGAGAAAAACGGCACACCGGCTTCACCGGCGATGGCTTTGGCCACCAGGGTCTTGCCGGTGCCTGGCGGGCCCACCAGCAAGGTGCCCTTGGGGATGTGCGCACCCAGGCGTGCGTATCGGGCCTTGTCCTTGAGGAACGAGACGATTTCCACCAGTTCGGCCTTGGCTTCGTCAATGCCCGCGACATCGGCGAAGGTCACTCCAGTGTCGCGTTCGACAAAGATCCTGGCCCGCGACTTGCCGACATTCATCAACCCGCCAAGGCCTTGTTTGTCCGCCATCCCGCGAAACAGGAAATGCCAGAACACCATGATCATTATGAACGGCAACAACCAGCCCAACAGGCTGTTCATAAAGGTGTTTTCGTTGACCCCGGTAAAACCGACGCCCGATTGGGAGAGTTCGGTCGCCAGCGACGGATCGACCCGCACCGTGGAGAACCGGTCGCGTCCGTCGATGGGTTCCACCAATTTGCCGCTGATCCGGTCTTTGTCGATCTGCAAGTCACTGACTTTTTGCTCGTTCAACAATTGCATGAACTGGCTGTAGGGCAGGGGCTGCACGGCCTGGCGCTCGACAAAGAAGACCTGCATGAGGCCCATGACGATAAAAGCAATCGCCAAGTAGGACAGGTTCCACTGGTCGTTCTTTTTCATGGCCTTGGCTCAGAGTGTGAACGCATATCGGTAAGCCAGCGGCCATCCCGTTTACTATAAAGATAGCCTGCTTCAGCTTCTCCCTCGCGCAGGGCGCCGGATGATGTGCACAGAGACCTCGGGTCTGGATCACCTCACCTCGTGCCGGTCATTCAGGGAACGGTGGCTGGGCAGGCGATTCCTTTTCTGGAATATCCGTCATGGTCGCCTCGGTGAGCAGCAGGACACTGGCGACCGACACGGCATTTTCCAGGGCAATGCGTACCACTTTGGTCGGGTCGATGATGCCGGCTTCGTACATGTCCACATAACAATTGGTTGCCGCATCGAAGCCCACGTTGCCCGGTTCGGCGAGCATGCGGGCAATGACCACGCCGGCATCCACCGCCGAGTTTTCAGCGATGAACCGGGCCGGTGCTTCCAGAGCCCGACGCAGAATCTGCAGGCCGGTTTTGACATCGCCCTCATGGCTGGCTTCCTCGGCTGCGATCATCGGCACCGCCTTGAGCAGCGCCAGGCCGCCCCCCGGAACAATGCCTTCGGCGATCGCTGCCCGGGTCGCGGAAATCGCATCGTCGAGTGCATCCTTACGCGCTTTCATTTCCGCTTCGGAAGGCGCGCCGACGCGGATCACCGCCACGCCGCCAGACAGCCTGGCCAGGCGTTCCTGCAGTTTTTCCCGGTCGTAATCGCTGGTGGTGTTGTCCATTTGCACGCGGATCTGTTGCAGGCGCGCCTCGATAGCTTCGCGTTTACCTGCGCCGCCAATCAGCGCGGTGCTGTCTTTTTGCACCACGACGCGATGAGCCCGGCCCAACTGGCTCAATTCCACCTGTTCGAGGCTGATCCCCAACTCATTGGAGATCAGGGTTGCGCCGGTCAGAACGGCAATGTCCTGAAGCATTTCCTTGCGTCGATCACCGAAGCCTGGCGCCTTGATCGCCACCGCGCGCAATACCCCCCGAATATGGTTGACCACCAACGTGGTCAACGCTTCACCCTCTATGTCGTCGGCGATCAGGACCAGTGGCTGGCCACTTTTGGCAATCAGTTCCAGCAATGGCAGCAGGTCTTTGAGCACGCCGATCTTATGGTCACAGAGCAGCAGGTAGGCATCGTCGAGTTCGGCCTGCATCTTCTCGGTATCGGTCACGAAGTAGGGCGAGACATATCCACGATCCAGGCGCATCCCTTCCATGACCTCGACCACTGTTTCGGTGGTCTTGGACTCTTCGACACTGACCACGCCTTCAATGCCGACCTTTTCCAGAGCGTCGGCCACCAGCTGACCGATGACCGCGTCGTTATGGGCCGAAAGCGTGGCGACCTGGGCCTTTTCCTTGGGGGTGCTGACCGGGCGCGATTGCGCCAGCAGTGATTGCATGACCAGAGAAAGCCCCCGGTCCATGCCGCGCTTGAGGTCGATCGCACTGGCACCGGCGACGACGTTGCGGATGCCGTCAGCCAGGATTGCATGGGCCAGCACCGTTGATGTGCTGGTCCCGTCCCCGACGGCCTCGCCGGTGCGTTCCGCCGCCTGACGCAGCATTTGCGCACCCAGATTCTCCTCGGGGTCCAGCAGGTCGATCCGTTTGGCAATCGTCACGCCGTCATTGCAGACCGTCGGATTGCCCCATTTATTCTGGATCAACACCGATTTCGATTTCGGTCCCAGGGTCACCCGGACAGCGTCCGCCAATTGTGTGGCTCCGCTGAGGATTTTCTCGCGAGCGCCAGCACGAAACAGGATTTTAGTGTGAGCCATCAGGTTGTTCTCCTGAAGAGTTCTGCATTGTTTCAGCTTCTATGAAATGGCACGTGCAGCGTTGATTTTTATCAACAAAGTCACACAGGCAGGCGTGCAGTCGCAGTACGTACCGTTCGGATGATCGACCGTCGGTTGTTGGCCCGAATTGACAAATATCAACCTGCGCCGCAGCAAACCGGGCCCAAATGAAATCTTCAAATCCACCGTGTTTTCAGTGAACCTGACTGGAAGGGGGGGCGATTTGAAAACACGGTTCGCGTGGGATTTTTAGCCAACTCATTTGCGAGGAAAGACCATGGACAAGTTTCAGCAGAGTCAGAAAAACCAGCTGTTCAAAACACCGGCCCATGATCCTTATTGCTTGCCGAAAATCGAAGGCTCTGCCGTCTGCCCGCAGTGTGGGGCCGCTTACCAGGCAGGTAACTGGACCTGGAAAGTTCCTGAAAACACGGTGGTTCATGATGCGCAATCAGTGACCTGCCCAGCCTGTCAGCGTACCAATGACAACAAGCCGGCGGGTACGCTCACGCTATCGGGCAGCTTCTTGCCCGCGCATCGAAACGAAATCATCAACCTGATCGAAAACACCGAGAAAAAGGAAAAAGCGGAACATGCCCTGGAGCGCATCATCGGCCTGGCCGACTCCGAGGGCGCGCTGGTTGTGACCACCACGGGCATCCATCTCGCGAACCGCTTGGGTCATGCACTGAAAGCGGCCTTCAAGGGGCACGCCGATTATCAGTACAGCGATGACGAGTTCGGGGTGAACATCGACTGGACGCGTAACGAGTAGAACCGGGGGAAGGTGTACTCGACGCTACAAAACTTGAAGAAATGACAGGAGGTCGGGATCGAGGAGTACGACCATGATCGCCAATGATTCAACGACAAAATCCGCCGCCTGTTCTGAATCAATCAATCGTTGCGCGGAGCTCTTTTCCGAAGCCGACCGACTGAGCAAGCAAGCCTATGCGTTGTTGAGCGAGCCTGTTTCGACCCAGACGATACAGCGATTTTCTGCAGCGAAAAAACTGGCGGATGACAAATACCGTCAAGCCCACCAGGAATGGTTGAAAACCATGAACAAGAGCGACTCATGATGGAGGGCTGCTGCCGGTAACCTGCCCGGCGAAGGTATTTGATTTATATCAACGCCAAAGCGATTCCAACGGAGGAGTCTGGGGTGACGCTGGTGCCTGGTCCAGCGAGGGCGCACCGACCGCGCCCTCGCAACAGGCCATGGCGCGTTGAAGCCCACCTGCCTGGAGTCAGATCATGAGCCAGTATCAACGGTTGTTATTGATCATCAACCCGGCCCTGCGCCAGTCTCCTGCGATACAACATGCGGCGGCCCTGGCCAAGGCCAGCGGGGCACGTTTGCATATCGCTGCCTTGATAAAGTCGTTGGATATTCTGTCGCTGCTTGAAGAGGGCGTGCGGGAAACGGCGCGGGAGACCTACTTGCAGGACCACCGCGACTGGTTGAAGTATCAGGCAAAAAATATCCGTGGCCTGGGGATCGAGGTGACGGCAGAAGTGGCCTGGGCCGATGACCTGCAGCAGGACATTCTGGATCACGTCACGGAAATGCAGCCTGACCTGTTGATCAAGGAGGTTCAGCATGAATCGGCGCTCAAGCGCGCGTTCTTCACTCCGCTGGATTGGCACTTGCTGCGCCACTGTCCAGTGCCGGTCTATCTGATTGGCGGCAGTGGCCATACCTTGCCGCACAAGATCGTGGCCGCCGTTGACGCTTCGGGTACCGATGCCGACAAAGAGTTGAATGACCGGATCATCCAGCAGGCCAATGGCCTTGCGCTGCAGTGCAATGCCGAGTTGCACCTGCTGTATGCCTGCGACACGACAGACTATCTGGGCGATATGGGCGGCGGCGGCCTGACTCTGTCGCAGCTGACCAAGCAGTTGCGCAGGGAACTGGAGAAATCATTCCTGGCGCTGGCCGGTCGGTACGGTGTGGCCTCTGACCGCCGGCATTTCATTCTGGGGCACCCGGTCTCGGCGCTGAGTGAGTTTGCCGAGGAAAATCAGGTGGACGTGATCGTGATGGGCAGAGTCCAGTCCCATGGATTGAACAAACTGGTGGGCAGCACGACCGAACATATTCTGTATCAGGTGCCTTGCAGCGTCCTGGCGGTCTAGGGACAGTCCCGTTCACGGTTGATCACACCCCTGGGTGACGGGTTGTGATGAACAGCCGTTGAGGTGAAGCCCATGCATTTGCCGATGATCAAAAAGAAACTCACCCGTTTGCCGACAAAGCCCAATTGGCTGGACAGCGAGCAAGCCCGCGCAGCCTTTTCTTGGCAGGTGGAGGCGCTCGAATTGGCCGGATTGCCAGGGGGTGGCATGAACCTCGCCTATGAGGCGGTGGATCGGCATGCAATGGGAGGGGAGCGTGAACATACGGCGTTGCGCATTCTCGATCGCCATGGCGGGCACCGCGACATCAGCTATGGGCAACTGAGCACGCTGACTAACCGCTTTGCCAATGTGCTGAAAACATTGGGCGTGGCCCCCGGTGAACGCTTGTTTGTGCTCTGTGGCCAAGGGCTGGAGCTGTATCTGGGCGTGCTCGGTGGCTTGAAGCTCGGTTGCGTGGTTTCGCCGTTATTCTGCGCGTTCGGCCCCGAGCCCATCGAAACCCGGATGCGTCTTGGTGAAGGCAGCGTGCTGTTGACCAGCGAAACTCTTTATCGACGCAAGATCGCGGCGGTTCGTGAGCATTTGCCGGCACTCAAGCATGTACTGCTGTATGACGCCGAGGGTGGGGATACGAACGCCGTTGAGGGCACCCTCAACGTGCATCGATTGCTGGCCGAAGCCGCTGACGATTTTGACATCGCCCGGACAACGGTCGACAGCCCCGCACTTTTACACTTCACCAGCGGGACGACCGGCACCCCCAAAGGCGTGTTGCATGTGCACGGCGCCGCGTTGACGCACCGGGCCACCGCCAAATACGCCCTGGATTTACACCCTGAAGATATTTACTGGTGCAGCGCCGATCCGGGCTGGGTCACGGGGACTTCATACGGGATTTTCGCGCCGTTGCTGATGGGGGTGACCAGCGTGGTCGAGGGCAACGAATTCGATGCCGAACGCTGGTACAGGATTCTCGAAGAGCAACAGGTGACGGTCTGGTACACGGCACCGACGGCCATTCGCCTCTTGATGAAAGCCGGTGACGCCTTGGCGCGCCGCCATCACTTTCCCTGTCTGCGGTTTATTGCCAGTGTCGGTGAGCCGCTCAATCCCGAGGCTGTCTGGTGGGGCAAAGAGGTGTTGGGGCTGCCGATCCACGACAACTGGTGGCAGACCGAAACCGGCGGAATCATGATTGCCAACACGGTCTCGATGGCCATTAAACCGGGCTCCATGGGCAAACCGTTGCCCGGTGTCGAGGCGGCCATCGTCGAGCGCAAGGCGGACGGTTCGCTGGTGTTTCTCGAGGCAAATGAAGTCGGTGAACTGGCTCTGAAACGACCGTGGCCCGCCATGTTCCGTACTTATCTGGGGCAAGAGGAGCGCTATCGACAGAGCTTCGTCGGTGAGTGGTACCTCAGTGGTGATCTGGTGCGTCGCGATGCCGACGGTTATTACTGGTTCGTCAGCCGCGGCGACGACGTCATCAAGTCGGCCGGGCACCTGATCGGCCCGTTCGAGGTGGAAAGCTCACTGATGGAACATCCGGCGGTGGCCGAGGCTGCCGTGATTGGCAAGCCCGATCCTCTGCTGGGTGAAACCGTGAAGGCGTTTGTTTCGCTCAAGAGCGGATTCACCGCCAGCCCGGCCCTGCACGATGAATTGCTGGGCCATGGACGCAAGCGTCTCGGTGCCGTGGTCGCGCCAAAGGAACTGGCGTTCATGCAGGCACTGCCGCACACCCGCAGCGGAAAGCTCATGCGACGTCTGCTCAAGGCCCGGGAGCTGGGTTTGCCGGAGGGCGATACTTCCAGCCTGGAGAATCCGTCATGAGCCTGCAATCGTTGCCCAAGGACTTTGCTCTCGACTTGCTGCGAGACATGGTGCGCATCCGTCGTCTTGAGGAGCGCGCCGGCGAGCTGTACGGGGAGGGCAAGATCCGTGGCTTCCTGCACCTGTACATCGGTGAAGAAGCGGTGGCGGTCGGCGCTTTGCATGCGCTGGCAGCCGACGATGCGGTGGTCGCGACGTATCGCGAACATGGCCATGCCCTGATCAAGGGAGTGCCCATGAACACCATCATGGCCGAGATGTACGGGCGCCAGGAAGGCTGCTCGCGAGGGCGTGGCGGTTCGATGCACTTGTTCGATGCCGGTACACGTTTCTTCGGCGGCAATGCCATCGTCGCCGGCGGCTTGCCACTTACTGTCGGCCTGGCGCTGGCCGAGCGTATGCAGGGTGGATCACGGCTCTCCACCTGCTTTTTCGGTGAAGGTGCCATGGCGGAAGGGGCGTTTCACGAGTCGATCAACCTGGCCGCCTTGTGGCAGTTGCCGATGCTGTTTTGCTGCGAGAACAACCTCTATGCCATGGGCACGGCCCTGGAACGTTCGCAGTCGCAAACCGACCTGTGTGCCAAAGCTTCGGCGTACAAGGTCCAGACCCGGTCTGTCGATGGCATGGATGTGGTCGCGGTGTACGAAGCCACCCGTGAGGCGGTTGAACATATCCGGCAAGGGCGCGGGCCTTTTTTCCTGGAGTTTCGTACCTATCGGTTTCGCGCCCACTCGATGTTCGACCCGCAGCTGTATCGCGACAAGGCCGAGGTGGAGCAGTGGAAGACCCGCGGACCGATTCACACCTACAGTGCCCGGCTCAAGGCCGAAGGCCTGTTAGACGAACCCGGTTTTCTGGCGATCCTGGCCCAGGTGGACGCTGAAGTGGAGGCCGCCATCGCTTATGCCGAAAGCGCCAGCCTGGAACCGCTGGAGGATCTGTCTCGCGATGTCTACACCCCGAGGGCCGCGCCATGAGCACTCGCATGACCTACCGCGATGCGTTGCGCGAGGCACTGCGTGAGGCGTTGCAACGGGACTCTCGGGTATTTCTGATGGGCGAAGATGTCGGTCGTTACGGTGGCAGCTATGCCGTCTCTTTGGGGCTGCTTGAAGCATTCGGCCCGGAACGCATTCGAGATGCGCCGTTGTCCGAATTGGGCTTCGTGGGGGCCGGTATCGGGGCGGCGCTGGGGGGCATGCGGCCGATCGTAGAAATCATGACCGTGAACTTCAGCCTGCTCGCCCTCGATCCTCTGATGAACACCGCTGCTGCCCTGCGGCATATGTCCGGCGGACAATTCTCGGTTCCTCTGGTGGTGCGCATGGCGACGGGCGCGGGACGTCAGCTTGCGGCGCAACACTCTCACAGCCTCGAAGGCTGGTATGCGCATATCCCCGGGCTGAAAATTCTCGCCCCGGCGACCGTCGAGGATGCACGCGGCATGCTCTGGCCTGCGCTGCTGGATCCGGACCCGGTGCTGATTTTCGAACACGCCCAGCTCTACAACATGGAGGGTGATACCGGCGACTGGAAGGCTCTGGATATCAGTGCCGCCAAGGTCCGTCGAGTCGGCAAGGACCTGACCCTGATTGCGTATGGCGGCACCCTCGGCAAAGCCCTGACGGCGGCTGAGCAACTGGCCGGGGAGGGCATTGATTGTGAAGTCATCGACCTGCGGGTTCTGCGCCCTCTGGATGACAGCACAATCATGACCTCGGTCTGCAAAACCCGCCGCGCCCTCGTCGTCGATGAAGGCTGGCGCAGCGGCAGCCTGGCAGCGGAAATCATCACGCGGATCGTCGAGCAGGGCTTTTACGAACTGGATGCACCGCCAGCGCGGGTGTGCAGCGCCGAAGTGCCGATGCCTTATCCCCGGCATCTTGAAGAAGCCGCACTGCCTCAAGTGTCGACGATCGTCGCCGCCGCACATGAGCTGTGCGAGGGGAATGCAACGTGATGACAGGCATGTACCGCGTCCAGGTATCGGGCCAGGAGGGGCAACCATGATCGAATTCAAATTGCCGTCGCTGGGAGCTGATATGGATGAAGGCACGTTGCTGGAATGGAAAGTCCATCCCGGTGATGCGGTCAAGCGTGGTCAGGTGATTGCCGTCGTCGATACGGCCAAGGCGGCTATCGATGTGGAGTGCTGGCACGATGGCACGGTGTTGCAACTGCTGATCGATGTCGGCGCCAAGGTGCCTGTCGGTACCGTCATCGCGCAGTTGCTGGAACCGGGTGAAAGTCCGCAGAGCGCGCGACGGACAGCGACGCCCGCGCCTGTGCCGCGTGAGGTGGAAAACCTTTCTGCGCAGCGGCCGAAGATTTCCCCCGCAGCGCGCAAGCGCGCGGCCGAACTGGGGCTCGATGCCAGTCAGTTGCAGGGTCATGGTCCACACGGCGTGGTGACCCTGGAAGATGTCGAAGCAGCCGCCCGTGTGGCGCCGGAACCTGACCGCAACCAGGCCATGCGTCACACGATCGCGGCGGCGATGAGTCGTTCGAAACGCGAGATTCCCCATTACTACCTGAGCGAAACCATTGCCCTGGATAAGGCCATGGCCTGGCTGCAGGCACACAACGCGCAAAGCCCATTGCCGGAGCGCCTGTTACCCGGTGTCTTGCTGCTCAAAGCGGTGGCGTTGGCCTTGCGCGACTATCCACAACTCAACGGTTCCTGGCAGGACAACGGCTTTAAACCGGCAGCCGATACAGACCTTGGCGTGGCAATCACCTTGCGCCAGGGCGGGCTGGTCGCCCCGGTCCTGCGGCATGTGGCCGACACATCCTTGACCGATCTGATGCGTGAGCTGTCCAGCCTGGTGGAGCGCGCCCGCAGCGGTTCTCTGCGCAGCTCCGAACTGGGTGGCGCCGGCATCACGGTCACCCAGCTCGGCGATCAGGGCGTAGACAGCGTACTGGGGGTGATCTACCCACCCCAGGTTGCCTTGGTCGGTTTCGGCCGTATCGGCGAGCGGCCCTGGGTCAAGGATGGCCAGTTGTGTGTGATGCCCACCGTCGTCAGCAGCTTGTCAGCCGATCATCGGGTCAGCGATGGTCACTACGGCGCACGCTTCCTGGGGGAAGTCCGTCGTTTGTTACAAACCCCAGAGAATTTGTGAGGGTGAGCCCATGGACCCGCTATCGGTACGCAATCAGGTGTTGAACGCGTTGAAGAGCATCGCTCCTGAAGTCGACCCCGAGCAATTACCCGGTGACCGCCCGCTACGCGAGGAGGTTGATCTGGACTCCATGGATTGGCTTCGCCTCATCGAGGCCCTGAATCGGAGCCTGGGGGTGGTCATTCCTGAAGTCGATTACCAACAGGTCGACACCCTGGACAAGCTCGTCGCGTATCTGATGCAAAAGGAAAAAACCGGCGGACAGGCGCCATCGATAGGTAGTCGATGACGCTGACGGGCGGGTCAATACAGCAAGTTCTCCTGCCGTAGCCGCGCGAAGCGCGCAAGCGGCACCGCGTCGAGCGCTTGCGCCGCGTCAGGTGTCGCGCCATCGCGAATCGCCTGCCACACGCTTTGCGAGCCGATTGAATCACGGGTCGCCGCCAGGTCGAGTAGGTGGGGATAGAGCGTGTGCAAGGTGGCGAGCAGGGTCAGCCCCAGGCTGGCTACAGGGCGTTGCGCAGGCGTTGAGAGGCGGGTGATGCTCACACCATGACAGAGCCGACCGTGCCAGTTTGATTCGGTGGGGACGAAGTCGACCGGCTCGAAATGCGCGCCGACGTCAAACGCATTCAGTGCGTTTGCGAGCCGGGTCGCGTTGATCCACGGCGCGCCGACCCACTCGAACGGATGCGGCGTGCCACGCCCCACACTCAGATTTGCGCCTTCGAGTAAACCGATATCCGGGTACAGGTCCAGCTGGGAGAGCGTGCGCAGGTTCGGTGAGAGCGGCACCCATCCCAACCCGGTGTCGGCAAAGGTCATCGCGCGCTGGTATCCCAGCATCGGCACAACGCGCAGATCCGCACCAATGTGCTTGTTGCGATTGAATAGACGCGCCAGCTCGCCGACGGTCATGCCGGGCTGCAGCGGTGCAGGGAAATAGCCGGTAAACGATTCACGGCGACTGTCCATCACCGGGCCGCCGAAACGTTGTGCGCCGAGCGGGTCGGGCCGGTCCAGCACGAACAGCGCAATGCCTTGCGCCGCAGCGGCTTCGAGTGCGTAGCCGAGTGTCGTCTCATAGGTGAAGAAGCGCACGCCGGCGTCCTGAATATCGAAGATCAGCGCATCCAGCCCTTTGAGCGAACCGGCCGGGAAGCGCTGCGTTGCGCCGTAGAGACTGTGCACGGTGAGGCCCGTCGCCGGGTCGCGGGTGTCGCCGACTCGTTCGTCCACGTCGATGTTCAGCCCATGCTCCGGCGAGAACAATGCCGCCAGCCTGACACCTGGCGCGTGGGCGAGGACGTCGACGGTGCGTCGGCCTTTGGCGTCGAATCCGCTGCGATTGGTGATCAGGCCCACGCGCAGGCCGGCGAGCGGGGCAAATTGCTGTGCCTCAAGCACGTCAATGCCTGTCTGCACCGGGCCCGTCGAGGTGGGCAGGCGATCGGCGGCACGCAGGGCCGGCAACGCTGAGGGCAGCAACCGACTGATTTGCGCGCTGTTCGCAGGTGCCCCGCGACTGGCCATCAATGCGAGCAATTGCGCGCGAAGCGGGCGAGCGTCACCGCTGTCATCGGGATACACCCGGTTGCTCAGGATGACGATGAATTGGCGGGTCACCAGATCAATCCACAGCCCCGTGCCGGTGTATCCGGTATGGCCGATGACGCCAATCGGCGGCAGACGATCATGGTTCGATACGAACGGTGCGGCCAGTTCCCAGCCGAGGCCGCGCCACGGCACACTCTCGAGCGGCGAAGCGGCGCTCGCGAGGGCGGCGATGCTCGCCGGCCGCAGAATCTGCCGGCTGCCGGCGCGCCCCTGGTTCAGCACCATCTGCGCGAAACGCGCAAGGTCGTCCGCCGTGGAAAACAGCCCGGCGTTGCCGGAGACACCGCCCATCCATTGCGCCGTCGGATCGTGTACGTGCCCCCGGAGCGTGCCGGCCTTGGTGGCGAGTGTCGGTGCGCTACGTATCGTTCGCAGGGTATCCGGCAGAAAAACCGTGTCGCGCATGCCCAGCGGCCCGAAGATGTGAGCCTGGCAATAGGCGTCGAGCGAGCTGTGGGTGATGCGTTCGACCAGCTCGCCGAGCACCACGAAATTCAGGTCACTGTAGATGACTTGGGCACCCGGCGCGTTGCGCAGCCGTTGCGCCGCGATGGCGTTCAACACACCTTTGCGGCCCGCACCGGGTGGCCGCCCAGGCAAATCTGGGCGCAGCCCGGACGTGTGTGCAAGCAGGTCACGCACCTTCACTGCCTCTTTGTCCTGCGCCCCAAAGGCCGGCCAATACCGGGCAACGGGGGCGTCCAGGTTGATGCGGCCCGTTTCGGCCAGTTGCAGGATGGCCGTGGTCGTCGCGATGACTTTGGTCAGCGATGCCAGATCGAACTCGGTGTCCAGCGTCATCGGCTCGCGGGGGGGCGTCGTCGTGCGTTGTCCAAAGGCCTGACGATAGAACACTTTTGTGGCGTCACCGATCAGGACAACAGCTCCCGGAACGCGTCCGGCGGCGATCTGGCCCTCGACGATCTGTGCGGCTTGCAGGCGCGCCGTCGCATCGAGATCGGCGGCGCATGCAATGTGCGCCGCCATCGCCAGGCCAAGCAGCATCGCCCAGCGCTTCAGCGCTGTGGCAAATCGGCGGCCTCGTAGTGATTGCGTGGGTTCCATAACATCCATCCATCGGTGCCGGCTGCGTCGGCGGCGTGAACCTGCGCACTGATCGCGGCCGCGTCAAACGGGCGACGATCGAAGGCATAGTCACGAAAGGCCTGCAACCAGGGACGAAAGCGCACGCCCGGCAGGTGGGTGCGTTTTATCGCCTCCGTCAGGGTACGCCTGACAATCTGGCCGGGGTCGGCTGTCGGGTTGGTAAAGCCCGGCAGCCCCCATGTGAAGCCGGACGGGTACAACATTGGCGAAATGTAGTCGAGCTCCGCGCCCAGCAGTTCGATTTGCTGGCCGATCGCCGTATCGTCGAGGTTCCAGCAGACGTAGCCGAAGATGTCCGCGGAGACAAATACATTGTAGGGGGCGAGTCGTGCGCGTGCGGCCTGCAGAAAGCCGATGATCGCCGCGGTCCGGTTGGCGCGGTTGTTGGGGAGGGCAAAGCGCAGCCCGCTCTTGTCGGGAAAGCGCACATAGTCGAACTGGATCTCGTCGAAACCCATCTGCGCGGCCTCCTCGGCGACATCGAGATTGTGCTGCCAGACCTCGTGCGAAAACGGATCCATCCATTGCAGTTTTTCGAGATCCCGCCACGGCTGGCCGTCAGCGGTGTGCACGCTCCACTCTGGATGCGCACTGGCCAATGGATCGTCCTTGAACACCACGATGCGCGCGATCAGGTACGGGTGTTGCGCGCGCAGCTTGGCAAGCAATGCCGGCAAGTCGCGCATCTGAGGTGCCCGTGTGGTCAAGTGGGCCGTTGCGCCGATCGCCTCGCGCGCCGCACTGCGATAGGGCGTCAGGCCACGGTCACCCTTGACGTCGATCACCAATGCATTGATCTCGGTGTTTTCAGCAAGGCTGACAGCGTTGTTGCGCAGGGTCGAACTGGTCACGCCGAACACCGACAGATAGACCGCTTTGGGGCGAAACGGGGTCAGTGCGAGCGTCACGGGCGTTTCGTCGCTCACTTTGGCCTCGGTGCGCAAATACCCTGGGGCGCGGGCGGCGACACTCTCGACCGCCTCGGCCGTCTCGAACCGCCCGTTTTCGTCGGTACGCATCACGCCGGCAGAGGTCGTGATGATCGCGTCGGCAAGCGGTTTCTGCGTGCTCGAGTCGAGCACGACACCGGTGACGGCCAGTGCGCCTCGCCCGGTCAGCAGGGCAGTGACGACGAGCAGTGCCGGGATCGCATAGCGCCTCAATGCGCGGATGAAGGTCATCGCGAGTTTCCCGCGGTCGGCTGAGTGTCCGGTTCACCGAGCAATTGCGCGAACGCGTGTGCGCCGTAGGCATCACTCATCAGAAAGCGCGGCAGGGCGAGCAGTCGCGCGTGCCGGTCAGCCTTGCGCGCGTCTAGGGTGAAGGCCACTGCGTAACCCTCTTCGGAGGCGAGTGCGATCAACTCGTCGTCATAGATACCGAACGGCCACGCGAGCATGTCGACCTGCTGCGCACCGGTTTGCGACTCGATGCGTTGACGTGATTTTTGCAGTTGGGTACGGACGAATTGCTGGAAGTCCGCCGGCGTGCGGTGCCTGCGTTCGACGTTGAAATTGGGATGCCAGTACGTATGCGACTGGATGTCGAAGAGCCCGGTCTGCTTCAGGGTTCGCAACTGCTCCCAGGTCAGCGCATAGGACGCGTTGGAGATGGCCGATGGATAGATAAACAGGGTCACCGGAAAGCGTTCGCGCTGGATGACGGGCAGCAGTTTGTCGAAGACCGAACGATGCCCGTCGTCGATGGTGATCGCCACCGGCTTCGACGCTAGTGTCGCATCGGGATTGCGCAGCCAGTCGACCACTTCGCGTAGCGACACAATGTGATAACCGTGCTCGCGCAGGACGCGTAACTGAGTTTCGAAGGTGCTCATGCGCACGGTCATCGAGTCGTCCGCCGTGTCCGAGAAACGGTGGTAAACGAGGATCGTGACGCCTGGCTCGACGCTCTGTGCGGCGTTCTGTGTGGCGTTCTGTGCGGCGCCGCCCGTGCTCCAGGCCAGTGCGCAGACGCTTGTCAGCATGATGCGGATCAGCAGCCGGAACGCGACACTCCCACCGATACACGCCATGATTTTCCCGCACATGTCAGCGCTCCTGCGCGAGCCAGACGCTTGCAGTGTGTATTGAGCGTTCATCGTCTATCTGGTGCAGATCAATTTCGCGCAATGTGGTCCGCTCCGAGGGGGGCGAGTCGTCAGACAAAACGGGAGGCCGGTTGTGCCTTGATTTGATTTAGATCAACAGCAAGCCCTCGTGGGCGGATGACTTTATAAAGGATATGACACTCTTTTGAGGTATGCCCCCCATGAACATCAATAAGGCGATCTTGGGCCGTCGCTCGACACGGGAGTACACAACAGAAGCGGTTGATGAAGACATCATTCGTCGTTTGATCAGTGCCGCTGCGCAGGCGCCCAGCGCGATGAACCAACAACCGTGGACATTTACCGTCATACGCAACCAGAGCCTGCTGGATCGGGTCTCGCGCGAAGCGAAGGCTCACCTGTTGGCGACAATACCCGCCGAGGCCCAGCCCGAGCACTTCCATACGTTGCTCGATGATGAAAACTATCAAATCTTCTACCACGCGCCGGTACTCATCCTGATTTCGGGAACCGCGCCGGGTCAGTGGGTTGTCGAAGACTGCGCACTGGCTGCCGAGAACCTGATGCTCGCGGCGTACGCTGAAGGGCTGGGGAGTTGCTGGATCGGTTTTGCCCAGGGGTTTCTCGGTACTGCGCAAGGAAAGCATGCACTTGGCCTTCCCACCGAGTGGACGCCAGTGGCACCGATCATCGTGGGTCACCCGAAATCTGCCCCCGCGCCCGTGCCCCGGAATGAACCCGTGATCCGCTGGATTGGGTGACAGCACCTGGATAACGATTGTTGGCCGCTCTTCTTACGGGGCAGCTCGACCGTTTATCCACTTGCCCGGCGGTCTGCCTGTTTTCTGATGTGGATCAGATACACCCCCAGGCCGACTCCTATTCTCGAATCAACCCACGGTATCGAGATGAACTGAAATGAACAGATCAAGCCTGATCGGCCAATGCATTTTGATGGCGGCAAGCGTGTTGCTGGTGCCCTCTACCAGCGTCTTCGCCAACCCGCCGACGTCTGCTGCGCAAGGTGGTGGCATGTATCATCGTTTTCAGGATTTCGACTGGGTCAAATACACGCAACAAACCCTGGACGATCTCAAGGGCAAGCTCAATCTCAAGCCGGAGCAAATGGCTGCCTGGGACATATGGGCCACGGGGGTCATGGCGGACGCCAATCAGCATCAGGAAAAGGCCAAGGCCGAACGTGATGAAAGCGCGAGCACGAAGAGGGCGTCGACGGATGAAACGACCCCCGAAAGAATGGCCAGAGAGATAGAGCGTTTGCGCACACAAACCAAGTGGATGGAGGCGCATCTGGAGCGCATGGATGCTGCGCTGGTGCGTACCAAAACTTTCTACGGGGTATTGGATGCTGAGCAGAAAACCATTTTCGACCTGTTCTGGACGGTGGTGCATCACCGGCTCTACGGCAATGACCGTTGGCAGATGCCGATGCACATGGTCAGACCACGAATGATGGAAGGCGACCAGGACGAAAAAAGCAAACAGTAAGCGCTACTCACTGTTCGATTACGCATGTTGCGCCGTCATCGCGCGGCGCCATGCCGCCAGACTTCAATACAAAACTCCCTTTCGTAAGGGGGCACGTTGCATTCGACGATGTCAGTGGCGGCCACTTGCAGATGCACGCCGACGATATCGGCATGGATCGGCTGCTGGCAGACGTGCCGGTCGACCAATACGGCCGTGTAGACCCGACGAGCACCGAGTTGCGCCAGATACGCGCAGGTACGCAGGAGCGAGTGGCCTTCAAACAGCACATCGTCGACAACGAGCAGGGTGGTGCTGGCAAGGTCCAGCTCGCCCAGCTGCGGGTTTTCGGTCAGTTCGGTGTGGGCATGCAGCACTTTGAGGTCATCGGCATAGCGCTTGACCTTCAAGGGGTAGAGCGGCAGTCCTGGCTGGCCGATCTGATGTGACAGATGCTGCTGTAAACGCTGCGCCAGAGGTTCGCCGCGGCGCTGGATGCCAATCAGTGCCACTTGAGTGGATGGCAACAGTGCCGCGGCCTGGCGCGCCATTGCCTGCAGCACCGAATCGAGTTCATCGCTGTCGTACAGGCGCAATCGCGGGCTCGCAAATAAGGTCGGCATGACAGTCTCCCATAGCGCGCCGCTGCGGGGCGGCGCTGTCCACTATTGGCAACGTAATCCATTGGGCCCCAGCCTGATTGATATTGATCAACAACGGCGAAATGAAATGCCCGGTCCCTTGCGCGGACAGGATTGGCCTTGCGCGCGAGCTTGATAAAAATCAACGACAAGGAGACTCCAGCGGAGGATTTTTAATAAAAACTGATGCTTGATCCCGCAAGGACGTGGAGAGGTCAAGGTTGTGTGATACGAACCGACAGGTGTGCTCGCCTGGGGAGGTTTTCAAGTGATTCATAGTCCCTCAACGCAAACCCTCCTGCGTGACCGGGTTGATGCCGGTCGAAGGCTGGTGGAGCCGCTGCTCAAATACGCTCATCGACCCGATGTCATCGTTCTCGCCTTGCCCCGTGGCGGCGTGCCGGTGGCTTATGAAATTGCCACGGCCCTGGAGGTTCGCCTGGACCTGATGCTGGTCCGCAAGCTCGGGGTGCCATTCCATCAGGAGTTCGCCATGGGCGCGATTGCCAGTGGCGGCATCCAGATCGTTAATGACGATACGCTGCGGGCGAACCGTATCGATCAGCGCACGCTCGATAACGTGGTGGCACGGGAAACCCAGGAGCTGTTGCGTCGCGAGCGCCTGTACCGGGGCTCGCGAGCCCCCTTGGCGCTCAAGGATCAGGTGGTGATTCTGGTCGACGATGGCCTGGCGACCGGGGCCTCGATGATGGCGGCGGTCCAGGCGGCGCGCCTGCAAGCACCGTCGCGTATTGTCATCGCCGTGCCGGTGGCGCCACCGGAGACGGTAGAGGCGCTGTTTAGCGAAGTCGATGAGGTGATCTGCCCGCTCACTCCCGAGTGGCTGATGTCGATCGGCAATTGGTATTTGAATTTTTCCCAGACCTCGGACGAAGAAGTCATCGATCTTTTGCATCGGGCCTGGCGCAGAGAATCCGGCACGAGTGCTTCCGGTCAGGAGAACTCCGATGTTTGAGCTTCGCTATCGAAAGCTGGACCTGGGGAACGTGGAGCTGTCTGCCGACTTGCGTCTGCCGGTGCACGCTGGCGGCCTGGTGGTGTTCGTTCATGGCAGCGGCAGTGGTCGTTCAAGCCCGCGTAATCAACAGGTTGCGCTGTCGCTGGCTGAGCGGGGGTTGGGCACGTTGCTGTTCGATCTGCTCACGGAGCCAGAGCAATACCTGGACAACCAGACCCGGGAATTGCGTTTCAATATTGCGCTGCTGTCCTACCGACTGGTGAAGGTGATCGACTGGATTGGTCGGGACGCCGAACTGCAACCGCTACCGATCGGATTGTTCGGCGCAAGCACCGGTGCTGCGGCGGCACTGTTGGCAGCGGCCGAGCGGGCGGACGTGGTGCATGCGGTGGTGAGCCGGGGAGGGCGGACCGATCTGGCGGGTGAGGCGCTGTCCCGCGTGAAGGCGCCGACCTTGCAGATTGTCGGTGAGCTGGATCCGGTGGTGCTCAATCTCAATGTGCAAAGCAGTCGCGCCCTGCAGTGCGAACAGCGTCTGGAAGTGGTGGCGGGCGCGACACATCTTTTTGAAGAAGCAGGAACCCTCGAAGAAGTCGCCAGACTGGCCGGCGACTGGTTCGAGCAGTATTTGCGACGGTAGTCATCCCAAGCAGACGACCACCGTCCGATGCCTGTCATATGCCGAATGGAAAGGTTTCGTCTTCCGGTTCCAGCGCCTGGCTTTTTGGCAGGGGCAACGCGGTTACCGGTTGCGTCTGTTCAATCCAGACCATGGCGTCGAATTGTTCGGTCAACACTGACTCGAAGTAATGGCTGAAGCGTTCGCTCGCGGGTCGATAAATTACACCGATGGCCCGCTCCAGCAGCGGTTTGGACAGGGCCCGGCGCAGCTCTTTTCGCTGTGGATCCCGCCAGTCGGTCAATGAAGCCGGGACGCCGGCGTCGAGGAACTTGCGCTCCCAACTGTCTGGCCGGGACGGCCGGATGTCCTTGATGAGCATCTCGCGATCCCAGTCGTCGGCCGCGGCCACCTGGCCACGGTCGGTGCTCATGCCGATCAGAACCACATCGCGCCCGTAGGCATTGCGGCACAGTTGACCGATATTGAACTGACCTTTCCAGCCCATCTCCGTCGCGGCCGCATTGCCGATATGGGAGTTGTGCGCCCACACCACGGCCTTGGCTTGCGGACCGCGGTGTTCGAGCAACACACGTAACGTGTCGAACATGTGCCTGTCACGCAGGTTCCAGGAGGCCGTCGAACCTCGATAAATCGCTCGGTAATATTGTTCCGCCGCCAGGATGACCCGGGCGTTCTGGGTCGCATCGAAGAACGCTTCATCGTCCTTGATATCCCCGGCCAGTTGCTCGGCCAGCATGGCATTGAGCTGTTCGACCACCGCATGCTCGCAGGGCATTATGCCGTCGCGTTCGACGAAGTGGCCGTACAGCGCAGGATCATCCTGCCACGGGGTCAAACAGCCATAGCGACGCCGTGCTTCGTGTGCCAGTTGCGGGTCGACACGGTCCAGATAGCTCAGCACCTCATGGATGGAATTGCGCAAACTGTAAACGTCCAGACCGCGAAACTCGACGCGCTGTTCAGGTGCGTGTTGGTGGTTGTATTGATGCAGCCAATGGGTGAACGCTCTCACATCGGTGTTGCGCCACATCCAGGTCGGGAACCGGCTGAAAATGTGCCGCGTCCAGGCCGAGCGCGCCAACCCTCTGACATAACGGTCTACATGGCCCGCGTCCGGCCAGTCTGCTTCAACGGCCACGATATTGAATCCGTGTTGCTCGATCAGCCGTTGGGTAATCGCCGCCCGGGTCCGATAGAAGTCACTGGTGCCATGGCTGGCTTCACCGATCATCACCACGCGCGCATCGGCGAAGCGGTCGAACATTTCGCCAAAGGCCGGTGAATTCAGTTCCGGCAGGGGTTCGGCGTATTGGCGCAAGAGCGGGACGATGGAGGCCTCGTCAATGTGGGTATGCGTGCCATACAGCTGGTTCAGCATGTTCTGGGAAGGTGTGTTCATGAACGTCATCCCCATAAGGGTGGATTGCCCGACGTGCGATGCGGCGCGGCATCACGTCGACTGTCAGGGCAGGGCTCGCACGGGGTTGTTTTCGATCCATTCGACGTCGCGGGCCTGTACCGCCTCTTCAATCATTCCTACGCCTGAATGCAGTCGAGCATTTGAGTTTTATCAATAGTCGGTGCACGAAATGGCCGATGAGTGTTCGGTTGCTGTCTGACCTATATCAATGCCGGGAAGGCTGGATCGGTAATGCTGATTTCATGAAGCCTGTGCGATGGGAGTCATGCCATGAAGCACGCTGTCGCGCCTTTCCAGGCACCTTCGTCGGCCTTGCCGCCGCCGACCAGCGGCGGTCAGGTGGTCGACAACGATCATATCGCTGCGGTTTTTGATGAAATCGCTGACCTGCTGGACATCGAGGACGCCAATCCCTTCCGGATCCGGGCTTACCGCAATGCAGCACGGACCCTGAGGGCGCTGACCTTTGACGTGGCGAAAACCCTCGCTCGTGGCGAGCCGCTACCCAAACTGACCGGGATCGGGGTTGATCTTGCCGGCAAGATCAATGAAATCGTGACCACCGGTGATTGCTCGCTACGCCAACGCTTGCGTTCGACATTGCCACCCGGGCTGGTCGGGCTGCTTTCCATTGCCGGGTTGGGACCCAGGCGCGTCAAAAACCTTTATCACGACCTGGGTATCGAAACTGCGCAGCAACTCTGTCTGGCCGCTCAACAGGGTCGCATTCGCCATTTGCCCGGCTTCGGTGAGCGGATGGAAGCGCGGCTGTTGAGTGCCGCGCAGAAGGGGATCGGAAAGGATCGTCGTTTGCCGTTGGCTTTGATTGAGCCGATGGCGCGCAGACTGACCGAATACCTGCAGCAGATGCCGGGAGTCGAGCAAGCAACCACTGCCGGAAGCCTGCGACGCCTGCGCGACACCGTCGGCGACATCGATATTCTGGTGGCGGCAGCGCCTTCGGTGGATGTCACCACGCAGTTCATCAGCCATCCGGACATTTCCACCGTACTGGTCAAGGGGCACACGCGTGCAAGCGTCATGCTGAACTCAGGCATGCAAGTGGATGTGCGTGTCGTCGAGCCGGCGGTGTATGGCGCTGCACTGGTGTATTTCACCGGTAGCAAGGCACATAACATCGCGATTCGTCAGAGGGCTCAGAAGCTGGGGCTCAAGCTCAATGAATATGGCGTGTTCCGGGCCAAGAATCGCCTGGCCAGCACCACCGAGGTTTCGGTCTATCAGGCATTGGGCTTGCCGTGGATCACGCCGGAACTGCGCGAAGACCGTGGCGAAGTCGCTGCGGCATTGGCCGGCCATTTACCTGGGCTGATTGAGCTGACCGACCTCAAAGGCGACCTTCATGCGCATACCCGCGCTTCGGATGGAGGCAACAGCCTGGAAGAGATGGCGCTGGCGGCCCGGGGGGGCGGGCTGGAATACCTGGCGATTACCGACCATTCACAGTCCCTCAGGGTGGCCCATGGGCTGGGTGTCGAGCAATTGTTGAAGCAGATCGAGGAAATCGATGCGCTTAACAGTCGCTTGCAGGGCATGACGTTGCTCAAGGGTATCGAGGTGGACATTCTCGAAGACGGCAACCTGGATTTACCCGACGATATTCTGGGACGTCTGGATCTGGTGGTGGGCGCCGTCCACAGTCATTTCGGCCTGACGCTGCGTCAACAGACCCAACGCCTGCTAAGGGCCATGGACCATCGCTACTTCACCATCCTGGCCCACCCCCTGTGTCGCCTGATCAATGAACGCGACCCGCTGAACCTGGACCTGCCGGCAATCATCAAGGCTGCCGCTCAGCGTGGTTGCTGCCTGGAACTCAACGCGCAACCGCAACGCATGGATCTGTTCGACCTGCAGTGCCAGTACGCCAAGGATGAAGGTGTGCTGATCAGCGTCAATTCGGATGCACACCGCACTGCTGATTTCGCCAACTTGCGTTATGGCGTCGCTCAGGCACGCCGTGGCTGGCTGGAAAAACACAACGTGATCAATACCCGCTCGCTGACCGAGCTCAAGGCATTGGTTGGTCGATAAGAGCCCCACAACGTTCAGGAGATGAAGGGCGAGGTTGTCTGGTACCCATAAAAAACCCCTTGTCGGTTTCCCGACAAGGGGCAGGCCCGGGACTCAGTTGCTTTTGATCTGCACGACCTTGTCAGCCTTCAGGGCTTCAGGCTTTTTCGGCAACGAGATGCTCAGTACGCCTTTGCTGTAACTGGCTTCGATCTTATCGGCATCCACCTCTTTGGGCAGGTTGAACATCCGTTCGAAGGAGCCATAGCTACGTTCGCTGAGATGATAGCCTTTCTTTTTTTCTTCCTTCGTTTCTTGCTTTTCCCCTTTGATGATCAGGCTGCCATTGGACAGTTTGATCTCGATGTCCTTCTGATCCATGCCGGGAAGTTCGGCAGTGATTTCGAAGCTTTTATCTTTCTCGACGATGTCTACCGCAGGCATGCTCTGACCGATCAACTCCCGGTCCCACAGGGGGGCGACATCGAACAGTCCACGGTTGAACAGCGACAACCCCGAGCCAAGACTGAAGTCTTCGAACAGATGGTCGACCTGTTGCCGAAGCTTTTCGAAGGGGCGCATCAGTTCAGTTGTCTTTGGGCGCGGAGCGGCTTTCGCTTCGGTATGAACGGGTACTTTCTTCACGGAGTTGCTCATTTTCTTTTCTCCTCTTGGCGAATAAGGTGAGCCGCGAGCATTGGTTTCGGCCCACCACGACAAAACAACAACCCGGCACTCGCCCTTACAAGGCCAGTGCTCCGGACCACAACATCCAGCCGGCGATGGCTGCCGCCACCCAGATAATGATCAACAGTCCCGTCTCGGGGCCGTTGAGCGCTTGTCCCTGACGAGCTTTCATGGTGCCCAGGTAAATCAACGAGCCGGGGGCGTAGAGCAAAGCGCTGAGCAACATGTATTTAAGCCCGGCGGCATACAGCAACCACAGGCAATACAGCGTGGCGACCGAGGCAATGGCCATGTCACGCAGTTGCAGGCCTCGGTGGCCGGCGTAGGTCTGGCCCTGCCAGGTCAGTTTCAATGCGTACAAACCGCTGAACAGGTACGGCAGCAGAATCATCGAAGTGGCCAGGGAAATCAGGGTCAGGTAAGTGGCGCTCGAGTACAGCGTCAGCAGCAGGAACAGTTGTATGCAGCCGTTGGTGATCCACAGCGCATTGGCGGGCACGCCACGGGTGCTCTCCATGGCGAGCGTGCCCGGCATGACCTTTTCCTTGGCGGGGGTGAATATCGATTCGGCTGCCAGCAGCGTCCAGGCGAGCAGGGCGCCACCCACTGAAATGATCAAGCCGATGCTGATCAGCATCGCGCCCCACGGCCCGACAACTGCCTCAAGTACGCCCGCCATCGAAGGGTTTTTCAGGGTCGCCAGCTCCGGTTGTCCGAGAATGCCCAGCGACAACAGGGACACCGCAATCAGCAGCAACAAGGTAATGACGAAACCGATAACGGTGGCACGGCCGACATTGACGCGTTCTGCCGCTCGGGCGGAAAACACGTTGGCACCCTCGATCCCGATGAACACCCAGACGGTCACCAGCATGGTGCTTTTGACCTGATCCAGCGTGCTGCCCAGTGCGGGAGAACCCCAGAAGTCGACCATGAAGGTTTTACGCTGGAAGGCAGCGATCACCAGCCCGATAAACAGCAGCAAGGGCACGACTTTGGCCAGTGTGGTCAGGGCGTTGGCTTTGGCCGCGGTGCGCATGCCCCGCAGGATCATCCAGTGCAATGACCAGAGCACCACGGACGCCCCGACAATCGCCGCTTTGTTGTTGCCTTCGCCAAACAGCGGGAAGAAAAAACTCAGCGCGGAAAACAGAATCACCATGTAACTGACGTTGCCGACCCAGGCGCTGATCCAATAGCCCCAGGCGGAGTTGAAGCCGAGGAACTCACCGCCCAACGCCCGGGCATAGGCAAACACGCCGTTGTCCAGGGTCGGCTGACGGCTGGACAAGGTTTGATAGACCAGTGCCAGCGACAGCATGCCGACGCCGGTGATCAGCCAGCCAATCAGGATGGCACCGGCACCCGCACTGGCGGCCATGTTTTGCGGCAGGCTGAAAATGCCGCTGCCGATCATCGAGCCGATCACCAGAGCCGTCAGCAGGCTCAGGGACAGGCGTTTAGGCTCCAGTTGTCGCCAACTGCCGGCCAGGGGTTGGGGGGCAGTCGGCGGGAGGATCGGTTGCGTGCCGTGCAGATGAGTCGCCATGTCAGGCCTCCACGAAACGAAAGAAAGAGCGCTGACCGCAGATATGACGGTGTGAACGCTGACTCTAAATGTCTACGTGAACGGCCCCTGGCTGTTTGATTTAAATCAGAAAGAAAGCACACAGCGATTTTGTCCCGCAGCGGCCATTGCGCTAACGCCAGACGAGGCTTCAATTGATAGCGCGCAGCGAACATGCCGGGCATTCCAGACCTAAGCTCTACCCATGACGGCGATGAGCCGCAGGCATTTGTACAACGAGGGCTGCGCAGCGTTTCTTGAGGAACCCACATCGATGTTCAGTAAGTGGCTGGACCCGGTTTTATTGCTGCTCACCACCCTGACCCTGCTGGCCGGGGGCATTGCGCAGCTTGCTCACAAGTCTGACTGGGCCTCGATTTGCTGGGCCGCGGGCAGTCTGGTGATGGCCCTGGTGCTGCTCGTCGAGATTGTCAGGCGCCTGGCCCGGCGCGAAGCGGGTGTGGACCTTATCGCTCTGCTGTCGATTGCCGCCGCGTTGTTTTTTCAGCAGACGCTGGTGGCGGCGGTGATTGCCTTGATGCTGGCGTCGGGGCGCATCCTGGAGTTCTTCACCCAACAACGCGCCGAACGCGAACTGCGTGCGCTGGTCGACCGGGCGCCACGCGTTGCCTGGCTGCAGGAGAACGGCAATTTACGACAGATTCCGGTCGAGCAGATCCAACCGCATCAGACGCTGCTTGTGCGCCTGGGGGAAGTGGTACCGGTCGATGGTCGTCTACTCAGCCCCACGGCGATTCTCGACGAGTCGGCACTCACCGGCGAGTCATTGCCGGTCACCCGCCTGGAAGGAGAGCTACTGCCCAGCGGGGTGACCAATGTCGGTACGCCGATGCTGCTGACAGCCACTCGAACCGCAGCGCAGAGCACCTACGCCGGGGTCGTGCGCCTGGCTGAAGCCGCACGGCGATCGCGCGCGCCTTTTGTGCGTTTGGCCGACCGTTACGCGTTGTTCTTCATACCGCTGACATTGCTGATTGCCGGCCTCGCCTGGTACCTGAGTGGCGACTCTTTGCGCGCGCTGGCAGTTATGGTGGTGGCCACGCCTTGCCCGTTGATCCTGGCTGTACCGATTTCGATCATGTCAGGTATTTCCAGGGCAGCGCGGCGCGGGATCCTGATCAAGGATGGCGTCACCCTGGAAGCGCTGGCCGAGGTCAAGCAAGTGTTTCTCGACAAGACCGGCACGTTGACCAGCGGCCACGCGCGTCTGCAATCGATCGAGACCAACGGAGCGCTCGATCCGCAGCGTCTGCTGAGCCTGGCCGCTTCACTGGCACAGGCCTCGACGCACCCCATCTCCCAGGCCATTGTCGAGGCGGCCTGTCAGCGTGGATTGGCGCTCAGCGTGCCGCAGGCGGTCGAGGAAAGTCCGGGCTCCGGTCTTTGCGGGTTGATCGATGGTCTGCGGGTGCGCTTCGGCACGTTGTCGTTTGTTCAAAATGAATCGCCGGTTGGCGACTGGGCCACCAGCATGCTGCGTCGCATGGATTACCTGGCGTGCAGCGGCAGCTTCATTGAAGTGGACGGGGCGCTCGCCGGCCTGCTGATCTTCTCCGACAAACTGCGTCGGGAAACCCCGCTGACCCTGCGCCGACTGCGCAACAGAGGCATCGAGCGGATCGTCATGCTCACCGGCGATCGCGTGGAAACCGCCGAGATGATTGCATTGTCGGCCGGGATCGACGAGTTGCGCGCCGGGTTGAGTCCTGGGGACAAGGTGCGTGCGGTACAGGATGCCTGCCAGCATGCCAGCACACTGATGGTCGGTGATGGTATCAATGATGCCCCCGCCCTGGCGGCGGCCAATGTCGGGGTGGCCATGGGGGCGAGCGGTGCCACGGCGTCCGCGCAAGCGGCGGGTGTGGTGCTGCTGGTGGATCGCCTGGACCGTCTGGTCGAGGCGCTGGACATCGCCCGTCAGACTCGCCACATCGCCCGTCAAGGCGTATTGGCCGGCATGGGCATGTCGGTGCTGGCCATGGGGGTAGCCGCCTTCGGCTACTTGCCACCGCTGGTCGGTGCCGTGGTGCAGGAGGGTATCGACGTGGTGATCATCTTCAATGCCTTGCGTGCATTGGGGCCGTTACCGGGTTTGCGCCAACGCAAGCTGGCCGCCGAGCATATCGATCACCTGCAGGACGAGCACGACCAGCTCGCTTCGGTACTCAGCGATCTGCATCAACTGGCAAGCGACTTCGCCCAGCGCCCACTCGAGCAAGCGCAGAGCGACTTGCTGGCGCTGGTAAAAAACCTGCAGGAATCACTGGCCCGCCATGAACGGGACGACGAAAAAAACCTGTATCCGCTGTTGACGCAAAGCCTGCCCGGCGAGGACCCCATGTCGGCGATGAGCCACGTCCACCGTGAGATCTTTCGCCTGATCCATTTGCTGGCGCGCATGAGCACGGATTTCAGTGCCGACCCTGCAACAGCTTCTGTCGATGAGATCCAGCATCAGTTGATCCGCCTGGATACCCTCGTGCGACTGCACTTCGATCAGGAGGAAGAGTTGTTTCGCTACCTTGATAAGCGCTGAAAAGCTATGCAGCGTCAGTGGAGGGCCACCGAATGGCAACCGGCGACCAACTGCTTGAGCCCGTGCAGGTTCAGGATCTTGACCTCACGACCGGCTATTTCCACCAGCTCCTGTTCCCGCAGATGGGCGATACCCCGGCAGATGGTTTCCAGGCGCAACCCCAGGTAGGAGCCTATTTCGTCGCGCCGCATCTTGAGTATGAATTCGCTGGATGAGTAGCCACGCATGCTCAAGCGTAGCGACAGGTTCAGCAGAAAGGCGGCCAGACGCTCATCCGAGTTCATGTTGCCCAACATCATCAGCAGATCGTGATCGCGGACGATTTCACGGCTCAGAAACCTGTTCAGGTTGTGTTGCAGTGCCGGCAGCTCCCGGGCGAGTTTTTCCAGCTGAGAAAAATGGATGGGACAGACTTCACTGTCCTCCAGGGCAAATGCATTACAGGCGTGCTCATCGGTGCTGATGGCGTCCAGGCCGAGCATCTCGCCGGGCAACTGGAAGCCGGTGACCTGCTCGCGGCCATCGAGCGACAGCACGCTGGTCTTGAATGAGCCAATACGGATCGCATACAGCAAGTGCAAGGGATCGCCTGCGCGGTAGAGGGGGGCGCCTTTCCTGACCTTGAACCGTTGCAAAATCAGCTTGTCCAGGCGCTCGAGTTCCAGTTTGTCGAGACCAAAAGGCAGGCAAAACTCTAATACACTGCAATTGGAACAGGCAGCCTTGAGGTGTTGACCCTGAAGCAGGCGGACTTCAGTCATGTCAATGGCGCCATGGGGGTTTATATATAAAGCATAGGTGTTGTGCATTTGGGCACGGGCTCCGTTCGGAGGATTGCCGGGAGCAATCGACGAACGGGAAGCCCGCTGGCCCGCCGCAAACCCTTGATGCTCCGGGGAAATTAGGGTTTCCCCGGGCTCGTTGACTCAGGCAATGCGCAGATGATCATCCACTTGCCTCACCCCCGGTACTGACCAGGCGGCACGTTCGGCGATCTTACGCTCGCGCCATAAATGAACCTTGCCTTCCAGCTTCACCACATCGCCTTCGACCTTGATGTGAATTTCCTTGGCATCGACTTCGGCATTGCGCTTGAGGGCTTCTTCGATGCGACGCTGGATATCGTCCACGTTCACTTGCGGACGAAGGACGAGCCGATTGTCCACGCCTACCACCCCCGACAGCTTGCGCACAGCCATCTCGGCGGTTTCTTTCTGGTACTGCCAGTCCACTTCGCCTTCAAGGGTGATCCACCCTTTCTGCACGATGACTTTGATGTCCTGCTCAGGAATGTCGGAGCTCCAGGTGAGGATATTCAAGGCGCGGGAGGCAATGGCGTCGTCCGCCGTGCCCGCGCTTTTCATCGGCCTGACCTGAATTTCTTCGGCCACGGCCCGTACCCCTTTTATGCTTTTTACCGCGCGTTCCGCGCTGACTTTTTGCGCGTAGCTCTTAACGTGCCCGGTGAGCGTGACGACGCCATTGTCCACGGTCACACCGATGTTGGCGGCATCGATCTCAGGCTGGAATTCAAGCTCATCCATAATGCTCTGACGCAGACTCAAGTCGTTCATGGTGATGTCCTTTGTCTGAAAGGTTGGTAGGCCAGGTGCGAAACAGCCCTCTACAGTTCCTCAGGTGAAACCACCCAGACACTGCACGGCATTTTGTACAGCAGATGCTCCACCGTGCTGCCCACCAGTCGACCCACGCCCCGGTGGCCGACCCGGCCCATGACAAGCACGTCGATGTCGTAGGCGTCGGCGTATTGGGTAAGAACCTTGGTCGGGTTGCCCATGATCATGTGCTGTTGCTCTGGCGCAATACCATTGCGCTCAGCCAGTTCACGGAAGGCATCGGCCTGAGCATCAAACAGTGTCTTGGCTTTGCCTGGGGAAAACAGCGCTGAGCTACTGTCGAAATCGAACTCGTCCGCACTGAGGGATGAAAGATCGTGGGCGTAGATTACGTCGAGCTGGGCGTTACAGGTGCTGGCCAGTTTTGAGGCCTCGCGCAAAATCCTGTCGTTGAAATCCTTGTACTGGGTATTGCTATGGAAGGGATCGACCGCGGCGACGATTTTGCGCGGCAGCGCGTGCTTCACGTGGCTGACAAAATGCAGCGGTACCGGGCATTCGCGCAGCAAATGGATATCCAGGGGCGTGAACATGATGCGTGACAGCAGCGACTCGTATTCCAGTGCCTTGATCAGTACCGCCATCGGCTGTTCTTTGAGATGAATGAGGATTTCCTGCAAAGGTCGTTCAACCCAGATCACCTCCGTGGTGACGGGCACCCCGATTTTACGCAAGGGGCGGGCCTGTTCTTCGAGCCATTGCCGATGGCGCTCGACATACCCCAGCCGCATCTCCTCCAGCGCTTGTTCGTTGACCATGCTCGCCGTTGCCAGCCCTTGCAGGTAATCGAAGGCGACGATATGCAGGGCCGCGCCCGAGGCCTTGGCCAATGCAGCGGCGCGGTCGAACGCGGGGCTGTTTTCCATCAGGGGCGAGACGACCAGCATGAAGCGTGATTGCTCAGACATGACCAAACTCCCGTCAATAATCGTAGATATTCCTGTACTCACTGGCACCCCTGCGTTTGGGCAGTGGTCCTCTGGCTTTTATCCTGCCGCTGACCGGGGGGCCGGGATTGATCTTTATCAATCTGGCGAGTGATCCAGCTTGCTGCCCGACGTGTGGCGGGGGGCGCCAGGTCCATCTATAAAACATTGACCACTATCAATCTCTCCTGCGTCATGCCGGTGCAGTCTTGGGGTTGTGGCTTATACCCGGACAGGAGTCATATGAACGAAACCTTGGGCCTGGCAGGGGCGGCAGCTGCGCTGGGGATCGGCATGCTCGTCGGCCTTGAACGTGAACGGCACAAGGGGCGGGGGGACAGTCGCGCCTGTGCCGGATTGCGTACGTTCGCGATCACCGCGTTGCTGGGTTATGTGGCGATGCAAATCGGTGGTGGTTTGCTGGTGGGCATCATGGCGGTTTCGGTGGCCTTGCTGGTCACTGTGGCTTATTGGCGAAGCCTGGGCACTGACCCTGGTGTCACCAGTGAAGTGGCGTTATTCACGGTATTGGCACTGGGGGCGTTGTGTAACAGCGCGCCCGAACTGGCCATCGCCATCGGCGTGGTGGTGGCGGGGCTGCTGACGTATCGCCAGAAACTGCATCATTTTGCGCGCAGCCAATTGACTGAAAGGGAGATGCGCGACGGTCTGGTGCTGTTGGTCGCTGCCCTGGTGGTGTTGCCATTGGCGCCGGATCGCTTTATCGGCCCCTATGCCGCCATCAATCTGCGCACCATTTGCACCCTGACGGTGTTGCTGATGGCCGTCGGGGCGGTCGGGCATATTGCCGTTCGTACCCTGGGTGCCCGTTACGGCTATGTGGTCAGCGCCATCGCCTCCGGGTTTGCTTCCAGCATCGCGACCATCGCCGCGATGGGGCACCTTGTCGCCAAGGAGCCAGGCAACATCAAAGTCTTGAGTGCGGCAGCGATGCTGTCCAACCTGGCGACCATCATTCAGGTCGGCCTGATCCTGGGGGCGGTCGACATCGGTCTATTGCGCTACATGTGGGGGCCGCTGTTGTTGGGTGCCGCCGCCACGGCGCTGTATGGCTTGAGCCTGATGTTGCCCAAACCTGCGAGTGGCGACAATCAGCCGGTCAAGGTCGGCGGTGCGTTCAACCTCAAGCTGGCGTTGGTCATCGCACTGACCATGACCGGCGTTACCTTTGTGTCTTCGATGGTGCTCAATCACTTTGGCGAAGTGGGCGTGATGGTCACGACGACGCTCACCGGTTTCGCCGATGCCCATTCTTCGACGGCGTCCATTGGCGCCCTGGCCAAGGCCGGGCTGTTGCCGTTCGACGCCATTGCCGGGCCAACGCTGGTTGCCATCAGCAGTAACTCCCTGAGCAAATGCCTGGTGGCCTGGGTCAGTGGTGGGCGACGGTTCGCCGCGTATGTCATTCCCGGCCAGGTCTTGCTGACGTTGGCGATGTGGGTGGGCATGTTGCTGCATTAACGGGCATCCGAGCGCTGTAGCTGATAAAGATCAAGTCGCCCGAATCTGCCGCGATCACTCTAGGGTTCTACTCATTGCATCGAGATGGCCGCGTGCCGAGGTGTCCCATGTCGCAGACTCAGCGTTTACTGTTGATCGCCCCCCATTCCATGACCCGTACTCCGGCGTTCGACCGGGCCGCCGCGTTGGCCCGCGCGATGCAATCGCCGCTGCACATCGTGGCATTCGATTACTTGCAGGCCTTGGCCGTCGCCGGCCTGTTCGCCCCCGAGCAAATTGCCCAGGCCCGGGAAGGCTATTTGCAAACCCATCGGCAATGGCTTGCCGAGCAAGCCCATTTGATAAGCAAGCACGGCGTCGAGGTCACCAGCGAGGTGGTGTGGGTACAGCACCCTTACGAGGAAATCCTGCAATTCGTCAACGAGATGTCGCTGAGTCTGATCATCAAGGACGCCCAGGAAGAGTCGGCGTTGAAACGGGTGTTTTTCACCCCGCTGGATTGGCAGTTGTTGCGCGATTGTCCGGTGCCGGTGCATCTGGTGACCAACGCCCGGAACGCGCGGCCACGTAACGTGCTGGCCATCGTCGATGTGCTGCGCAGCGAAGAGCAGGACCTGATGTTCAATGACCAGATTATCGACGCCGCCACCAAGCTGGCTGAACAGTGTGAGGCGCAGATCGAGTTGGTGCATGCGTATGACTGGACAGCCGTGTATGCCCTGGACATGGGCGTTGGCGCACTCCCGTTGGCCTCCGGTCTTTACGAAGCCATGGGCACGGCGCAACACCAGGCGTTCACGGCGCTGGCCGAGCGTCACGGCGTGCCGTCGCAGCGTCGGCACTTCATCGAAGGTGCGCCAGTGCCGAGTATTTGCAAGTTCGTCGAGGACCATCACACCGATGTCATTGTGATGGGGACGGTGCAGCACTCGGGGTTGAACAAGCTATTGGGGACCACTGCCGAACAGCTCTTGCACCGAGCCCCTTGCAGTGTGCTGGCGATCAAACCCGACAGGTCGTTGTAACCCTGAACGTAGACTTGCCCCACGGCGGACCGTTGGCCGGTACGTCGTGGGGCAATCGGCTTTTATGACATATACAGACGATGGATGACCTGGCGGCTGTCGTTGGGGTCATTGTGCCGCTCGAAACCCATGGCTTTGGCCAGGTCGCGCATGGGGGTATTGCTTGCAGCATCGATCGAATACATCTGATTAAAGCCGTTTCTGCGGGCGGCCTTGATCAGATGCTCCATCAAGGCGGTGCCGAGGCCCAGATGCTGCCATTCATCGGCGACTGTCACCGCGCACTCACACTCATGTTCCGACGTGGCGGCGTAGCGGCTGATGCCGATTTCGATCAATTTGCCGTTTTCGTGAACCAGCGCAATGTAAGCCATGCGCTGTTTGTTATCGGTGTCCATCAACTGATCGAGCATGGCGGCGCCGGGCTCGTTGATCTGCGCGAGAAAACGCATGTGCCGGGACTCGGGCGACAGGCGCTTGATGAAGGCGTATTCAAGTTCGCGGTCCTTTTCCAGCAGTGGCCGGATCAGCACATGGCGGCCGTCCTTGAGCGCTTCGATCCAGTATTTTCCGGGGACTGCGGCATAGGCGGCCGCGGCCCGATCATTATGGTCTTTGACAGTGAGCATGGATGATCCTCCATCTTGTTTGAAAGGTCGGTGCGTATTCACCCATCACGCGGTTGATTCCTTTCTACGCCACTGGCAGCCCTTGAATCTGATCTGGATCAGACACCCGTCACGAGGGCGTTCATTTGCGGGTATTTGATGTAAATCAACCTCGGGGAGGGGGCAACGAGCGCAGTCTTGGCCCATGCCGGCGGGTAAGGGACCGGTTTCGAGCGGAGGTGTGAGATGGGGCAATATCAACGTTTGTTACTGATCGCCGACCGGACCCTGCATCAGTCTCCTGCCTTGCTCCGGGCCATCGCGCTGGCCAAGGCGAGCGGGGCCGCGCTGGATGTGCGGGCCTTTGTCGATCCGGCACCGATTGTTCATTTATGGGAAGAAAAAATCGACGAGGCGGGGTATCAGCGTTATCTGCGCCACTGTCATCGTTGGGTGGCCGACGAGGTCGAGCGGCTCAGCGGGCAGGGCGTGGACGTGACGGTTGAAGCGGTCTTCACCACCCATCCGTTGCTGGACATTTTGAAGGCAGTCGAAGACCTCAAGCCCGACCTGCTGATCAAGGATGTCACCCTGGAACCGGCGCTCAAACGGGTGTTCATCACTCCGCTCGATTGCCATTTGCTGCGCGAATGCACGATCCCCGTGCACCTGGTCAATCAGGTCCGTTACGGGTTGCCGCACCGGGTCGTGGCCGCCGTGGACCCGTTCGATCCGGCGACGCAAATCAGTGGCCTGAACGACACCATCATCCAGACGGCCAACGCACTGGCGCTGCAATGCGATGCACCGCTGCACCTGCTGTACGCCTATGACTTGTCGCCGGCGTTCAATGGTGATGCGCCGCTGATCGCCGGTGGCTGGGGCATGGACTTCGTCGAGGAGCTGCGCGAATCCCTGCACCGGGCGTTTATCACCCTGGCGGATCGCTACGGTGTTCCTCCCGAGCGTCGGCACTTTGTCATGGGCCTGCCGGTGCCGGTGATCAGCGAGTTTGTCGAGCAATACCTGGCGGATGTGGTGGTGATGGGCACTGTGCATCGCGTGGGGATCGACCGGTTGATTGGCAGCAACACCGAGCGGGCGTTGTACTCGGTACCGGGCAGCATTCTGGGAGTCAGGCAGCCGGGTTCGAGCGTCGCGCGGTAAGCCGATCGCTGGCCGGCCATTAGTTGATAAAAATCAGAGCCGCATGGCGAGAGCCCCCCGATACTTGAGCCACAACCTGAAGCTATCCAGATGAGGTGGGTGAGGGTGAAAATTCAACGTTTGCTATTGATTGCCCCGACCGAAATGGTCCGCACCCCGGCGTTCGATCGGGCGCGGGCCCTGGCCTGTGCAACCGGTGCGATGCTGCACATTGTCGCTTTCGATTATGTCCAGGCGCTGGCGGCGGCCGGCCTGTTTGACCACGACGCCATGGCCCAGGCGCGGGAGGGTTACTTGCAGGTACATCGTCAATGGCTGGAGCAGCAAGCCCGGTTTCAACGACGCGAAGGCGTGCAAGTGAGCACTGAAGTGGTGTGGGCCAGACCAACCCTGGCGCATCTGCTGGAGTACGTGAATGACTTCCATGCAGACCTGGTGATCAAGGACACCCACCGCGTATCAGCGCTCGATCGCGCCTTCCATCGTCCGCTGGACTGGCAGTTGCTGCGCGACTGTCCGGCGCCCTTGCACCTGGTCATCGATGCCACAAATCCCAAGCCGTTGAGCATACTGGCGACCATCGACTTGTCCCATCTGGAGGAACTGACCCAGGGGCTCAATGACCGGATTCTCGACTTGGCTTCGAGCCTGGCCGAATCTTGCGGCGCCACCTTGCACCTGCTCAATGTCAGCGGCTGGTCGGAGTTGGGGGAGGCGCAAGTGAATGTGCCGACGGCGACTCTCGATGGCAGTTTGGAAGACGCCGTCAACGATGCCCAGTTGGAGGCCTTTGAAGCGCTTGCCGAACGCTACGGAGTCGAGAAACAACGGCGCCATCTGCTGCATGGCATCCCTCCCAAGGTCATTGCCCATTTCGCGCAACAACATGCCTTCGACATGGTGGTGCTGGGAACGACCTACCATCGCGGGATCGATATGTTCATCGGCAGTACGGCGGAAAGCGTATTGAACCGGTCGCCCTGCAGCCTGACGATCATCAAGCCATTGCCGCGGCTCGACAGAGAAGATGAACCAGTGTGACCTAGATTGATAAAAATCAACTGCCCACAAGCGCAAAGGAGCGATCAATAGTGCTCCATGAATGCTCAAGGAAACGGCCATGCGAATGACATTTCTCGGTGCTGCGGGCACGGTCACGGGTAGCAAGTATTTGCTGGAACATCGCGACCAGCATGTGCTGATCGATTGCGGTCTGTTCCAGGGCTATAAACAACTGCGCTTGCACAACTGGGACCCGTTCCAGTTGCCGGTTCGCGACCTCGAAGCCATTGTGCTGACCCACGCTCATCTGGATCACAGCGGCTACCTGCCGGTATTGGTACGCAACGGTTATCGTGGCCCTGTATATGCCACGCCAGCCACCTGTGAATTGGTGAAAATCCTGCTGTGCGACAGCGGCCGCTTGCAGGAAGAAGAGGCCGAGTTCGCCAATCGCCACGGCTTCTCCAAACACTCTCCGGCCTTGCCGCTGTACACCGAGCAAGACGCTGAGCGGGCATTGAAATTGCTGCGGCCGGTGCAGTTGCACCACCGGGTCGACATTGTCCCGGGGATGAGCATTCTGTTGCGCGGAGCCGGGCATATTCTGGGCGCAGCGACCGTGGAAGTCATCGCCGATGGCATGACCCTGGTGTTTTCCGGGGATCTGGGGCGGCCGAACGATCCATTGATGTTTGCCCCGGAGACGATCGAGCAGGCCGATTATCTGCTGGTGGAGTCGACCTATGGTGACCGTCGGCATCCCGACGAATCCCCGGAAGATCAACTGGCCGAGGTCATCACCCGTACCGCGCTGCGCCATGGCATCACGCTGGTGCCATCGTTCGCGGTCGGTCGCGCGCAATTGCTGATGTATCACCTGTATCGCTTGCAACAAAAACGCGCGATTCCCGACCTGCCGATCTACCTCAACAGCCCCATGGCCACCGACGTCACGCGCTTGTACCAGCGTTTTCGCAGTGAACACCGGTTGTCCCTGGAAGAGTGCGAAGGCATGTGCCGTGTCACGCGTTTTGTGCGCTCAACCAGAGATTCCATCGAGCTGGACCAGCAGCGCACACCGGCGGTGATCATCGCCGCCAGCGGCATGGCCACTGGCGGGCGGGTGCTGCACCACCTCAAGGCGCTGGCGCCCAACCCACTCAATACGCTGCTGGTGCCGGGCTTTCAGGCGGGCGGCACCCGCGGCGCGCAGATCATCGCAGGCGCCCCGTCGGTACGTATTCACGGCAAGGACGTGCCGATTCGCGCCGAAGTGGTGCCGATGGAAACCCTGTCCGCACACGCCGACTGCGATGAAATCATGCTGTGGTTGCGCGGCTTCAAGCGGCCGCCGAAACACACCTATGTGGTACATGGCGAACCCAATGCCTCGGATGTATTGCGCCGGCGCATCAGCCTGGAGCTGGGCTGGTCGGTCTCGGTGCCGGAGTACCGCGACAGCGTGGAGCTGACGGGGCCTCTTTAGTACTCTGGCCACTATAGAAAAGGGGCTCTAAAAAAAGCCCCTGGCCGATTTGTTTCGCCACGCGAGCCGTCTATTTCGAGAACTTTCGTGCCCCGGCCACGCAAAGAATCACTGCCACGGTCACCCCCAGCATGGCAACGCTGACCTGCTCATGCAGCAACGTGGCTGCCAGTGCCAGGCCAAAAAATGGCTGCAGCAATTGAAGCTGGCCGACGGCGGCAATTCCGCCCTGAGCCAGCCCGCGGTACCAGAACACAAAGCCAATCAACATGCTGAACAGCGACACGTAAGCCAGGCTCAACCACGCGGGTGGGGTGATTGCCGAGAGCGAAGGCGGGGCCAGTAACCAGGTCAGCGGCGCCATGACGGGCAGCGACAGCACCAGCGCCCAAGAAATCACCTGCCAGCCTCCCAGAGTCTTGGAAAGCTTCGCACCTTCGGCATAGCCCAACCCGCACGCCAGGATCGCCAGCAACATCAGAACGTCCCCCGCAGGAGAGGCCGTCAGGCCTTGGGAGACGGCAAACCCCACCACCAGCAGGCTGCCCAGCACCGAGAAGAACCAGAACACCGGCCGGGGCCGCTCGCCGCCGCGCCAGACCCCGAACGCTGCGGTGGCGAGCGGCAACAGGCCAACGAAGACGATGGAGTGCGCAGACGTTACATATTGCAGCGCCAGTGCGGTCAACAGCGGAAACCCCAATACAACGCCCAAGGCCACGATGGCCAGGGAGAGCAGCTGATACCTGGCCGGGCGTTTTTCCTTGAACAGCAACAGCAAGCACAGCGCCACAAGGGCAGCGATACTGGCCCGGGCGACCGTCAGGAAGACCGGGTCGAACTGTAGAACGGCCACCCGTGTCGCCGGCAGCGAGCCGCTGAAGATGAGCACGCCGATGAACCCGTTGAGCCATCCGCTCGCGGTCTTTTCCGTGGTGTGCTGTTGCAGGTTCGATGTGCGTTCCATTCTGGATCCCCTTCATGCTCAGGTTGCATGGAAGGCATCGTATGGACGAAACTCAATACAATCAAAATATTGTCATGGATACATCTGCTCATGCCTCGTTCCCGCTACAAATCACTGGTGGATATGTTTGCCGCGGATATTCGTTCAGGGCGCCTGTTGCCGGGCACACGCTTGCCGACTCACCGTCAGTTGGCGACTACGGAAGGCCTGGCCCTGGTGACGGCTAGCCGGGTCTATGCGGAGCTGGAAGCCATGGGCCTGGTCAGCGGGGAGACGGGGCGGGGGACGTTCGTCAGGGAAACCTCGTGGTCGCCCAACCAGGCTATCGATCAACACAGCGTTGCCGCCGGCATGACCGACCTGAACTTCAACTATCCGGCGCTTCCCGGGCAGGCCGAATTGTTGCGCAATGCCCTGCGTCAGCTCGCCTCGGCCGGTGATCTGGAAGCGTTGCTGCGCTACCAGCCACACGCCGGGCGACCCCATGAGCGCGCCGCTGTAGCGCGCCATCTGCGCGTTCGAGGGCTGACGGTCGAGGCTGAGCAAGTGCTGATCGTCACCGGCGCCCAGCAAGGGCTGGCGGTGACGATGATGGCGCTGTTGCAACCTGGTGACGTGATTGCCGCGGACGCGTTGACCTACCCGGGGTTCAAGGTCCTGGCCGACACGCTGCACCTTGAAATCGTGCCCATTCCGGTGCTCGATCACGGGCCTGATCTGCAAGCGCTGGAAAGCCTGTGCCGGCATCGACGCGTGCGGGCCGTGTACACGATGCCGACCCTGCACAATCCGCTGGGCTGGGTGATGAGTGCCGAGCAACGGGAGCACCTGGTGACGATTGCGCGCCAGCATGGGCTGCTGATCATTGAAGACGCCGCTTACGCCTTTCTCGCGGAGAATCCGCCCGCACCGCTGGCGGTACTCGCCCCCGAGAGGACGATTTATGTGTCAGGGCTCTCCAAAAGCGTGGCCACCGGACTGCGCGTCGGCTTCGTCGCCGCCCCCCTGCAGAACGTGCCCGCGCTGGAACGCACAATCAAAGCGACCACCTGGAATACCCCGGGTGTGATGACGGCGATTGCCACCACCTGGCTTGACGACGGCACCGTCATGCAACTGGAAGCCGAAAAGCGCCGGGACGCGCAGGCCAGGCAAATCGTGGCCGGCGAGGTACTGGCGGGGCTGCGCTGTATTCGCCACCCCTCGTCGTATTTTCTTTGGCTGCCATTGTCGGAAGACGCACGGGCCGACCAGATCGCCATGGCGTTGATGCGGGAAAACGTCTCGGTTTCAACCGCCGAACCGTTTGCCACATCGGCCAACGTTCCACATGCGTTTCGCCTGGCGCTGGGCTCCGTGGAGATGGGGGCGCTCAGGGAGGCGCTGGAGAAAGTGAAGTGGGTGGTTGGGGCTTATACATAGTCTCGTTATTACCGAAGAGTATGTGCCTACGCCGTAGTGGTCGGTAGAGAGCCTTTATTCCAACAACTAGCGCATTACAATCTCACTGAATTTGACGGTAAGCGTCTCATCATTCCCATCTCGAAACACCAACTTGATCGCTGGTGTTTTGCTGAGTTTGCTGTTGCTCTGCTGGAAGATCAGCGTAACGCGTGTAGGTACGTTGCGAATCAGCTGAAAGCGCAGCCAGGCGTTGTCCTCGACCTGGCCCACCCGGATCGACTCGAACTTCAGTGGACCGCCAGACTCGTCGAATAGCCGGGTGCCGTCGTCGAAGCGAAAGCTGCGGTCTACGTTCAGATTGGTCAGTTCAAAAGTGCAGGTGGGCAGACGGCCGATGTTCTCGCAACCCTCCAGTTCGATGCGAATGTTATCCAGCACTTCCATGCGTTTGCCGAGCAGGTTGTTGCCTTCGTTTTCGACTATTTTGGCTTGCAGTTTGGCGAACTCGAAAGAGGGCTTGGCGTATTCGGTGCCTAGGATGAAGAAGCCGAAAGACAAGCCGGCGATCATGAAAAACTGCAAGGCGCCGCGGAGCATCGGCGTGAAATTACGAATCTGCCAGCCGATTGAAACGGCTCCCAGAAATATAAATGCACTCACCAGCAGGACCACGTTTTTCCAGCTGATGAAGCTGAAACCGAACACGCTCGGGTCCGGCACGGCATAGGTGATTAACGCCCACATGGCGCCCAGCACGACGCTGAGGCCTGCCATGCCGCGGGTGATCAACGAGGTGAATTTCTGAGTGCGGGTAAGCGGTATTGCTGAGTCTTGCTGGGATATCACGGTGCTGATTCCTTGTTCCGTAGCCGATCGTCCGTCCTTGAAGGTGACTGTCAGGCTGTAGCAATATAAAACCTTGAGAAATCAAGGTCAGAGCCTGGTTGTGGCAGGGGGCCATTATCCAGTAATGGCAGGCTGGGTAAAGACGTGGGAGCATCAATCACGAGTAGGTGAATGGCTCAAGAAAAATTTGCGGATCAATCCAGAGTCTTAAACCATAAGGAATGACTGAATAGCCGTCGTAGCGACCCGAGAAGGTATTAGACGCAGCGAACTCTAAAAAACGACCACGTTTATCGTTAACGACGCGTATACCCGGGCAATCGAGCATTGAGTACCGCACTATTGGGTTTGGTAGCGGAGCCGCCCACAGCTGGACTTCAACATCGCAATCAAATTGCCAAATGGTCAATTGCAGTCTGACAGCGCCCTGTTCGACGATGTACTGGTGCGAGATCCCGGACTCTCCTTCAGAAGGAGCAACCCCAAGTACGTTGAAAAGGTCAAACGGGTCCCATATCAGTGGTGGCATTGCACTTTCCTTTATCGAAGAGCAGTTCGGGTTGTTTCACGCCCCATCGAGCCCAAATTTTTTGGAGTCCAGGCGTCGTTGTCAGCGTTATCTACAATGGGGTTCCTGGACTCCGAATACCTCATCCATCACTGGTCGATCATGGGTTAGTAAAAAATGCTGATGTTTCTGATACAGCTGCGCCAGGGCAGTCCTGTTCGGTCCGACGACATCCATGCCGCGATCATCGTAGGGAAATGCCATAACCTGCAGGTTCAGGTTGAAAAAGTAGATGTCACAAAACGGGCGGGGCCGAATGTCTCCAATGTCCTTCGCCAATGCACACCATAGAAAGTTCTGAAGTAGCGACAATGGGGCATGAAAGGCGACATTTACCCAATGCTCTTCTTCATGTTCATTAAACCAATTGTCCGGATGAATGGGGTTAAGCCATCGGGAATGATTCGAGGGGATCTTGATACCGGCCGCCCGAAGCTCCGCTAGAACAGGTCGGTGTGCAAATGGATTTGCTCCGGAACGAACACGAAGACAGACAACGAGCGATCCTTCCTCGGAGAATATGTCCTCGCAAATGCACCGTGCTTTTTGAAGCGCCAGGAGAAACTGTTCAATGGCAGTTCCCTTTTCGGAAAGGCTGAATCGCAAACCTCCCGGGTAGGAATAGAACAGTGGCCGTTCGAAGGCTTTTCTTTCGAAAACCTCGTCAATTTCACGCTGTAGGTTCACTACTTTACGGTCCTTCGTAAGAGGAGTTAGTAAAAGGGAGTCGGCGGCCAAGAGCACAACTTTAGGCACATCGGGCTTTCCGGCGAGTCCAAAGACCCGTGGGGCCGGGCTTTTGAGGAGCAGGGGCTCTGCTGGGCTGGAATAACCCTCGAATATTTGCTTAAGTCCAGCTATCGCAGCCACACGGGTGCTGCACTTCAATCCCTGAAGGGCATTCCACCCGGAGAATTCCATGTCTCTTCGATTCCCGCGTTTAGCCGCATTGCTCGCCATCCTCACGATCGGCGTCTTGCCCTGTGCCCAAGCCGTTGAATACACCCGGGTCAACACCACCGCCAGCAAGATCTCCTTCACCTATAACCAGTTCGGCTCCAGGGTGTACGGCACCTTCGGCAAATTCGACGCCACGCTCGATTTCGACACGGCAAACCCCACCGCGGCCCACGCCAGGATGACCATCGACCTTGCCAGCATCGACGCCGGCAGCAGCGATGCCAATACCGAGCTGCAAAAGCCTGCCTGGTTCAACACGGCGGACTATCCGGTGGCGACCTTTGAATCGACTCGGGTAAAAGCGCTGGGCAATCAGCGCTATCTGATCACCGGCAAACTTAACCTCAGGGGCATGACGCGTGAGCTGCAGGTAAAGGTGCTGTTGAAGCCGGAGCAGGCCATCGGGATTTTCGATGGCAACATCATTCTCAAACGCAGTGACTTCAAGATCGGGGAGGGGGAGTGGGCCGATACGGTGGTCTCCAACGACATCGACATCCGCTTCCGCATCGTCGCGCCGCAGCGTTGATTTTCCTGCGAGGGGCTCGATCTGTGACAATGGCGGGGCTGATGCTCAGTAAGCCTTAACCCGGAGTCAGAAACGCAATGCCCCAGCTCACCCACTTTGCCACTCCATGCCCGGAGCCCATCAACAGCCAGATTCTGCAGATGGTCGTCGACAACCTGACCGACATCAGCATGGTAGGCATCGCGCCGAGCAACCCGTTGTACAACGTCTATCAATACGCGGTGGGTTATGAGGTTCATCTCTACCTGGAAGCGCTCGGCGGCGCCAAAGGCATTGCGGTCGAGTTGATCGTCGCCATGGATGATGAAGATCCCGAGAAGGTCATCGGGTTTTTGCTGTACCTGCCGGTCAAGGACGATCCCGAGGCCTGCGGCGTGGCGTACATGGCGGTGCAGGCCAGTCACCGGCGACAGGGTGTCGCGCGGGCGATGCTGCAAGATATGCTCGGTCGCTACCCCCATGCCGAGTTGACATGCACCGTCGCCAAAGTGCCCTGGTTCGAGTCGGTGGGCTTTCAAGTGCTGGGCGTGCGCGGCACTCAGGTGCTGATGAACACCCGGGATCACGCCACTGAAGGCCTGATGGGCCTGTTGGATGTCACCTCGATCTACAGTTCTTTGGAGGTGCGGCAGATACATACGTATCTGCTGCAAAAACACGGCAAGCGGGCAATGATCGATGCAGAAAAGCAGCGCGACCGGCATCTCGACCAAATGACGCGCAACGCCAAGGCGTTTGTGCTGGATCGTTTGAGCAAAAACGCCGAGCACGGGCCTCGTCCCGTCTAGACTGTCGAGTCCTTTCGGGCGCGCAGGCTGGCCGAGGCGTGATATTCTGTCGCATTAACTTGGTTTGACTTATTCGGTTCGTACGTCCACAGACGTGCGACAGAATCAATGTCGCTCAAGTAGCTGAGCCAATAATGATAAGAAGTCAGTGCACGAGGGACATATAACTGAGGTCGATGGAGACACGTCGGCCTTGTGTGCCCACCTTCAAATCTTTCTGAATGCAGAAACCCGCGGCACGCTGCCTGCGTACCCGTGAACCTGGGTTGCTCATGAATGAGGGTTGGAGGCGGATGGCGTTTATCATAGGTGCTACAAATGTTTAAGAAACTGAACACAGCCCTGCTGGGGCTGGCTTTGTCGATGGGGATCACGTCCGCTTACGCGGAGGCAAAGAAAGTCGATGTGCTGCTCATTGGCGGCGGCATCATGAGTGCAACGTTGGGTGTGTGGCTCAATGAGCTGGAACCCGACTTGTCGATGGAAATGGTCGAGCGCCTCGATGGCGTCGCCCTGGAAAGCTCCAACGGCTGGAACAACGCCGGTACCGGTCACTCCGCCCTGGCCGAGTTGAACTACACCCCGGAAGACGAGAATGGCAAAGTTCAGATCACGAAAGCCGTTGAAATCAACGAAGCCTTCCAGATCTCCCGTCAGTTCTGGGCCTGGCAGGTTCAGCAAGGCGTGCTGAAGAACCCGCGTTCGTTCATCAACTCCACTCCGCACATGAGCTTTGTGTGGGGCGATGACAACATCAAGTTCCTGAAGAAGCGCTACGAAGCCCTGCAAGCAAGCCCGCTGTTCGCCGGCATGCAGTACTCCGAAGACCCGGCAGTGATCAAGAAATGGGTTCCGCTGATGATGGAAGGGCGTGACCCGAACCAGAAAGTCGCGGCCACCTGGAGCCCGCTCGGTAACGACATGAACTTTGGCGAGATCACCCGCCAGTTCGTCGCGCACCTGCAAACCACGCCGAAGTTCGACTTGAAGTTGTCTAGCGAAGTGCAAGACATCACCAAGAACGCAGACGGCAGCTGGCGCGTCAGCTACAAAAACCTGAAAGACGGCACCAAAACCGAAACCGACGCCAAGTTCGTGTTCATCGGCGCGGGCGGCGGTGCACTGCACCTGCTGCAGAAGTCCGGCATTCCTGAAGCCCAGGAATACGCAGGCTTCCCGGTTGGCGGCTCGTTCCTGGTCACCGATAACCCGGCCATCGCCGAACAACACCTGGCCAAGGCCTACGGCAAAGCCTCCGTTGGCGCACCGCCAATGTCGGTTCCGCACCTGGACACCCGTGTCCTGGACGGCAAGCGCGTCATCCTGTTTGGCCCATTCGCGACCTTCAGCACCAAGTTCCTCAAAGAAGGCTCGTACCTGGACCTGCTGAGCACCACCACCACGCACAACGTGTGGCCAATGACCCGCGTCGGCATCAAGGAATACCCACTGGTCGAGTATCTGGCAGGCCAACTGATGCTGTCTGACGAAGACCGCATGAATGCCCTGAAAGAATACTTCCCGAATGCCAAAGCCGAAGACTGGCGCCTGTGGCAAGCCGGCCAGCGCGTGCAAATCATCAAGCGTGATGAAGCCGCCGGTGGCGTGCTGAAGCTGGGTACCGAAATCGTTGCTTCGCAAGACGGCACCATCGCCGGCCTGCTGGGCGCATCGCCAGGCGCGTCGACTGCCGCACCGATCATGCTGACCGTGCTGCAGAAAGTGTTCAAGGACAAGGTTGCCACCCCAGCCTGGCAGGAAAAACTGCACCAGATCGTGCCTAGCTACGGCACTCAGCTGAACAACAGCCCTGAGAAAGTGGCTCAAGAGTGGGCTTACACCGCCAAGGTGCTGGAGCTGACTCCGCCGCCGGCGATTGGTCAGGTGGCGGCTCCGGCTGCTGCTCCGGCGGCTCCGGCTAAGGCGCCGAAGGCCAATGCTGCGACGGATATGGCTCTGTAACTAGAAGCCCTGTCAAAAGCCCACTGAACCGGTGACGGTCAGTGGGCTTTTTTGTGGGCGAAAGATCAAAAGATCGCAGCCTTCGGTAGCTCCTACGTGTTCGTGGTGTTCGTGGTGTTCGTGGTGTTCGCGTGTCGCAGATATCGCCGATACAAAACGACACCCATGACAACCGAAAGCAACCCAACCCCCGCATTACCCAAAAGCCAAATTGCAAAGTTCCGACTTTGGTCTGCCTCACTCTCGTAGAACGGCCCAAAGTAGCCAGACACTGTCACGAATATCAAATTAAACGCCCCAACGGCCAGGGCAACAACAAGGATGACGAACAATGCCCCTTTAACAATTTTCATATGACCTTCCAAAACCATATTTCCTTCGACTCGTGGTAGTCGGAGAAACTGCCCTCAATGGAAAAACCCAACTGAATACGAGGGTAGCTCAGCCAGTCCGTGAGTCTACGCCCGTTCCATAAATCGATATGATCGCCGCTGCGATTGCCGAAAGTCTCGTTTCCTCGGCGCCAGAAATCCTTGAAGAAAATGATGCCTTGTTGCCCTTCAAGATCATCTTCGAAGTCCTTTGGCTTTATCTTTTTGATGGCGTGTAGCCCGGGTATTTTGGCTTGGCTTAACGCCTGCGCAATTTCTTCTGCTGCCGTCCCGACGCGACTGTATATCCGGTACGTGAAGTAGCATTGCCAGTCGCTCACCGTAACTTTGCCTTTGCCTTCTTCAAACATTCATCCATTGCTCTTTCTTGCACTGCTAATATCTTGTTTTGAGGTTGATAGAGTCCCGACACGGTTGTATATCCGGTACGTGATGCGGCATTGTCAGTCGCTCCCTGTAACTTTTCTTTTTCCTTCTTCAAACATTCATCCAATGCTCTTTCTTGCTCTGCCGATACATCGATTTGAGGTTGATGGTTTTCCTGGGTGGCTATATATCCACTGCTGTCATCATTGGGCTCATTGTTTTTAATGGCCCCATCCTTCAAGCGCTCCGATGAACTAGCTATTTCGTTTGAATTACTATCGTCTTTCTTGTTTTTAGTCGCAGCCTGGCTTGAGTTCTGACTGACAGTGTTGTCACTCGATGTCACGGTGTTTGCGGTGAGTGTATCACTAGCTTTATTAGATTTCAGAGGGTGGGCGGCGGGAGCGGAGACGGTGTCTAATTTAACTGTTGGCTTGTTTTTTTTCGTCGACTTATTGCTATTTTTTTGCGTTTTCTTGGCCATTGAAAAAGCAGAGTTCAGTTCTTTTTTGTTCTTGTGGATAAGACTGTCAATCGGCACGTAGCTAATAATTTGGTTGGGTTTTCTTTTGATATTTGAATTATAAAATTTCACTTGCTTCTGCGTTAGCTGGATGTCGGCAACAGGCGACAATCGAATGAGGCCAGAAATCGCCTCGCGAGCAATAGCATATGTCAGTTGATCAAGGCTGTAAGAAAAGCTATTGCTGGTTTTTGGTATGGCAGAGGGGGGCGCTATTAATTCAATGGCACTGTCATGCCTGGAGAGTATTTTTCCTGCCGCTAAATCTTTATATGTGTAAACAACATTGCATTTCGATCGAGTCCCGCCTCGGGCGTTGCTTATAGATACTGAAGATATTTCTGTACTTATTTCAATGCGGCCGCTGTAATGTCCAAATTCGATAAAGCGATCACTGTTATGAATTTCTTTCTGGGTCGCATTCTTGATGGAATTTCCCCAGTTTGAAATTTGTAATTCACCTGGAAAGTTGTTGTCTGTATCTGTATTTTCTTTGGTTTTTATTTCTGCAGGAAGCACAATAACATCTACATTGTATGCAAGGTCATAATAGTCAATATCAGGAACAATGCTCTTGTTTCTTTCGCTTGAGACTTCTGAATAATTTCTTATGTTGGCACAACTCGTCACTCCGAAAAAGCTAAAAGCCAGCACGAGTAAGGCAGTTATTTTTTTTGTCGACATGTTACCCTCCCATAATTATTGATTAAGGGCTTGCGTTGTCGTTGACGCATAACAATGATTGGGCCGAATTCGGCGATAACGAAATAATAGAAGCCTCTAGATAACTCTGCGCTACCAATTCCGACTTTTTTAAAAGTCTATATAAATCATAGGCCTATATTTCACGCCCAACCCCTGAGCTGTAATCGCGCGACTTCTGTTTTTTGACGTCAATATCCTGTTGGGTCAGATTGATCCGCAGGAGTAGGTGAAGTTCAAGACGGTATCTACGGTCACCAACTGCCTGTGCTCAACCAGTTCAGGCATATAACTGGGAGCCATGAAGTCAAGGCTCACCACTGGTCTTTCTGATCATTCTTTCCTGGCAAGGGATCAGAGGACTGGCAGCCGTGTTCAAACTGAATGTCCGCCCCCCAGGAGAGATGCATCCGGTCCCATTATTCTGGCTTCAACAGCATCTCTACCCATCACCAACTACACTTTCTCCAGCCAGTCCGGGCAATCGTCCGGGGGCACACTCCAGGAGGAATCATGACAGGGAAAAATGTCTCCAGCCCTGAACCCTCAGCTACCGAAGCCAACGTGCTGTTGAGCCCGCCCGACATAGCTGCTCTCGCCGAGATATCCATCACTGATCCTGACAAAATGCACCCTGCGTGGATCAAGGAGCAGTTTCCCGAGTACGTGGACCCGCATGCAGGCCATGAGGCCAGGACGGTTCGCGAGATTAATCACAAAGGGCACGTTGTCCGGATCGTGACCACCTACCAGGTGGAGGTGGATGGGGCCCCGGTCCAGGCGCATCTGTTTGTGGACGATGCTGGACAGGTCCATACGCATGCCACTCCATTCGTTTCTTACGGATCGGCTCTCGATTTGATGACAGCGGTGATCGATGCCTATCCCGAGTCTTTCGCCAAGGGCAATGGCGACGGGGGAGAGCACTCCGACCATCCCGTTCACCATGATCACGGAGCACATCATGATCAGGTCTAATGCTGTCAAAGATCTCGCGGCGCTTCAGAAATACGTCGAAGGGGTGAAACTGCTCAAGGATCCTGCGCTGAATCCCTGGCCTGGGCAGGCCAATCTCTCGATTTATGACTCCTTGGTGGCCTGGCACCACCGGGCCATGATGATTTCAACGCCTGCGGGGCAGATGGCCAGGAATGCTGCGCATGGAGGCCCATCATTTTTACCGTGGCATCGCTACTTTCTAGTGCGGCTGGAATCGTTGCTTCGCAAAGCGGTAAATGACCCACACTTTCGAATTCCATATTGGGACTGGAACACTGACGCGGAACTTCAGGACCCCAGGACATCAGTCATCTGGTCGAATCAGTACCTTGGACAGTTCGTGGACGGGAAGTGGCGGGTACGACTGATGGGTGATGGCCGCACCATGGAACTGGGCCGGGTAAACCGCCCCCTGGTGCGTTATCTGGGGGGAGGTGGGGCGCTGCCCAGCCGAGCCAATGTACGCAAGGTCATCCAGGAAAATACCCTGTATGACAAAGTGCCCTACGACGCGGCGCAATCCACCGGTGGTGCGCGCAACTACATCGAGGGATGGACTGGCAAAGAACGCATTCACAACAACGTCCATGTGTGGGTCGGCGGTGACATGGGGTTGTCGTCTTCGCCAAACGACCCGGTGTTCTTTCTGCATCATTGCAATGTCGACCGGCTCTGGGCAGCATGGCAAGCGAAGCATCCCGCCGCCGCTTACGTACCTGACGCAGCGGCTCCCGATACACTCAAGTTCCATCGGATCGATGACCCGATGTACAGCCCTTTTCCGGAAAAGGTGACGCCTCGAGATGTTCTGAATTACAGCCAGTACTACAAGTACGACACTTTGAGCGACCTGCTTTAGGCAGCATCAAGCGGGGGAGTCTCTAGTCATACTGAGCGCCTGCTCTTGCAGACTCGTTTGTATCAACGCAGCCAATTGTCGGGGGGCAGGCGCCAAGTGTTCTGCCCCTCGATAAAGCACATAGCCGAGGGTCGGCAGCGGGGGTAGACCGGCAATCACGGCGAGATGCCCTGGCAGACCAATGCGGGTTCGCAACGTGAGGCCCAAACCGGCCGCAACGGCCGCCCAGATTCCACCAACGCTGGGGCTGGTCAGCGCGATTCGCCAGGGAATCCGCGCCTCATCCAGTGCCTGGGTGGCCGCGCTGCGCAACACGCAAGGGGCGTCGAACATGATCAATGGCAGGGGGGAATCGACAGAGCGGTTGATGGGGGGCGAGTCACGAGGCCCGATCCAGTGCATCTGCGTTTCACCCAGGTGCGTGGCGTAGGGGGACTTGTGCCCTGTGTCCCAAGACAGGGCCAGGTCCAGGCCGCCGCTGTCGATCAATGCAAGCAGTTCGGCATTGCGCGCGATCCTGACTTCGAGGCTCACCATCGGGTACATCTTGACGTAGCGTCGCAGAATGTCGCTGAGAAAGTGTTCGCCAAAGTCTTCCTGAAGCCCCAGGCGTACCGTGGCGGCGGTCTGGCTTTCGTGCAGGGTCTGGAAAATGCTGTCGTTCAGTTCAAGCAGTCGGCGTGCATGGCTGAGCAGGGTTTCACCCACCGGCGTCAACACCAGCCCTCGACCGGATTTTGACAGCACTGGCGTGCCTACCTGTTCCTCAAGCTTCTTGAGTTGTGCGCTCACGGCAGACGTCGAGCGGTTGAGCCGATCCGCCGCCTTGGCGAAGCTGTTGAACTCCACGCCGGTCACGAAAGTACGCAGCACATCAAGATCGAAGGTCGGACGGCGCATCGAATCATCCATTAATTCGGGACTAAGGCCGCTATTAAATCTGATATTCGGAATGATCGCGACTTGATAGTTTTCCCCTGTCAGTTGGATTTTCAGGAGTAGGTCTTAATGCCATTTGCACGTATTTCACTGCACCGGGGAAAATCTGCCGAGTATTTACAGGCCCTCTCACAAGGGCTGCACGACGCCTTGGTAGAAAGCTTCGAAGTGCCGATGGCTGATCGATTCCAGGTCATTCACCAACATGAAACGGGCGAGCTGATCTTTGATCCCGACTACCTGGGCGGTCCTCGTAGTGATGACTTTGTGCTGATTGCGATTACTGCCGGTCGCCCTCGAGACATCGAGACGAAACAGCGTTTTTATCGCAACCTGGTCGAGAGACTGGGCCGAGCGCCGGGCATCGATTCTGAGGACGTGATGGTGGTGATTACCACGACCGCGGCAGATGAGTGGTCGTTTGGTGGCGGGCGGGGCAACTAGTTTTTGCTCTCAAGCCTGTATTCCGTAAATGTGGGCTATCTGTGTCTATCGGCAGCGTGGCCCGGTTGATAGGGTCCGTATTCACTTCAAGTTGATGAGGCAATAATGGACCTTACCGCCATCCCCTTTGGGACTACCGATTGGTCGAAGATTGAACCGGTCGAACATGCCGGCCAGACGGGCATGGCCTATTGGCGGACCTGCCAGTTTGGTTCAACGCGTGTGCGGATGGTTGAATACAGCCCCGGATATCTGGCCGATCACTGGTGCTGGAGAGGTCACATCCTGTTGTGCCTGGAAGGCGAGTTACACACAGAACTGGAAGATGGCCGCCAGTTCACGCTGACTGCCGGAATGAGCTATCAGGTGGGCAACGATGCCGAGGGACATCGCTCGTTTACCACTAGCGGTGCGAAGTTGTTCATTGTGGATTGATGCGTCGGTTTACGTCCGCTGACGGTAATGCAATGTCTGCACAGATGAATATCCGGAGTGCGACTCACACTCTCGCAATCGTCAATGTTTTTAAGCCATTTGGCGTTTGAATATGCGCGAGCAGATGGGGTGTCGAAGCATCTTTGAGCGCATGAAGATAAACCGGACCGGAAAAGTTTATGGCCGTCAGAATAGCGTTGACTCTTTCCGGGTCCGTATGGAAGACGTCCAATGCCAGCAGAGAACAGCCTTTATCTTGGAGTGCGCTCGCGGGATGAGTCCCATGTCCCCATTGAATTATGGTGGGGGCTGATCCTGCCAAGGGAAGGCCTCCGTCCTTCGGTATCGTTATTTGCCAGGACAATGTTCCTCGTGTCATAGGTTCGACAACCCCGACGATGTCGTGGCAGGAATCACTAATAGTGTGGATATCGTCGGTCCGTGCAACCCATGTCGCCAGGCGCGCCGGCGAGTTGGGAGTAAGTTGATCAAGGCCGAACCAGCGAGGTCGGTCCGGGCATTTGGCTGATGGGGCCACGGCAATCACTTCCAGGTAGAGCTGGGGGCCAAGGCGAAGCAACCTGTTGTGGGTGCCCATGCGTGGATGGGCACCGCCCGGTTGAAGGTCGACACCTAGCAAGTCAGTGACGAACGCGCAGCCTGTATCGAGGTCCGGCGCCACGATAACAAGGTGATCGATAGTGCTTTTCACGTACTCAGCTCCTTCAATGGATTTTTATCAAGCGATTGTTTCGATCACCGACTGGCTTTTAAAGCCCCAACTCCAAGGCCAGCAAATCCGACAATGGCTGCGGGCGTCGAATCAATCTAGCTTGCCCTTGCTCGATCAACACTTCGGGCAACAGTGGCCGGCTGTTGTAGTTGGATGACATCGAGGCACCGTACGCGCCGGTATCGTGCATGACCAGCAAGTCGCCAACCTGCGCTTCAGGTAGCAAACGGGGTGTGACCCCCTGTTCATCCTGCGTGAAAATATCACCGGATTCGCACAAGGGACCTCCCACTGCACAGAGGTGCTCCGCACGACTGACCGGGACACCCTGGGAGTCCAGCAAGGTCATGTGGTGATAGGCGCCATAGAGGGCTGGTCGCATCAGGTCATTAAAGCCGGCATTCACCAGGACGAAGTTTCGACTGCCCACTTTTTTTACCGCACGGACTTCGGTGACCAAATAGCCGCTACCAGGAATCGGCCCGGCTCGATCTCCATCCGTACCGGGTGAGCGAGAAAAGCCTCGATGTCCTGTTTGGCCTGGCGCCAGGCGTTCGCATAACGCTGGATATCCACCGGCTCATCCCCCACACGATAAGGTGTGGAAAGCCCCCCGCCGATGGAGAATGCTTCGATATCGTGGTCGAGTGCCTTCACGGCCGAGACCATTGCGTAGCCCACTTGCTCAAGGTGTACGTAATCCACACCGGAACCGATATGCATGTGCAATCCCACCAGTTTCAGTCCGAATTGCCGAATCACGCTGAGGGCTTCCTGAACCTGACCATGCCAGATTCCATGCTTGCTGTTTTCACCACCGGTATTGGTCTTGCGGCTGTGGCCGTGGCCGAACCCAGGATTGATCCGCAGCCAGACGCGATGGCCCGCAGACTGTTGGCCCAATTGACGGAGCATATCAATCGAGCCGGTATTGACCTCAATGTTCAGTTCGACGACGCGTCGCAATGTCGCTTCATCGAACAGATCACAGGTCAGAACAATACCCGCCGGGTCACCTGCTGGGCTGTATCCAGCGAGCAGCGCCCGCTCGATTTCACCCAGTGATACGGCATCGATCCGCACGCCTTGTTCGCGGATCAACCGGAGAATATGCAGGTTCGAGCAGGCTTTTTGCGCATATCGAATGACATCGAAGCCTTGCAGTTGGTCGATGCGTGCCCTGATGGTCTGGGCGTCATAACACCAGAGCGGGGTGCCGTGCTGTCTCGCAGTCTCGGCTAATGGCAGGAAAACGGAATGATTGGGCATGGAGGTATTCAATCTGAAGTAAAGAGAGAAGCCATCATGTCGACCATTCTGTATTCAATAAAATATCTATTCTTTGCTGGTCGATTCAGTTTTGATATGGGACTTGATCAACTGGCGGAGGCCAGATGTGGGAATTTCCATACGGCATATCGAAGTCTTCCGCGCCATCATGCAGGCAGGGAGCGTCACCGGCGCAGCGCGTTTACTATTTACTTCCCAACCCACGATCAGCCGAGAACTGGCGCGGCTTGAAAGTATCTCTGGCCTTCGGCTGTTTGACCGAGAGGGAGGGAGACTGGTACCGACGGCTCAGGCCATTATGCTGTTCGAAGAGGTAGAACAGTCCTACATTGGGTTGGAACGAATCAACAGCGTTGCACAATCGATTCGTCGCTTCGAACATGGCCAACTGAGCATTGCCTGTCTTCCGATGTTGTCCCAGACCTTGTTGCCCAAGGCCTGTAAGCACTTTCAGCAACGGCATGTCGGCATAGGCTTGAGCATTGCTGCACAGGAATCCCCCTTACTGGAAGAGTCACTCAGCGCCCAGCGTTACGACCTCGGACTGACCGAAGGTGAGCATGTACCTCGAGGCACCCAAGGGGAGTTGCTCTTTTGTTCCGACATGGTCTGCATACTTCCAGAGGGTCACCCTTTGCTGTCCAGGTCACTCCTCGTAATGGAAGACTTTTGCGGTGTCGATTTCATCAACTTTTCGGGTCTGGATATCTATCGTCAGACGCTCGATGAGCACTTTCGCCGGGCCGGAGTCGATCGGCATACCGTCATCGAAACAACCAACGCCACATCGGTCTGCGCCATGGTCAGGCAACAGTTGGGGGTAGCGATTATCAACCCGTTGACTGCCGTGGAGGAGTCAGGCAGAGGATTGGCCATTCGGCCGATCAGCGTGTCTATTCCCTATCGCGTTATGTTGATCAGGCCTGACTATCGACCCTCGTCAATCTTCGTCGACGCCTTCTGCAGCTCGTTGAAAGATGAGGCGTTGTGTCTCACCCATACACTCGACAAGAGATTAGAGAGCGCCAATTGAAGAGTCGTAGCTACAAAAGATCAAAAGATCGCAGCCTTCGGCAGCTCCTACGCGGTCCTGTGTAAAAACACCTTCCGCGCAGATGAGTCAGGCAGGGTGCCAAAGCAAACAAGGGATATCGAGTGATTACGTCAACGGGTGAACTGGCGATACGTCAGATATCAGCACTTCCTCCGGAAATCCTGATACTGGAAGCGGAGGCCGTTACAGAGGGTTTCAGGTTTCTCACACGCTTGGTTGCCGATTGGAAAAACGGGTCGAATCGATTCGATCAACCAGGTGAATGTCTTTTGGGAGCCTTCCGCAACGGGCAACTGATTGCCATCGGTGGTCTTTCATATGATCCATATGCCAGGTCGGATACCGGGAGGCTACGGCGGGTATACGTCGCGCACGCATCAAGGGGCCAGAATGTGGGTAAAGCTCTGGTACAGCAGCTTCTGGAATATGCGGCTCAGAGATTCCGTGTCGTGCGCCTATCCACGGATACACCTGAGGGATCGGCATTTTACCTTCGCTGCGGGTTTCAACAGATACACGATGATTTTGCGACTCATGTGAAATCATTAGCAGATGCCACATAGCCAGGGCGACGTGTTTAAGATCAAAAGTTCGCAGCCTTCGGCAGCTACAGGGGGCGTGAATCGCGGATCTGATCCGTATTTTTCTCGACTATCTGCATCTGTAATGGGATCAGCCCGCGGCTCACAATGACGGCACGGTCAGCAGTGGCGGTAACCGCTGCACCGCAAACTCATAGCGTAGGAGGCCCCATGGGCAAGATGGCAATTTTCCTGGGTGGATTTCTGGTGTTGACCATTTTGATTGGCGCGCTGGCTACGATTTCTCCCGTTTAGTCTCGTCCTGCGATCAGCAAAAAGCACAACGCCTCCACACTGGGAGGCGTTGCTTTTCTTCGGACAAGCTGATGGCAGGGGGGCCAAGACCGCCTCAACGAATATGCTTGGAATAGGCCGCTTTAAGTGCCTCGGATACAAGGGCAATCAGTATCGGGGTAGAGCTGGACTGCATGTCTCTGCCGATGTCAGTTCGCCGTTCCAGCACTTTGCCAGCGTATTTGGATGCCTGGCCTTCAGACGCAAGTGATAACAGCTCTTCTTCAGTAAAAGACTTCTCATAAGCCGCAGCAAGATTTTGATTCCATTTCGGCTGGTACTGCGGAAGTAGCGCGTCAATTTCGCTCGATACGGCACTGTGTGCTTTTTCACTTCCTAACTTTTCAATGAGCATCGCAAAGGTTTGGGTTTTCTTTGCCGCCAACAGTGCCAGTGTTGGCAGGCTGTCACCCACATGGGTTTGAGCAACAAAAGCGAGCGCTGTCTTATGCGCAAGTACTTCAGCCGCGACCGTGGTGGACAACACGATGGGCGCTACGAATGCGACCGCGACACAAAAAGACCTCATCAATTGATCTGGCTCCTTCGGTTCGCCACGTCGGTGATGCGCTACTGAGAACCCTAGTTGGGAAATACCTATATCGCTAGTAATTCGGTTCCACTTTGGCTTGAGCCAGGGCGACGTTGATGGCGTGACAGCCGTCGTGTACCCAGACTTGAAAAGCCCACTGAACCAGTAACGGTCAGTGGGCTTTTTTCACGCTGGATTGAGCGCCAGCATCACCTCAGATCAAACCGATCCAGATTCATCACCTTGACCCAGGCTGCCACGAAGTCTTTCACAAACTTCTCCTTCGCGTCGTTGCTGGCATAAACCTCAGCCAACGCCCTCAGCTGTGCATTCGAGCCAAACACCAGATCAACACGCGTCCCCGTCCATTTGAGGTCGCCGGTTTTGCGATCACGTCCTTCAAATTCCTCGTTGGCTTCCGACACCGGTTTCCATTCCACGCCCATGTCGAGCAGGTTTTTGAAGAAGTCGTTGGTCAACGCTCCCGGTTGCTTCGTGAACACGCCGTGTTGGGTTTGGCCGACGTTGGTGTTCAGCACGCGCAGGCCACCAATGAGTACGGTCATTTCCGGCGCGGTGAGGGTCAGCAGTTGGGCCTTGTCGATCAGCAGGGCCTCGGCCGGTACGCTGTAGCGGGTTTTGAGGTAGTTGCGGAAGCCATCGGCGGCGGGTTCGAGGTAGCCGAAGGATTCAACGTCCGTTTGCTCTTGCGAGGTGTCCATGCGTCCCGGTGTGAAAGGCACCGTGATGGTATGGCCGGCATTTTTTGCCGCTTGTTCGACGCCGGCACAACCGGCCAGCACGATCAGGTCGGCCAGGGAGATTTTCTTGCCGCCGGTTTGCGCGCTGTTGAACTCGTTCTGGATGCTTTCGAGTTTCGCCAGCACACTCGCCAGTTGCTCAGGCTGGTTGACCTGCCAGGATTTCTGCGGGGCCAGACGCAGGCGTCCGCCGTTGGCGCCGCCACGTTTGTCGGAGCCGCGGAAGGTGGAAGCCGCTGCCCAGGCGGTCGACACCAGTTGCGAGACGGTCAGGCCGCTGGCCAGGAGCTTGCCTTTGAGAGCGGCGATGTCGCTGTCGTTGACCAAGGCATGGTCGACCGGTGGTATTGGGTCTTGCCACAGGAGTACTTCGTTGGGCATTTCCGGGCCGAGGTAGCGGGAGAGGGGGCCCATGTCGCGGTGGATCAGTTTGAACCAGGCGCGGGCGAAGGCGTCGGCCAACTGGTCCGGATTGGCGAGGAAGCGCCGCGAAATCGGTTCATAGATCGGGTCGAATCGCAGCGACAGGTCCGTGGTCAGCATGGTCGGATTACGCCGCTTGGACGGGTCGTGAGCATCCGGAATGATGCCCGCGCCGGCACCGCCTTTCGCCGTCCACTGGTTGGCGCCCGCCGGGCTCTTGGTCAGTTCCCACTCGAAGCCGAACAGGTTTTCCAGGTAGTTGTTGCTCCATTTGGTGGGCGTGGTGGTCCAGGTCACTTCCAGGCCGCTGGTGATGGTGTCGCCGCCTTTACCGCTGCCGAATTTGCTCTTCCAGCCCAGGCCCTGTTGTTCAAGGCCAGCGGCTTCGGGCTCGGGACCGACGTTGTCGGCAGGGCCGGCACCGTGGGTTTTGCCGAAAGCGTGGCCGCCAGCGATCAGCGCCACGGTTTCTTCATCATTCATTGCCATGCGCCCGAAGGTTTCGCGGATATCTATCGCCGCAGCGACCGGGTCCGGGTTGCCTTCCGGGCCTTCGGGGTTGACGTAGATCAGGCCCATTTGCACGGCGGCGAGCGGGTTCTCCAGGTTGCGTCCGCCCTCGGTGCGGCTGTCCTCATTTTTCCCCGGCTCAGCGACGAGAGGGCCTTCGCCGGGCTCTTGCATGGGCTCTTTTTTGTCTTTTTCGTAGCGGGTGTCACCTGCCAGCCACTTGTTTTCGGAGCCCCAGTAGACGGCCTCATCCGGTTCCCAGACGTCTGGCCGGCCGCCGGAAAAGCCAAAGGTCTTGAAGCCCATCGACTCCAGTGCGACGTTGCCGGTGAGGACGATCAGGTCAGCCCAGGAGATGTTGCGACCGTACTTTTGCTTGATCGGCCAAAGCAGCCGGCGCGCCTTGTCGAGGCTGACGTTGTCCGGCCAACTGTTGAGCGGGGCGAAGCGCTGCTGACCGGAGCCGGCACCCCCACGACCGTCACCGACGCGGTACGTGCCAGCGGCGTGCCAGGCCATGCGAATAAACAGTGGCCCATAGTGACCGAAGTCCGCAGGCCACCAGTCTTGTGAATCAGTCATCAGTGCATGCAGGTCTTGCTTGACCGCCGCAAAATCCAGTTTTTTGAACGCTTCGGCGTAGTCGTAACCCTCGTCCGTGGGGTCGGACAGCCGCGAGTTCTGGTGCAGGATCTTCAGATTCAGTTGGTTCGGCCACCAATCGCGGTTCGTCGTGCCACCGCCAGCGGCGGCGTGATTGAACGGGCATTTCGATTCATTTGCCATGTGTGCGCTACCTTTGGTCGTGTTCATCCGGCTATCCGGCCCGGGGTTGGGCACGCAATAGCGACGAGCGGAATCAATGACATAGGCTGCAGCCGTGCGATCAATTGATCGTCGTGGTCACACGGGAAATCCGGATAGCGGCAATCGAGTTGCCAGCACGGTGGCCCACGGCAAGCCTAGTACGTTTCCTGACTCATTCGTATCTCTTCTCAGGTCTCAACCGGCCGGCTGATGCCAGCGCTCCAGTAAGGGTAGACGCCTATAAAGCAGTCAGCTAATAGGGGGAGTATTGGGAGGTGATAGGGATAGTCTTTTATCTGAGCCGTCGAGATGGAGTCGATCAAAAGGTATGCTGGGCCTTTTCCGTTGACCGCCACCCAAGGATCCACCCGATGTCTTTAAGCAAACGCGATCAGGCACACATCGAACGTCGCCTGGTCGCCACTCTGACCGAGGCGTGCGAAACAGCCAAGGCGGAAATAGTCGGGTTTTGCTGGTTGACCCACGAAATCGATTACGACGCCTTTCCACCCAGCCTGCGGGTGATCTGGGTCTTCGATACGCAGGCCCATAAGGATCAGGCGCTGGCGAGCGGGCAGGGCGAGCGCATGGTCGAACTGACGGCCGTAGCATTAAATGAAGCGGACGTTCTCGTCAGCCCGGTCGCGGCCCATGTGCAGTTTGATTCTGAAGAGCAATGTCAGCGCGCCAATGGCGGCAACTGGCAGCAACGCCTGGCGCCCAAGCGCTCGACGCGAGGTTGAGCCGTGGCCAAGGATATCGAAAATCCGTGTATTTCCGTTTGCCAGCTCAGTGGTGAACTGTGTGTCAGTTGTGGTCGCACCAAGGACGACATCAGAAAGTGGAAACGCATGAAGCGCCCGGAAAAAATGGCGGCGGCGCAGCGGGCGAGTGTGCGGTTGAAGGGGCTTCAGAAAAGGAAGGGTTGAGGGTTCCTCAGGGCCGCGCACAAACCTCTCGAACACATTCACGCAGCCACCGATGCGCCGAATCGGCATCCATCCGCGGATGCCAGAGCATCGAAATGGTGATCGGCGGCAGCTCGAACGGCAGATCGAAACTGTGCAGGCCGGTGCGCAGGTTTTGGGTATGTCGGGCAGGCACGGTGGCGATCAGGTCCGAGGCGCGAGCCAGCGCCAGGGCGGCCGAGAAACCGCCGACGACGGTGATGATTTCCCGCTGCAGTCCCAGCGCTTCCAACGCTTCATCCATCGGCCCCTTATCGACCCCGCGCCGTGAGACCAGGATGTGCCGGCCAGTGGCATAACGGGAGGCAGTGATCTCGCCCTCGCTCAGCGGATGCCCCGTGCGAACGACGCCCACGAAACGATCCTCGAACAATGCCCGGGTGCGCACTTCCGGGCTGGTCGTACCGCCGACCACACCGGTTTCCAGATCAACGGAGCCGTCGCGAAGTGCGGCGCTGTCCTTGCTCAGCTTCTGCACAAAGTGCAAACGCACGCCGGGGGCTTCCTCACTGGCGCGGGCGATCAGCGCCGGGCCGAAGTTTTCCACGAAGCCGTCACTGGTGCGCAGCGTGAATGTTCGAACCAGTTGCTTGAGGTCGAGCTGTTCGGCGGGGCGCAAAACCGCTTCGGCGTCTTGCACCAATCGACTGACGTGTTCGCGCAATTCAAGCGCTCGTGGCGTCGGCACCAGGCCGCGTCCGGCCCGGACCAGCAGCGGGTCGCCTGTCGTTTCGCGCAACCGCGCCAGCGCTCGGCTCATGGCCGACGGGCTCAGGCGCAGTCGTTGGGCGGCGCGGGCGACACTGCCTTCGGCGAGCAGCACGTCCAAGGTAATCAGCAGATTGAGATCGGGAGTGGTCATGCCGCAACGTTAGCACGGCGCGGGGCTGACATGGCGTCAAACGCATCTATCAAGTGCAAATGCTGCGCCTTCCGCCTTGTCACGCACGGGCATACGCTGCTGCTCTACCTTTCAGACGTGGCCAGACAATGAAATCCATCACTCAATCAGGTTCGGTGCGCTGGGCGCTTGCGAGTCTTTCGCTGTCGATGTTGATGCCTTCACTCGACACCAGCATCGCCAATGCGGGATTGCCGACGTTGGCCGAGGCGTTCGATGCTTCCTTCCAACACGTGCAGTGGATTGTTCTGGCGTATCTGCTGGCGATCACCACGCTGATCGTCAGCGTCGGACGGCTTGGCGACATGCTCGGCCGTCGGCGTTTGCTACTGGTGGGCATCGCCATTTTTACCCTGTCATCGCTGGCCTGCGGTGTCGCGCCGTCGCTTGGGTGGCTGGTCGGCGCCCGGGCGGTGCAGGGGCTTGGGGCGGCGATCATGCTGGCGCTGACCGTGGCGTTTGTCGGCGAGACGGTGCCGAAAGCGCAGACCGGCAGCGCCATGGGGTTGCTCGGAACGATGTCGGCGATCGGCACCACGCTGGGGCCGTCGCTCGGTGGGATGTTGATTGCCGGCGTTGGCTGGCAGGCGATTTTTCTGATCAACATACCGCTGGGTGTGCTGAACATCTGGCTCGCATATCGCTATTTGCCGGCGGATGTTCAGCGGGCGAAAGCAGGGCGGGTGGGGTTCGACAAGGCCGGCACGTTGCTGCTGGCGCTGACGCTCGCGGCGTACGCGCTGGCCATGACGATTGGGCTCGGTGAATTTGGACCGCTCAATATCGCGCTGCTGCTGGCGGCTGTTTTCGGTGTTGGGCTTTTCATCTTCGTTGAGGCCACGGTCGCATCGCCATTGATCACATTAGCGCTGTTCCGCCAACAGGGATTGAGCGCCAGCCTGGCCATGAGCGCGCTCGTTTCGACGGTGATGATGGCGACGCTGGTGGTCGGGCCGTTTTATCTCTCGGGTGCGCTTGGCCTCGGCACGGCACTTGTCGGTTTCGCCTTGTCGGTCGGCCCGTTGGTGGCTGCATTGACCGGCGTGCCGGCCGGTCGCCTGGTGGACCGTTTTGGCACTCGGCGCATGACCCGTCTCGGGCTCGCGGCAATGGCGCTCGGCGCGAGTGCTTTATCAATGATGCCAGCGGGGTTCGGCCTCCTCGGTTACCTCGCGCCCATCGCGGTGATCACGGCCAGCTACGCGTTGTTTCAGGCGGCCAACAACACCGCGATCATGACCGACATCCGCCCGGACCAGCGCGGCGTGATTTCCGGCATGCTCAGCCTGTCACGCAATCTCGGCCTGATCACTGGAGCTTCGGTGATGGGCGCGGTGTTTGCGCTTGCCTCGGCGACGACAGACATCTCCAGCGCGTCTCCCGCAGCCGTTGCCAGCGGCATGCGGATAACGTTTGCCGTCGCCGTGGCACTGATTCTCGTGGCCCTTGCTGTGGCCCTGTTTCCACGGGCCTCAGACTGCTGCACTGTGTGCAGCAATGAACTGCAGTGAGCCTATATTGTTCATCTAAAATCGAATACCGATACTGCCTGAACATCGCGCAGTCGGCGCTCATGGCGTTCAAGACATGGCTGGAGGCCAGATTTGCAGAGGGGCCGCCTTGGCTGCATGTGGACCGAAGCGAACTAAAACCTATGGGGCACGCCGATTAAATGTGGGAGCGGGCTTGCTCGCGAAGGCGGTGTGTCAGGCAACATCAGTGTTTACTGACACTCCCTCTTCGCGAACAAGCCCGCTCCAGGTTCTGCACCTGACTGCGTTCCTTTTAGTGAGCGCCTCTGATGACAGCCGCTTGCGCCGTGCGCAACGCATGCCGATTGCCACGGAACAACACCAGTGTCGCGATCAACCCCAGCACCGCCGCGCCACTGAGCCAGATCCCCGGCGCTGCCTTGTTGTCCAGCACGTGGATCAGGTACGTACAGGCCGCCGGGGTGAAACCACCGAATGTTGCGGTCGCCAGGCTGTAGGCCAAGGAGAAACCGGTCGTGCGCACTTCCACCGGCATGATCTCGGTCAGGGCCACCACCATGGCGCCGTTGTACGAGCCATACAGGAACGACAACCACAATTCGACAATCAGCAAATGGCTGAAGCTGGGGTTCGCCACCAGCCACGACAGCGCCGGATAAGCCGTGAGAATCGCCAGAATCGTCGCGCCCAGCAGCAGAGGTTTGCGGCCGATCTTGTCGGAAAGCGCGCCCATCACCGGCAGCCAGAAGAAGTTCGACAGGCCGATGCACACCGTCACCAGCAACGCATCCAGATCCGACAGATGCAGCTCGGCTTTGCCGAAGGTCGGGGTGTAGGCGGTGATCAGGTAGAACGACACCGTGGTCATCACCACCAGCGCCATGCCGGCGAGGACGATGCCGAAGTTCTGACTGATCGAGCGGACGATGTCCCGCAGGGTAGGGCGGTGTTTGCGTGCCTGGAATTCCGGGGTTTCTTCCAGCGAACGGCGGATCACGAAGATCGCCGGCACGATCATGCAGCCGATCAGGAACGGCACGCGCCAGCCCCACTCACCCATTTGGTCGGGGCTCAGCCAGTGGTTCAAACCCACGCCGAGCAGGCCGGCGAATACCACCGCGGCTTGCTGGCTGGCGGACTGCCAACTGACGAAGAAGCCTTTGCGGCCCGGTGTGGAGATTTCGGCGAGGTACACCGACACACCGCCCAGTTCCACGCCTGCTGAAAAGCCCTGCAACAGACGACCGAACAATACGATCAGCGGCGCCGCGACGCCCAGCGTGGCATAACCCGGCACACCGGCAATCAGCACCGTGCCGGCGGCCATCAACGCCAGTGTGATGATCAGGCCTTTGCGGCGGCCGTGGCGGTCGATGTAGGCCCCGAGGAAAATCGCCCCCAGCGGACGCATCAGGAAACCGGCCCCGAAAGTGGCCAGAGACAGCATCAGGGAAGCAAACGCGCTATCGGCGGGAAAGAAGGTTTTGGCAATGGCCGTGGCGTAAAAGCCGTAGACCATGAAGTCGAACATTTCGAGAAAGTTACCGCTGACAACGCGAAAAATCGCTTTGCCTTTGCTCGTATTGGAAGACATGTGTAGGTACTCACTCTGGTCGATCTTGTTTGAAAGCGCTGCACCTATGTGGCGAGGGAGCTTGCTCCCGTTCGATTGCGCAGCAATCGTAAAACCGGTCACCGCTATCGCGAGCAGGCTCGCTCCCATGCGCTCTGAAGCCCATAATGGCGGGCGCGGTTTTGAGGGGAGATGAAGATTTGTTAACTGGACGGTGGGGATGGCTTGTGGTAATGGTCGGGATTTTGTCCGGTTGTGGCAACGGCGACAGCCTGGAACGCTTCGACGGCCCGACCATGGGCAGCAGCTATTCGATCCAATACGTGCGCCATGCCGGTCTTCCCGCACCGGCGGAAGTCCGCGTCCAGGTCGAAAAAATACTCTCTGATGTCGATCGGCAAATGTCGACCTATCGCAGTGACTCCGACATCGAACGCTTCAATAACCTGCCCGCCAACCACTGCCAGACAATGCCTGCGCCGATCCTCGAATTGGTCCGCGTCGGCGAGCGCTTGTCTTTGCAAAGTGACGGCTCCTACGACCTGACGGTGGAACCGCTGCTCAACCTCTGGGGATTTGGCCCGCAGGCGCGTGAGGAAAAAGTCCCGAGCGCCGAAGCACTGGCCGAGGTGCAGCAGCGTGTCGGTCATAATCACCTGCGCATCGAAGGTGACCAGTTGTGCAAGGATGCCGCAGTGGAGGTCGACTTCAACAGCATCGCTGCCGGTTACGCGGTCGACACGATTGTCGCTAGACTCGAAGCGCTGGGCATCCACGACTACCTCGCTGAAGCCACCGGTGAACTCAAGGCCGTCGGTAAAAAACTCGACGGCTCACCGTGGCGCATCGCCCTGGAAGAACCCCGTGATGATCAGCAAGTGGCCGAGCGCATCATTGCCGTCGACGGCTACGGCGTGTCCACCTCCGGTGATTACCGTAACTATTTCGAGCAGGGTGGCCGGCGCTATTCCCACACCTTCGATGCCCGCACCGGAACACCGGTCCTACACACCCTGGCGTCAGTCACGGTGATTCATCCTTCAGCTTTGATGGCCGATGGCTTATCGACGCTGTTGCTGATTCTTGGCCCTGAACGGGGTTGGGACTATGCCCAAACGCATGACATTGCTGCATTCTTTGTGATTCGTGCCGATACAGGTTTTGTCACACGCACCAATCAGGCTTTTGAGCGCCTGGCCGGTGAGAAAACCGAGTGATTGCGGCTGCAAAAGCATTTTTCGATGGCTTTGTAGTGCAGGCAAAACTAGCCTACGACGCGACCAAGGGTTAATGTGCGCGGCGTTGACGCTTCTATAGACTGTGTCCGGGTTCTGCACTGGCCCCAAATTGTTCCTTCACGCCGCCGATCGGCGTGATTTAGCCGCAGGCGCCGAGGGTGTCGCGGCCTGTTCTGAGGAGTACGCATGGCTGTCTACAACTACGATGTGGTGGTGTTGGGTTCCGGCCCGGCGGGAGAAGGCGCGGCAATGAACGCTGCCAAGGCAGGGCGCAAGGTGGCGATGGTCGATAGCCGTCGCCAGGTCGGCGGCAACTGCACCCACCTGGGCACCATCCCGTCCAAGGCCTTGCGTCACTCGGTCCGGCAGATCATGCAGTTCAACACCAACCCGATGTTCCGGGCCATTGGTGAGCCGCGTTGGTTCTCGTTCCCGGACGTGTTGAAAAGTGCTGAAAAAGTCATCTCCAAACAAGTCGCCTCGCGCACCGGCTACTACGCCCGTAACCGCGTCGACGTGTTCTTCGGCACCGGCAGCTTCGCCGACGAGCAAACCATCGAAGTCGTCTGCGCCAACGGCGTGGTCGAAAAACTGGTGGCCAAGCACATCATCATCGCCACCGGTTCGCGTCCTTATCGCCCGGCGGACATCGATTTCCATCACCCGCGTATCTACGATAGCGACACCATCCTCAGCCTCGGCCACACCCCGCGTAAACTCATTGTTTACGGCGCCGGCGTGATCGGCTGCGAATACGCCTCGATCTTCAGTGGTCTGGGTGTATTGGTTGAGCTGGTGGACAACCGTGGTCAGTTGCTGAGCTTCCTCGACTCGGAAATCTCCCAGGCCCTGAGCTACCACTTCAGCAACAACAACATCACGGTTCGCCACAACGAAGACTACGACCGTGTCGAAGGCGTGGACAACGGCGTGATCCTGCACCTCAAGTCCGGCAAGAAGATCAAGGCCGACGCCTTGCTCTGGTGCAACGGCCGTACCGGCAACACCGATCAGCTGGGTCTGGAAAACATCGGCGTGAAGGTCAACAGCCGTGGCCAGATCGAAGTCGACGAGAACTACCGCACCTGCGTGCCGAACATTTATGGCGCCGGTGACGTGATCGGCTGGCCGAGCCTGGCCAGTGCCGCCCATGACCAGGGGCGTTCGGCCGCTGGCAGCATCGTCGACAACGGCAGCTGGCGTTTCGTCAATGACGTGCCGACCGGCATCTACACGATTCCGGAGATCAGCTCGATCGGCAAGAACGAGCAGGAGCTGACTCAGGCCAAGGTGCCGTATGAAGTGGGCAAGGCATTCTTCAAGAGCATGGCGCGTGCGCAGATCGCCGGCGAACCGCAAGGCATGCTGAAGATCCTGTTCCACCGCGAGACGCTGGAAGTGCTGGGCGTTCACTGCTTCGGTTATCAGGCATCGGAGATCGTGCACATCGGTCAGGCGATCATGAACCAGCCGGGCGAGCAGAACACCCTGAAGTACTTCGTCAACACGACGTTCAACTACCCGACCATGGCCGAAGCCTATCGGGTAGCGGCGTACGATGGCCTCAACCGGCTTTTTTGAGTGGCTCCGGCCGGTGGCCTGAGCCGGCCGGGGAGACCGATTTCAGCAATTCTCGAGCGTGGCGCTGGCCAAACCGGGAAAGTCTGTAATCAGGCTGTCAACGCCGAAGTCGGCGAGCCTGCGCATCAGCGCGGGCTCGTTGACTGTCCACACCGACACATGCAGCCCCTGACGCTGCGCCTTCTGCAGGCGTTCCGGCGTACACAGGGTCCAGTTCAGCGCCAGCATCTCACAGCCATAGTTTTGCGCGACCTTCAGCGGGTCGAGCCAGGCGTACTCGGCCACCAGTCCGCGAGACACGTCCGGCACCAGGTCCAGCGCGGCTTTCAACACTTCGCGTGAACTCGAGGTAATCGTGACCTTGTCCCGTATGCCGAAACGCTGGGCCATTTCGCGAATCGCCAGCACGGTGGTCGCGGCGCGGGTGCGTGAGGCGCTTTTGACTTCCAGCTGCCAGTGCTCGAAATCGCATTTTTCGAACAATTCTTCCAGCGTTGGTATCGGGCAAGGTTTGATCCAGCCTGGGCCACCCTTACGCGCGTCGTAGGTCACCAGTTCCGCAGCCGTGTGTTCGGCCACTTTGCCGCGGCGGTCGGTGGTGCGTTTGAGGGTCGGGTCGTGGATCACCATCAACTCGCCGTCCTTGGACAGGTGCAGGTCCAGTTCGCAGCGGCGCACGCCGTGCTTGAGGCATTGCTGAAAGCTGGTCAGGGTGTTTTCCGGTGCTTCGCCTTTGGCGCCGCGATGGCCGTAGATGAGAGTCACGGTTCTTCCTTAATTAATGGCCGTTTTCGTTTTGTTCGCGCGCCAGGCGTCGTTCTTGTGCCTGTCGCTGCAAGATGTAGCGGGCCAGCAGTTGTCGCTGGGCATCGGACAGGTATTCGAATTCGGTGCCGACGTCGTAGCCGCCGCCCTTGCGGTCGCAATGGGTGACGCGGGCCCGCAGCAACAGGCCGAGGGCTTGTGGCATCAGCACCAGCTTGACCGACAGGTGCGCGCCGACGGCAATGGGCGTCGGATGCTGAAAGTCGATGCCGCCTTCGGAGATGATCACCGGCTGCGGTTCGCCGATCTGTCCGAGCACGGTCAGGGCGACCACCTGGCTCAGCAGATCGATGCGTTTGTTCTGTGATTTGAGGAACGCGGCGATGGCTCGGTCGCGTTCGTTGATCTGGCGCAACAGGTGTTGCGACTCGAATTCGCTCAGGTGCAGTTCGCTGAGCAGGTTGAATAGCGGGGAAGCATCCTGCAACACTTCCTGGCCTGCTGCTTCGGGAGCAGACAGGGGCCGAATTTCCAGTGCGATCGTGTCCTCGATACGGTAGTATTCGCGGCGATCTTCTTCATCTAATGTCGACATGGCGAACCCATGGTAGCGGCGGTGGTCTGAGTGTAAAGCTGGTTATCGACCCCCGCCACAAGGACGTTCCTTTTCCCTCCGAACAAGCCCCGACATGTTCAGACCTCTCTTCGTATTTATCGGCACGCGTTATACCCGTGCAAAACGTCGCAATCATTTTGTGTCATTCATTTCCCTGACCTCGATGATCGGACTCGCCCTCGGCGTGGTCGTGATGATCGTTGTGTTATCGGTCATGAACGGCTTCGATCATGAGATGCGCACCCGTGTGCTGGGCATGGTGCCCCACGCGACTATCGAGTCCGGCGAGCCGATCAGCGACTGGCAAAGCCTGGCCGCCAAGGTCAAGCAGAACCCGCAGGTGGCGGCGGTTGCGCCCTTCGTCCAGATGCAGGGCCTGCTGACCAACAACGGCAAGGTTTCCAAAGTGCTGCTCAATGCCATCGACCCTGTGCAGGAACGGCAGGTGTCGATCATTGATAACTTCATGCAGCAGGGCAAACTCGACGACCTGGCGCCGGGCAGTTTCGGCATCGTCATCGGCGACAAGGCGGCAGCCAAGCTCGGCGCGGCGGTTGGCGACAAGCTGACGTTTGTCGCGCCGGAAGTCACCGTGACCCCGGCCGGGATGTTCCCGCGCATGAAACGCTTTACTGTGGTCGGCATCTTCCATGTCGGCGCCGGTGAGCTGGACGGCTATCTGGGCCTGACCAATCTGCAGGATCTGGCCAGGTTGCACCGCTGGCAACCGGATCAGGTCCAGGGCCTGCGACTGAAGTTCGACGACCTGTTCCAGGCACCGCGCACCGCGTGGACCATCGCCCAGCAGCTCGGCGAAGACCGTTACTACGCCCGCGACTGGACTCGTACCCACGGCAACCTGTATCAGGCGATCCGCATGGAAAAAGCCATGATCGGCCTGCTGTTGCTGCTGATCGTCGCTGTCGCTGCGTTCAACATCATTTCCACGCTGGTGATGGTGGTGAACGACAAGAAGGGCGACATCGCGATCCTGCGTACCCTGGGCGCCACGCCGGGCTCGATCATGGCGACGTTCATGGTCCAGGGCACGGTCATTGGTGTGGTCGGTACGCTGATCGGCGCCGTGGTCGGGATCTTCGCCGCGCTGAACGTCAGCGCCGCGATCGCGGCCCTGGAAGGGCTGATCGGCCACAAGTTCTTGAACGCCGACGTGTATTTCATCGATTACCTGCCGTCGCAAGTGCAGAGCCAGGACGTGTTGATGGTCTGCGCCGCCGCGTTGGTCCTGAGTTTCCTCGCCACCCTGTATCCAGCCTGGCGTGCCGCGCGCACCCAGCCTGCGGAGGCGCTACGTTATGAGTGAGTCGGGCATGAGTGATAAAGCAATCTTGAGCTGCCGCAACCTGGGCAAATCCTACGTGGAAGGCCCGGAATCGGTAGAGGTTCTGGCCGGTCTGCAACTGGAACTGCATCCGGGTGAGCGCGTGGCGATCGTCGGTACGTCGGGTTCGGGCAAAAGTACCTTGCTCAACCTGCTGGGCGGCCTCGATACGCCGACCAAGGGCAGCGTCTGGCTGGCCGGTGAAGAACTCTCGGCCCTGAACGAAAAGGCCCGTGGCCTGTTGCGCAACCGGTCTCTGGGTTTCGTTTACCAGTTCCACCACTTGCTGCCTGAGTTCACCGCGCTGGAAAACGTCTGCATGCCGCTGCTGATCGGCAAGACCGCGATCCCGGAAGCGCGTCAGCGTGCGACGGCGTTGCTGGAGCGGGTAGGGCTGGGCCATCGCCTAGAGCACAAACCGGCGGAATTGTCCGGTGGCGAACGCCAGCGTGTGGCCATTGCCCGCGCCCTGGTGAACAAGCCAGGCCTGGTGATGCTCGACGAGCCGACCGGCAACCTCGACTCCCACACCGCCCAGGGCATTCAGGATTTGATGCTGGAACTCAGCACCTCGATGCGCACGGCGTTCCTGGTGGTGACCCACGACATGAACCTGGCTCGCCAGATGGATCGCGTCCTGCATTTGCAGGAAGGTTGCCTGACCCCCATCTGATTGGCTGAAACCCGGCACACTGAACAGTGCGTCGGGTCTTTTATTTTTATACGGTGCCCCAGCGAATGTTCAGACCGTTATCGATCTTTATCGGCACGCGCTATACCCGCGCCAAGCGCCGCAATCGCTTTGTTTCCTTCATCTCGATGACCTCGATGATCGGCCTCGCCCTGGGCGTGCTGGCGATGATCGTGGTGCTGTCGGTGATGAACGGCTTCCAGCGCGAAATGAGCTCGCGCATCCTCGGCATGGTGCCCCACGCGACCATCGTCGGCGTGAACCCTATCGACGATTGGCAGCCGGTGGCCGCCGCGGCGATGAAGAATCCTGAAGTCACCGCCGCCGTGCCATTCACCGAGATGGAAGGCATGCTGTCCTACAAGGGCACCATGCAGCCGATCCAGGTCAGCGGGGTCGATCCGGCGCTGGAAAGCAAGGTCTCGATCGTTGCCAAGCACATTGTTCAGGGGCGTCTCGACGCCTTGAAGCCGGGCGAGTTCGGCGTGGTGATCGGCGAGATCACCGCGCGGCGCTTTCGCTTGAACGTCGGCGACAAGATCACCCTGATCGTGCCGGAAGTCAGCAATGCACCGGGTGGCATCACCCCGCGCATGCAGCGGCTGAACGTGGTGGGCGTATTCAAGGTCGGTGCCGAACTGGACGGTTCGATGGCGCTGATCCACATGGCCGATGCCGCGCAGATGCAGCACTGGCAACCGAATCAGGTACAGAGCGTGCGCCTGGCGGTGAAGGATCTGTACGCCGCGCCGCAAGTATCGAGCGACATCGCGACCGGCCTGGGCGCCGCCTACAAGGCTGACGACTGGACTCACACCCAGGGCAGTCTGTTCAGCGCGATGAAGATGGAAAAAACCATGATCGGCCTGTTGTTGCTGATGATCGTCGCCGTGGCGGCGTTCAACATCATCGCCACGCTGATCATGGTGGTCAATGACAAGGGCGCGGACATCGCCATCCTGCGAACCATCGGCGCCACACCTCGGCAGATCATGGCGATCTTCATGGTGCAGGGCACGGTGATCGGGATTGTCGGCACCTTGATCGGTGGCGTGCTGGGCGTGATCGCGGCGTTGAACGTCAGTGAACTGGTGGGCTGGATGGAGCGGGTCAGCGGGCAGCACATCTTCAGTTCCGATGTGTACTTCGTCAGCAACTTGCCGTCCGAATTGCAGGGCGCGGATGTGTTGTTGATCTGCTCCGCCGGTTTCATCATGAGTTTTCTGGCGACGGTTTATCCGGCGTGGCGGGCGGCGAAAGTCGAGCCGGCTACCGCGTTGCGGTATTCGTGAGTCCCCAATGATCGTTCCCACGCTCCGCGTGGGAATGCCTCAACGGACGCTCTGCGTTCGGCTCCTGATGTGACGCAGAGCGTCACTGGCTGCATTCCCACGCAGAGCGTGGGAATGATCAGGTTTGCGGTAACTCAATCACAAACCGCGTCCACCCCTGAGCCGATTCGCAACGAATCTGCCCGCCATGGGCGCGGATGATCGACTGGGTGATCGCCAATCCCAATCCCGCATGCTCACTGCTGCCTTCACGGCGCGCGGGGTCTGCCCGGTAGAAGCGGTCAAACAAACGCGGCACCAGGTCCTCGGAAATCCCTTCACCACTGTTTTCAACGGTCAGGCTCAAGCCTGCCGGTTGCTCGACGATCTTTACCCGCACCTCACCACCAGCCGGGGTAAACCGCAACGCATTGTCCAGCAAATTGGACAGTGCCCGGCGCAACATGCTGCGATCGCCCTGCATGCTCGCGTGGCCGTCACGACTCAACTTCACCCGGGCGTCCTCAGCCAGCGGCGCGAAAAACTCCAGCAGCACATCCGCTTCTTCCGCCAGGTCCAGCGGTTCACGCTTGGGCATCAGCAAACCATGGTCAGCCTTGGCCAGGTACAACATGTCGTTGACCAGTTGCGCCATCCATTGCAGTTCTTCGAGGTTGCTGTGCAGCGCCTCGCGGTAATCCTCAAGGGGGCGAGGGCGGGTGAGGGTGACTTGGGTGTGGGTCAGCAGGTTCGACAGCGGTGTGCGCAGTTCATGGGCGATGTCGGCGGAGAAGGCCGAGAGCCGCTGAAAAGAGTCATCGAGGCGTCCGAGCATGGCGTTGAAGCTGTGGGCCATTTCCGCAAGCTCCGGTGGCATGTCTGCTTCCGGCAGACGGGCGTTGAGTGATTGCGCCGACACGCCGCTGGCGACCGCACTCATGCGCAGCAACGGACGCAAACCACTGCGCGCCGCCCAGGCACCGAGCAGGGCGGTAGCCAGGGCCGAGAGGCCGACCGTCAGCCAGATCAGGTGCTGCATGCGCTGCAGAAAGTGTTGGTGATGGGTGATGTCCAGCAACAAGGTCAGTTGCGGTGAGTCGGGTTTGTCGAGGAACAGCGGTGCATTCAGGACGCGGTAATCGGTGCCATCGTCGCTCACCGTCGACAGGCCAGGTTTGCGCGGTAAATCTTTGGGCACGCTGGGCGAACTGTCGTACATGCGTTGGCCGTCACTGCTAATGATGCGCAGCGAAAGATCGGCCTGTCGGCTCAATTCATCGGCCAGCCTGGCTTCGGCGTCGCCGGCCTGAATGTCATCCAGCGCCCGGCGTAAACCAATCAGTTTGTCATCCAGCAACTGCTGGTCCAGCTCGACAAAGTGCGCCTCGCTGGCGCGGCTGAACAACACTCCGGCGAACAACGACACCACCGCAGTGCAGGCGGCAAACAGCAGTGCCAGGCGGTTGCTTAATGAAAGCCGGCGCATCAGGCGGGGCGCTCTTCAAGGACGTAACCCATGCCGCGCACGGTGTGAATCAACTTGTTCGGGAAATCGTCGTCGATCTTCAGGCGCAACCGGCGGATCGCCACTTCGATGACGTTGGTGTCGCTGTCGAAATTCATGTCCCACACCTGGGACGCGATCAGCGACTTGGGCAGAACTTCGCCCTGGCGCCGCAGGAGCATTTCCAGCAGGGCGAATTCCTTGGCGGTCAGGTCGATGCGCTGACCGTTACGCTCGACCCGGCGACGGATCAGGTCCAGGCGCAAATCGGCCAGTTGCAGGCTGGTTTCCTGGGGCGTGGCGCTGCCTCGACGCAACAGGCTGCGAATCCGGGCCAGCAGTTCGGAGAAGGCGAAAGGTTTGACCAGGTAGTCGTCGGCGCCCAGTTCCAGGCCGTGGACTCGGTCCTCCACCGCATCTCGTGCGGTCAGAAACAGTACCGGCGTGTCCAGGCCTGCACCGCGCACCGCTTGCAGAATCTGCCAGCCATCGCGACCGGGGAGCATCACATCGAGAATCAACAAGGCGTAATCGCCGCTCAAGGCCAGTTGCTGGCCGGTGGTGCCATCGGCCACCAGTTCGGTGTTGAAGCCAGCCTCGGTCAGGCCCTGGCGTAAGTAATGGCCGGTTTTCGGTTGGTCTTCGACGATCAGCAGTTTCATGGGCGACTCGGGCAGTTTGAACAGGTGCGTTATACCGTGGGCGGCGAGGAAGCAGGCCAACCTGACAAAGTTGTAATCTGCCTGTCAGGTAGCTGGCAGAGCCGGCTGGTAGAGTTTCCCACAAGCTGAACCTCATCTTGTTGGAGTGCGACTATGTTTTTGCAAAAGCGTCTGGCACTGGCCGCTTGTTTGCTGACTCTGAGTTTAGGGCTGGAAGCCTCACCGGCGCAGACCTACGATTTCGGTCAACCGGCCTCGGCCGCCCAGGCCACCCGCAGCGTCGAAGTGGTAATGGGCGATATGACCTTCAGTCCCAAGACCATCGATATCAAGGCCGGGGAAACCGTGCGTCTCGTACTGGTGAATAAAGGCCAGTTGCTGCACGAATTCAACCTCGGCGATGCACAGATGCATGCCAGGCATCAGCAGGAAATGCTCCAGATGCAGCAAAGCGGCATGCTGATGCCTACAGGTATGAAGGCCATGGACCACGGTTCCATGGCCGGAATGGATCATGGCGCCATGGATCACGGCATGAAGCATGACGACCCCAACAGTGTGTTGGTGGAGCCGGGTAAAACCGCCGAGCTGACCTGGACCTTCACCAAGGCCACTAACCTGGAATTCGCCTGCAACATCCCCGGCCATTACCAGGCCGGCATGGTCGGCAAACTGACAGTCAGTCAGTAAGCACTCAAAGGCGGGAGCAAAGGCTGGTAGAATCCGCTGATTCTTCAGTCAGGTTTCCGCCATGCATCCCGCAGCCGAACATTCGCCGCTGGGCAAATCCAGCGAATACATCGCCACCTACACGCCGTCCTTGCTGTTCCCGATCCCGCGCACAGCGAAATGGGCCGAGCTGGGCCTGACCGCGCAAACCCTGCCGTACAAGGGCGTGGACTTCTGGAACTGCTTCGAGCTGTCGTGGCTATTGCCGTCCGGCAAGCCTGTGGTGGCGATCGGCGAATTCAGCATCCCGGCGGATTCGCCGAACATTATCGAGTCGAAGTCGTTCAAGCTGTACCTCAACTCGTTGAACCAGACGCCATTTGCCGACACCGCCAGCCTTGAAGCGACGCTGGTGAAAGACCTCTCGGCCGCTGCCGGCAAACCGGTGGGCGTGCGGGTTCGCAGCCTGAAAGAGGTAGAGGCGGAAGGCGTCGTGGCGTTGCCGGGCGTGTGCATCGATGACCTGGACATCAGTGTCAGCAACTATGAGCATCCGCGTCCGGAACTGCTGCGTTGCAATGAGTCGCGCATCGTTGAAGAGTGCGTGCACAGCCATTTGCTCAAATCCAACTGCCCGGTCACCAGTCAGCCGGACTGGGGCAGCGTGGTGGTGGAGTATCGTGGTGCGGCTCTGGATCACGCGAGTTTGCTGGAATACATCGTGAGCTTCCGCCAGCACTCGGACTTCCATGAGCAGTGCGTAGAGCGGATTTTCCTCGACCTGCAGCGGTTGCTGAAGCCGGAGAAATTGACGGTGTACGCGCGGTATGTGCGTCGTGGTGGATTGGACATCAACCCGTATCGCAGCACCGAAGAGGTGCAACTGCCGAACCATCGCTTGGTCCGACAATAAAGAGCCATTGCGGGATTGCATTTGCGAATCCCGGATATGAAAAAGCCCCGCTATCGATAGCGGGGCTTTTTTGCATCTGGCAGGTTCAGATCCCCATATTGCCCAAGGCTTGCACAATGTTGCGCAAGGTGCCGGCCAATGTGGGATGTTCGAGTTCGAAGCGCTCGACGGCCAGATTCACATTGTCGGCGAGGTTGGTGTCCTGGGTTTTGGTTTCCAGCTCAAGCTCCAGTTGGATCTGTTGCATCAGCGCGTGCAGGTCTTCGCGCTCGGCTTCGGTCAGTGGCGGATTCTGTTCCAATTGCTCGCGCAGTTTATTGAGCTGATCTTGCAGTTCGCGGGCGGGCATGGCGTTCTTCCTTTTATCAATAGGCACTGGCATAGACCGCAGCGGCGCGCCAAAAGGTCTATGGCTGACCTTTAGATTAATCCACTCGCGCGCAACCTGCATGATCTCAGTCAGGGCTTTTCGCCTTTGAGCCGACGCAGGCTGATATCGGCCAGGCAGGTATCGAGCTCGCCCAGATGATCGATCACCGAATGCACGCCCAGGCCGAACAACTGCACCGTCGCCTTGCCGCGCAAGTGTTCCCGTTCCTTCTGGCTCAAGGCTTGCCATTCGTTCGGCGCGAGCCCGCATAGCGAGCCGCACGACGCCAGGCCGATGGTCCACAGCCCGGCGTTCAGGCCTGATTGCAGCAGTCGCGGCTCGCCGCTGACCAGCACGCAACCGTCCAGGCGCTCGACATTCAACGCCATCAAGGCTTGCCAGCAGGCATTCGGGGCCGGCCATGGATTGATTGTTTCCGAGTGTTGCAAAGATTTGATCCAGGCCGGAAGTGCGACGGCCAGGGAATGGCTGAGGGCAGGGGGTAGTTCATCAAGCCAGGCGCAGGGAATCCGTTGTCGCTGCAAGCTGGACAGGCTCTCCAGGGCGCCGGGCGTGACCTCGGCATGCTCGGCAGAAACGGTGCCGTGCTGACGCGTGCGCGCGCCGAAATCCACCAGGCAACCACTGAGACCGAACAGCACGGCGGTCAGATTCGGTGCGGCAAGGGGCAAGACTTCGGCGTGCGGCATGGAAACGTCCCTGAAATAGCGACAAGGCTATTCATGGACGATGACAATCGAGTGACACGGATGTGAATCGCTCGCCGTCAGGAGGCGTCGTTCGTAGACCATCGTGCACGATGCTGCCTAAACCGGGTTTTCCGTCATATACTAGCGGTCTTTGCGGCTGGGCCAAGCGCCCGCGTCAGTACAATCCAAGGAGTTTTTCTATGCGCTGGAGCAATCGACTCGCTCAGCTTTGTATGTGTGCCAGTGTATTGCTGGTTCCGTTTGCGACTCAGGCCGCCACGGAAGAAGACCCTTGGGAAAGCATCAACCGCCCGATCTACAAATTCAACGACTTTGTCGACACCTACGCACTGAAGCCGTTGGCTCAGGGCTACCAGTTCGTCACACCGCAGTTCCTGGAAGACGGCATCCACAACATGTTCCGCAACGTCGGCGATGTGACCAACCTCGCCAACGACGTGTTGCAGGCCAAGCCCGCTGCGGCTGGCGTCGACACCGCGCGTTTGATCTTCAACACCACCTTCGGCCTGCTGGGCTTCTTCGACGTGGGCACCAAGATGGGCCTGCACCGCAACGACGAAGACTTCGGCCAGACCCTCGGTTACTGGGGCGTGGGCAGCGGCCCGTACGTGATGCTGCCGCTGCTGGGTCCAAGCACCTTGCGTGATACGCCTTCCAAGTATGTCGATGGCTATACCGGTCCGTACCCTTACATCAACGATATACCGGTACGTAACTCGATTTACGGCCTGAACATCGTCGACACTCGCGCCAGCCTGTTGTCGGCCGAGAAACTGATCACTGGCGACAAATACACCTTTATTCGCAATGCATACCTGCAAAACCGCGAATTCAAGGTCAAGGACGGTAAGGTCGAAGACGATTTTTAATCTCGACCGGTAAAACGAAGAGGGCGGCCAATTGGCCGCCTTCTTTCGTTTGGCTTGCGGGTTAAGTCAGGGCTATTTCATCTTCAGGATTGTAAGCCCGAGTTTCTGGCCGCCACCGTCCTGTGCTTTCACCCACACCACCTCGGTGTCGGCTTCAAGGCCTTTGAGGGCTGCATGATCGGAATCGATCCGCACGCTGAGCCGGTCACCGACCTTGAATGAGCGGGGCGCCTCCAGCTGCATGCCGCTGCTGGAAAGGTCGATGCAGACGGCTTGCACCTCATCGCCTTCATGAATCAGCGACACATCGGCATCAACCCGCATGCGGATGAAATCGCGCTTTTCGCTGTAGTCCCGATCGGTTTGGCTCATGGGCTCGATCCTTCCTTTGGGTTACGGTTTTGCCTGTTCTTATAACTCTCGGTGATTTGACAAGTAAAGACGTCAAGCGACCATCGGCGTGAGCTTGAAACGCCTCGCGGATGGGAGTACCGTCTGCGCCTTAGAAGGGCACCTCTGGTGGAACAGTGAGTAGGGCAAACGCTCGAAAACGGTGCAGCAGAGAGGCTAGAAAGCGAATCCAGTAGTGTGTGCAGGGCCAAATGCCCAGCCTGCTACGCCAACCTAATTCTGGCGCCGTTTGCCCACATGCCAAAAACCAGTGCCACGCTGCTGATAATCGATGATGACGAAGTAGTGCGTGCGAGCCTCGCGGCCTACTTGGAAGACAGTGGTTTCAGTGTCCTGCAGGCCAGCAATGGCCAGCAGGGTCTTCAGGTATTCGAGCAAGACAAGCCCGACTTGGTCATCTGCGATCTGCGCATGCCGCAGATGGGCGGACTCGAACTCATTCGCCAGGTCACCGAACTGTCGCCGCAAACCCCGGTAATCGTGGTTTCGGGCGCCGGTGTGATGAACGACGCCGTCGAGGCCCTGCGCCTGGGCGCAGCGGACTACCTGATCAAGCCTCTCGAAGATCTCGCCGTACTCGAGCACTCCGTGCGCCGTGCCCTGGATCGTGCGCGTCTGCTGCTGGAAAACCAGCGCTACCGCGAGAAGCTGGAAAAGGCCAACCGCGAGCTCGAAGCCAGCCTGAACTTGCTCCAGGAAGACCAGAACGCCGGTCGCCAGGTGCAGATGAACATGCTGCCGGTGAGCCCCTGGACCATCAACGAGTTCCAGTTTGCGCACCAGATCATCCCGTCGCTGTACCTGTCGGGCGATTTCGTCGACTACTTTCGGGTCGACGAGCGTCGGGTAGCGTTCTACCTGGCGGACGTTTCCGGTCATGGCGCCTCTTCAGCCTTCGTCACCGTGCTGCTGAAGTTCATGACCACGCGCTTGCTGTTCGAATCCAAGCGCAACGGCACATTGCCGGAATTCAAGCCTTCAGAAGTCCTTGGTCATATCAACCGGGGCCTGATCAGTTGTAAGCTGGGTAAACACGTCACAATGGTCGGTGGAGTCATCGACGAGGAGACAGGTTTGTTGACCTATAGCATCGGCGGTCATCTGCCGTTGCCCGTGTTGTACACGCCAGACAGTGTTCGTTACCTGGAAGGGCGTGGTCTGCCGGTGGGCCTCTTCAATGAAGCCACCTACGAAGACCACGTACTGGAGCTGCCGCCGGTATTCAGCCTGACGCTGATGTCTGATGGCATTCTGGACCTTTTGCCAGAACCCACACTCAAAGATAAAGAAGCTGCTTTGCCTCAACGGGTCAAAGCGGCGGGCGGCAGCCTGGATGGTCTGCGCCAGGTTTTTGGATTGGCCACGCTAGGGGAGATGCCGGATGATATCGCCCTGTTGGTGTTGAGCAGGAATCTTTAATGAGTACCGGTAGAATCCAGTTCGCCGAGCAGGACGGCACCTTCGTCCTGAAGTTCGTCGGTGAAGTTCGCCTGACCTTGTGTTCGGCGTTGGATGCGACTATTGAGCGGATCTTCACTGCGTTGAACTTCAACGCCATCGTGATCGACCTGACTGAAACCCGTAGCATCGACAGCACCACCCTGGGCCTGCTGGCCAAGCTGTCGATCCTGTCGCGGCAAAAAGTCGGCCTGTTGCCGACTGTCGTCACCACCCACGAAGACATCACCCGGCTGCTGCAGTCCATGGGCTTCGAGCAAGTGTTCAACATCGTTGACCGCCCGATCCCATGCCCTGAATGCCTGACCGACCTGCCAGACCAGGACCAGTCCGAAGAAGTGGTGCGGATCAAAGTCCTCGAAGCACACAAAATCCTCATGGGCCTGAACGACTCCAACCGTGAGGCGTTTCATGACCTGGTGAACGCGCTGGAGCGTCACTGATTAATTCCCTGTGGGAGCGGGCTTGCCCGCGAAGGCGCCCTGACAATCACCACATCTTCCAGTGCTAAGCCCATTACCCGAATTCAACGCAAAAAAAGGGCGAACCCATGGTTCGCCCTTTTTGCATCCAGCTAACTCAAATCACAGCTTGGCCTGCAACAACGCCTCAAGCTTCTCCTGGTCCCGAGCAAACTGACGAATGCCCTCAGCCAGCTTCTCGGTCGCCATCGCATCCTCGTTGGACAACCAACGGAACTGCGCTTCATTCAAGCTCAGACGCGCTTCACCCGTATGCCCCGGCACCAATTTACGCTCCAGCTTGCCGGTATCCGCCGCCAGTTTCTCCAGCAGATCAGGGCTGATGGTCAACCGATCACAACCGGCCAATTGCTCGATCTGATTCAGATTACGGAAGCTGGCACCCATCACTACGGTTTTGTAGTCATTGGCCTTGTAGTAGTTGTAGATGCGCGTCACCGACTGCACGCCCGGATCATCCGCGCCGGTGTAGTCGTTGCCGGTGGCCTTCTTGTACCAGTCGTAGATACGGCCCACGAACGGCGAAATCAGGAAAACTCCAGCGTCAGCACATGCCGCCGCCTGAGCGAAAGAGAACAGCAAGGTCAGGTTGGTCTGAATGCCTTCCTTTTCCAGCTTCTCGGCAGCGCGGATGCCTTCCCAGGTCGAAGCGATCTTGATCAGCACACGGTCACGGCCAACGCCGGCCTTTTCGTACAAGTCGATCAGACGGTGCGCACGCTTCAATACGGCGTCAGTGTCGAACGACAGGCGCGCATCCACTTCAGTGGAAATACGGCCAGGAATTACCTTCAGAATCTCTTGCCCCACCGCCACACCAAAACGGTCACTGGCCAGGCCCACATCGCCCTTGCAGTCGCTGACGCAAGCGTTCAGCAACTCGGCATAACCGGGAATGGCCGCTGCTTTGAGCAGCAGGGAAGGGTTGGTGGTGGCGTCCACGGGTTTAACGCGAGCGATTGCTTCGAAGTCGCCAGTGTCGGCAACCACGGTGGTCATTTGTTTGAGTTGTTCCAGCTTGGAAGTCATGGGCGTGCTCTGTCCTATGGGTCTAATGACATTACCCGAGCGCTGACAGCCACTCAAGGGTGCATGTGCGTATCGAAGGCCCCAGTGGCAACATCCTGGAAACGGATGTTTGAAAGGCGGGGCGTGGTCTCGGTAAATACGATGCTGAAATGGAGGGCAGGTTCAATGGAGGTGACGGTTAGCGTGCTGAGCAGGCCTGGGTCATGTCCTCAATGCTTACCGATTTGACCAGCTTGCGAATTAGACCTTTGAGCGCTCGGGCCGAACAAGTGACGGCCGCCATTTCAAAGCGGCCATTTTCTAACGAGACAGAGCGCGGACACCGTCGCGCGAAACCTGCAAGTGAGTGACGAGGGATTAACGTCCCTCCAACAACTCTGCCGCCTGATCCAGCAACGCCAACGGCTCTTTAGCCTTGTGAATATCCACCGACAACAACTGCCGAAACTTGCGTGCCCCCGGAAACCCGGTGCCCAGACCCAGCACATGCCGAGTGATGTGATGCATCGCGCCACCCGCCAGCAGATGCTCGGCAATATAAGGCCGCAACTGCGCCAGCGCCTCGGCCCGGCTGATCACCGGCGCCGTGCTGCCAAACAGCTGCTGATCCACCTCAGCCATCACATAAGGGTTGTGATACGCCTCACGGCCCAGCATCACACCGTCGAACGTCTGCAAATGCTCGTGACAGGCCTCGAGCGTCTTGATCCCGCCGTTGAGAATAATCTCCAGCTCCGGAAAATCCGCCTTCAACCGCGCCGCCACGTCATAACGCAGAGGCGGAATGTCGCGGTTCTCCTTCGGCGACAACCCCTCCAGAATCGCAATCCGCGCATGCACGGTAAAACTTGTGCACCCGGCATCCCGAACCGTGCCGACGAAATCACACAACTCCTCGTAACTGTCCCGTCCATTAATCCCGATCCGATGCTTCACCGTCACCGGAATCGACACCGCATCACGCATCGCCTTCACACAATCGGCCACCAACTGCGGATGCCCCATCAGGCACGCGCCGATCATATTGTTCTGCACCCGATCACTCGGGCAGCCGACGTTCAGGTTTACCTCGTCGTAACCGTGCTCCTGGGCCATGCGGGCGCAGGCGGCCAGGTCCAGCGGAACACTGCCACCGAGTTGCAGGGCGAGCGGGTGCTCGGCTTCGTTGTGACGCAGGAAGCGGTCGTGGTCGCCGTTGAGCAGCGCGCCGGTGGTGACCATTTCGGTGTAGAGCAGGGCGTGCTTGGAGAGCAGGCGCAGGAAGAAGCGGCAGTGGCGGTCGGTCCAGTCCATCATCGGCGCCACGCTAAAGCGTCTAGACACTGTAGAGCCTGAGACTACTGGGTATATAACTGATTTATTTAACATTTTGCTCTACGTGTTTAAAACCGTTTTATAGGGTAAATAGGCGTTTTTATAGGCCATTGCTACAACGTACCAACCCCTGTAGCAATTGTACCAGTTGACTATGGCCACGATCAGAGCACGCAAGCGCGCCGACGGCGGCACCAGTTACACGGCACAGATACGCCTGTTCCGATATTGTCAGGCAAGATTAAGCTCAGGCCCGACATCTAACGTGACTCAACCGAACGTGCCTCAGTCGGCTTCGTCTCTATTCGCGCGCCATGCCAGCGCCAGTGATAAACGTGACTAGCGCCAATGGCGTAAAGCCGATGTATCCAATGCTTGCCACGCTTCGGAGTGACACAGTTGATCCTTCGTCAGCCAGAGTCCTGCGTGCGGGCACAGGGACTCGGCGGGGAGTGCCAGCAGGTCGCTCAACTTCATTGCGCTGATTGAGCCTCGGTCTCTTTCATCCTCGGCTTCCCAGTCGCGCAGAAATAGTCGCACCTTCAAGACATCGGCATTAAAACCTTCAAACTGTGGTCGATTGTGGAGCCACTGAGGTGAATGCCTCAAGGTTCGCTCCTGGACATCCAACAGCAAGATCTGCCATGCCAAGCGACCTCCGTGGTCATCGTCGACGTTGGTATGGAGTCGAGTCAGCGCGAGATAACGTGCATCCTCGGACCAGATCATCGAGGGCGCGAGATGGCTGATGGCGCAACCGGACGCCGTCAGCAAATGCCCGCCCAGGCGTGGGCTCTGGACGCGTAGCCAACTGTCGGCGTATTCGGTTTCACAACCGAACAGCCACGCGGCATCTTTATCCATCGGTGCTGGCTGGACAAAGTTTCCATCGGCGATTGCAGACTGTGGCTGTTGAACCAGGCGCCAATCGGGGAGGGCGCTCAGACCTTGTTGGCTGACATTGAGCTCACACCACTCGTAGTAAAGCCGGGAGTCCTGTCGATACTGGCAAAATGCAGCGGCATCGTCCGCCTCGGGTGGCGATTGATCAAAGCGCTGCAATGGACTGCTTTGCCGATCCTGATCCAGGCGACCTCGAATCACTGCCAGGCTCAGTCTCGGCCCACGAAAGTCCAACAATCGTGCGACCAACAGAGGAGGGCTGTTCATCAATTGTCGTTCCTGTGCGTCGACCACCACCACGTGACCTGCTGTGGCGGGCGGCAGGGCGAACGGTATTAATGCGATGTAACGTCCAGTGTCTGAAACTCGATGATCGAGCAGCCAAACGCCCGGTAACTCCCAGCCCCCAATCCTGCAGGTATAACCCCCGAGCCCCAGGCTGTTGTCTTGCCGCCAGCTAAATTGAGCCCGCGTATCCCCAGTCAATGGTGCCGACTCGACCATCGTCGCGCCTCGCTGTCCATCACCCACCAGAGGCACGGCCAACCGCACGCGAGTCAGGTGTCGCTGCGCAACCTGCACCCGGCCGTTCGGATCATGGCCCACCTGAGACTCACAGTCGCTGTGTATGCTGTACAAGCCATAACCATAGCGACCGCGATCAGGCTGCGGGTAGTCGAAGTAGGACGATAGCCGCAGGTAGTGGTCATCCAGCTCCAGGGGGTCGCTCCAACCCACGGAAGGTTCGCTGTCGGCAGATAGCCACGGACAAGGCAATGCTTGCCAGCCGCGGTCTACGTGCCAGAGCCAGTATTCGAGGGCTTGCGGTTGCTCATCATCCATCCGTGCATGGCAAGCGAACGAGCGACTATCGTGATTCCAGATGATTGAGGTATCGGCCCTGATCAGCAACGAAGTGGGCTCACCGTTTATGCTCACGCGGTATTCCGGGCTCATCAGCGGGGCGCAAGGCTGTGGCAATTCGCGCAGGCTGGCCGGCAGCGCCAGGCAGGCGTCCAAACATTGCTGACCATCGGGGGACGTATGCCGGAACGTTTCGAGCGCAAGCTTTTTTTGCCAGGCTCCAGGCTCAACCCAAAGGTCAATAACGGGCACCAGGCTTACCTTTTCAGCCGTCGTCAGCAGTTGCTCCAGGCTGATCTCCCGTGCGCCGTTGTCGACCAGCGGACTGTAACGCCCACTCAGGATGCCGTCGTTAAAGGCATCCAGTTCCCAAAATTCATCACACGAACACTGGTAAAGCTGACGCAACTGTCGATCCAGAATCATCAACCCCCAGGCTTGGCGCGAGGGTAAAGGCGCGGCGAAATAACGTCCGTCATTCGAGAAGCGAGCCGACGACCCAAGGCCCTGGAGCAGCACCCCATCGGGAAACAGGTAATCGCACAGCACGGGCCCGCCCATGGCGATTTCGCTGTAGTTGAACACCCTGATGGGCTCGCCCTCGGGAGTTTGCTGAGGTTCGTCCCCACCCCAGGCACTGGCGCCACCTGAAGACTGACCAGGCGATAGCGGTGACGACTTGGCCTGTGTTTTATCGACCAGGCCAAAACGTCTTTCCAAGTGACTGACGCAAGCCAGCCCGAAGAACATCACAGCCGCTGCCCCCGCAATATCCCAGTACGCCGGCAAAGCCCTGCCCAGATTAAAACCCAGGCCTAGTGCGGCAGAGGTCATCAGCCGTGCAGCCCCTCGGCCGGTTCGTCGCCAACCGGCCCGCGCGGTCAGCCACATTAAGGCAGTACAACCCAGTACCACACCGAGTGCCCATAACAGCGGTAGTACCGCCACGAGGAAAATCGGGATCAACAGTACGGCGATTTGCCAAAGTAGATCGAGCAATAATCGAGGCAGGCTTTTTTCGTCAGTACGTTGATCCGAAGAGTGAGTCACCATTACCTCGAGAATAAATGGGCGATTTCAAATAAGCGTGTTTGCGTAAAAGAGAGATGCTGAGTTACCAACGACCAGCCTGACCGATGCAAAATGGGGCGACGCAGAAGCGGCGGGAGAGCAGGGCGAGTGTGGCAGTGATTGGTGGCATTGGCGTTTCTGGAATGGGTGAGGCTGGGAGGTGGGGAGTTTATCAGGATTGGGCTTGCGGGGCTCAGGTGAGTCTAGCGGAGGTAGTTGAGAGCGAGTGAAAACAGGAACGGAAGGGGTTGAGTGACTTGCAACAAAGAGCCATCGATATACGGACACCTCTGTAAGTTAATACGTGGTGTGCGCGTAATTACTTAGTGAGGTCAGTACTAAGTAGTAGCTAATTTTTTAACGTATGCGGCGAGCTCCAATTAATGCCATTGATGCTTGATTTCCTGCCACTGGTCGTCTGAAAGCCACTTATCTGCCGCCGGAAAGAAAATATTCTCCTCGGCGTCCATGTGATCGTAATATTTTTTGATGAAGTCATCGATAGTGTCAGCAATTACTCTCGTTTCGTGAGTTGTATCCTTCAGCATCTTCAACTGTCCAGCAATGCGCCCAAATGCCTGATGATCTCGCTCGATATCCTTGACCCGTTGGTGGATCGGCGCCTCAGTCGCTAGCAAGGCCAGCCGAATAAGTTCTTCATTTTCATGGTGGTGTCGCTCTGCATCACCATGCAAGGCTTCCAGCATCGTGAACAACAGCTTGCAGTCATCAGTTCCATCGGGTTCATGTCTAATTTTCCTCAGCAACTCTTTGATCTGAGTAATTTTCATAGACACTTCGTGATGATAGGTCAGAAGCTCTTTCAACAAAACGTTCATGTCAAATCCTCGTCACGACACCAGATCATCACAGAAATATGTTTTTTAACCAGTCACTCCAAAAGACGCCTGAATTTCAATAATTTCAATATCTTGTTAAGCGCACTCGCTGACACTGTTCAATCTTTTTAGTATAGGCGAGCACAAAGCTCCCACCCCGGGAAATTTTCCGCCTTTGGAAAAAATTGAAATATCGAGTGTATGTTTATATGCACTATCTGATCTGCCGGATCTGCGCCCGCGAAAACGGAATGAGAAAGCAGCGCCCAAATCGATGCGGTGGCAGTTGTGCGCGGGTCTGCAAGACCGGGAAACCAGGAACCCGGCAGACCCGAAGGTCTCCCGCACAAAGCCGCCATTGAGCAGGTGTGTCGCTTCAGAAAAAACAAGGATGCTGAACCAACGCTGTCGCTCAGCAATGTTTCATCAAGTTGGGCAGGCTCGCGGCATAGGATGACCACCTAAGACCGTGCTGCCTCACCTCCAGCCCACAGGAAACAACAAGATGATCTCGAACCTCTTCAAAGCCATGCTGATCACCGGTGCTTTGCTCTTGAGCGCCTGTTCGGGTGTGAGCACCAGTTCCTGTTTTTCAGAAGGCTGCCAACAATTCGATGGCCATAACCCCAACAAGGTGAACTTTGGTGGGAGCGCGATCGGCAACAGCTTTAATGAGTACAGCTCGGGCTTGCTGCACGACTAAGGAATGACGCAACGGCTGGGGTGTTTTCGCCGTTGCGTGATTTACCTGATGAACCGCGTGTTCTGATTTTACGACTGCTGCGCAGCCGAACGCAGGCTGCGCCAGCTGCTACGGGGAATGGACTAACGGGCTATTTAGCCTCTGGCACCGCAATCCACTGACCGAGGATTTTCTGGTAATTCCCCGTCACCTTGGCCAAATGCAGCCACTGATCGACATACATCTTCCAGCTGATGTCATCCCGCGGCAACAGATATGCCTTCTCCCCATACTGCATGTATTGCGTCGGGTTGACCGCGCACAAACCCGGTTTGAGTTTCTGCTGATACAGCGCTTCCGACGCATCGGTGATCATCACGTCAGCCTTCTTGTCCAGCAGTTCCTGGAAGATGGTCACGTTGTCGTGCAGCTGCAATTGCGCCTTGGGCAGGAAGGCGTGGACGAAGGCTTCGTTGGTGCCGCCGGCCGGTTCGACCAGGCGAACCGAAGGCTGGTTGATTTGTTCGAGGGTCTGGTATTTCGCCTGATCTTCGCAGCGCACCAGCGGGATTTTGCCGTCGACGTCCAGGGTGGTGCTGAAGAAGGCTTTTTTCTGGCGTTCCAGGGTGACGGAGATGCCGCCGACGCCGATGTCGCATTTGCCCGCGAGCATGTCGGGCATCAGGGTTTTCCAGGTGGTCTGGACCCACTCGACCTTCACGCCCAGGCTGTCGGCCAGCGAGCGGGCCATGGCGATGTCGATGCCCGAGTATTCGCTGTCTTCACCTTTGAAGGTATAGGGTTTGTAGTCGCCTGTGGTGCAAACGCGCAGTTGGCCTTGTTGCAGGACGGTGTCCAGGTGCGAAGGGCTTTGCTCTGCCTGAGCGCCGCAGGATAGCGCCAGCAGGCCACAGAGCAGCAATGTGCTTTTTATGGTTTTCATCGTTATCGGGCTTTTGTGATGGAGTGGGGGGCAAGGCTGGATCAGTGTAGTGAAACCGCTTCCTGGCTGTCAGCAATGTGCTCAGTCAATCACCGCCCGGCGCAGGCGCAAGGCATTGAACACCACTGAGGCAGAGCTCACGCTCATGGCCAGTGCCGCCACCAACGGGGACAGCAAATGCCCGGTCAGCGGGTAGAACAACCCGGCGGCGAGGGGGATACCCATGGCGTTGTAGGCCAGGGCAAAGGCAAGGTTCTGGTGCATGTTGCGCACGGTTGCCACCGACAGGTTGCGGGCATGCAGAATGCCGAGCAGGTCGCCCTTGACCAGGGTGACTTGAGCGCTGTTCATCGCGACATCGGTGCCCGTGCCCATGGCGATACCGACATCGGCACGGGCCAGGGCCGGGGCATCGTTGATGCCGTCGCCGGCCATTGCCACTCGGTGCCCGCGTTCCTGCATACCGGCGGCCAGGCGTTCCTTGTCCTGTGGCTTGACCTCGCCGTGGACTTCTTCGATACCCAGTTGGCGGGCGACGGCACGGGCAGTGGTGAGGCCGTCTCCGGTCGCCATGATCACCCGCACGCCATCGGCCTGCAGGCGTTCGACAGCGAGCCGGGTGGTGGGTTTGATCGGGTCGGCGACGGCGAGCAACCCCGCGAGCACGCCATCCACGGCCAGGTACATGATGCTGGTTCCGTCGCTGCGCAGTTGCTCGGCTTGAGGTTGCAAGGCTTCCAGGGCGATGCCGGCTTCTGCCATCAGGGCGGTGTTGCCCAGTTGAACACGGTGCCCGTCGACTTGGCCGCGCACGCCGATCCCTGACGCCGACTCGAACGTCTGCGCTGTGCTTAACACCAAGCCATTGGCGCGTGCATGTTCGACGATGGCGTGGGCCAACGGGTGCTCGCTGCCCTGGTCGAGGCTGGCGGCCAGGCGCAGCACCTCGTCAGCACTGTAGCCAGGCGCAGGTTCGACGCTGTGAAACGCCGGGCGGCCTTCGGTGAGGGTGCCGGTCTTGTCCACGATCAGGGTGTCGATTTTGCGCAGGTTTTCGATCGCCGCCGCATCCCGAAAGAGCACGCCGCTGCTGGCCGCCTTGCCGGTGGCGACCATCACCGACATCGGTGTGGCCAGGCCGAGGGCACACGGGCAGGCGATGATCAGCACCGCCACTGCATTGATGAGGCCGAACACCCAGCTCGGTTGCGGCCCCCACAACCCCCAGCCGACAAAAGTCAGGACGGCAATGGCGATCACCACCATGACGAAGTAGCCAGCAATCACGTCCGCCAGGCGTTGCATCGGTGCTTTGGAGCGTTGTGCCTGGACCACCATCTGCACAATTTGCGCAAGCACGGTGGCTGAGCCCACCTTCTGCGCCTGCATCACCAGGCTGCCGTGGGTATTGAGGGTGGCGCCGATCAGCCCGTCACCAGGGCGTTTCATCACGGGGACCGGCTCGCCTGTGAGCATGGACTCGTCCACCGCGCTTTCGCCCTGCAACACCACACCATCGACCGGGACCTTCTCGCCGGGGCGCACGCGCAAGGTGTCGCCGCTGTGCACATGGCTCAGTGCAATGTCTGTTTCGCTGCCGTCGGTGTTGATCCGGCGCGCAGTCTTGGGCGCCAGGCCGAGCAGTGATTTGATCGCGGCCGAGGTTTGCGAGCGCGCCTTGAGTTCCAGTATCTGCCCGAGCAGCGTCAGGGAAATAATGACCGCCGCTGCTTCGTAGTACACGCCAACCCGGCCGTCCATCATGAAGGTGGCTGGAAACAGGCCGGGTGTCAGGGTGGCGGCAAGGCTATAGAGGAAGGCCGCCGCGGTGCCGAGGCCGATCAGCGTCCACATGTTGGGGCTGCGCTGGATGACCGAACGCGCGCCGCGCACATAGAACGGCCAGCCGGCCCAAAGCACGACGGGCGTGGCGAGCACCAGTTCGACCAGGTTCTGTGTGGCGCCGTGAAACAGGCTCAAGCCATGGCTGCCCATCGCCAGTGCGGTCACCGCCAGAGTCAGAGGAAGGGTCCACCAGAAGCGCCGGGAAAAGTCCGCGAGCTCAGGGTTGCCCGATTCCTCCAGTTCGGGCAACACCGGCTCAAGGGTCATGCCGCACTTGGGGCATGTACCCGGACTGCGCTGGCGGATCTCCGGGTGCATGGGGCAGGTGTACTCTTTTTCGGTCGTCGGCTCCGCCGCCTGCTGCGCCAAAGCAGGTGATTTGAGGTGATCGAGATGGCGATGCATGGGTCAGTGTCTGCCGTGGTGATGCCCGAACAGGTGCATCAGCGGGCACAGCAATAGAATCAGATAGGGCAAAAGCGGGTAGATATGACCGTAATGCTCGCGGGCCAGGTAGAACAGTCCGATCACCAGCAGCATGCCTAGCGCGATGCCGGGTTTGCTGCGCCAGAATGAGGTGGCTGGAGGTGTCGAGGGGTTTGAGTGGTTCATGTGACGCGCTCCGTTCTGACGAAAATCTTCCGGGGGTGTCGTCCGGCCATGCCGGCCAATGCCAACCGTCTATGACGGGGGCTATGGCGCGATGCTTATTGGCCCATCGGCATCTTCATCATCATGGATTGCTGATCCATCATTTTCATCATCATGTCCATCATCGCCGTATCCGAGCTGCCCTTGCCACCGGACATGCCCATGCCCATCCCCATACCTCTGCAATTGTCGTGCAGCATGCCGAGGCTTGTTCTCATCGTAGTCATGGCTTCCTGCATGGCTGCCCGGCGTTCGGCCGGGGTTTTGGCGGCGATCATTTTGTCGTGGGCCGCCTGCATTTTTTTCATCTGTTCGCTCATGGCCTTGTCTTGCATGGGCGTGGCTTGGGTTGCGTTATCGGTGGGGGCGGCGGGCACCGTTTCGGGGTATTCGGCAGCCGGCGCCAGTAATGGGCTGCTCATGAGCAGAGCGGCCAACAGGGATTTGACGTAGATGTGCATGGCGATCTCCACAGTGATAACGCGGATCGGCAGCGTCGGATGGCTGCGGACCAAGGTATGTTGTGTTCCCGTTAGAGGGAGTGATCTTGAACTTACGCCACGGTCGCAGGGCGTTGTTGATCCATATCAAACGACGCCCACAGAGGTTGGTTGTGCTGCCAGGGTGACATTCCAATGGCTGATACGTGTCAGGCAAGGCCCGACACGTATCCCTCTATATGAGTTGTTTATCCACAAGCCACGGACTTCGAACTCTTAAGGTGAGCTTCAATCGAGTTGCTAGCAGAGTGGACTCTTACTCCCTTGAGTTTATCGAGTGGCGGGTCTTTCCAAAGTTTTGATGCGTCGATGGGAAGGATGACCTGTATAGCAGCCCCTTGGGGCGGATCAGCAACAAAATCGAAGTCCTGAATGCCGTCCGGTGGGAACTGGATATAAACCCGTGGCTCCAGTCTCGGGTTTGTCCATCCACCAGAATTCACCAGGCCAATTGCCGATATGTGTAGCTGCGGTGGATTTGATTTAAGTATTTTTAAGTCGACATCCACTACTTTCATCACGTCAGCCATTTTCGAACTCCTTTCGATAATTGCGCCGCTTTTTTTTCACCTTGGCGCTTGGGTGTCAACCCTTAAGCCTTTGCGCCCTTTAATGATTGAGCGACGCGTCAGCCTATTGTCTTAAAACTATCTGAAACTAGGCGAAGGACACTCTCCGGGTGCTGGGACGTGCGGTTTTGTTTTCATAGAAAGAGTCGAGCTTAGCTTTGCTGATCGTTTCTTCTGCATACAGAATTTCAGCCATCTGGGCTCGTTTTAGCTCTTCGGCGGTTCCGATGAACGCAACTTTGTGCTCGCCATCGTAGCCTCTGACTGACGCTGTATACCCTTCAATGGTGCAGTTATGGTATTCACGTTTCCTCATTGCATCCTTGAATTGTTCGGCGAAGGATTTTGTATCACCCAAACCCAGTGCGCTATGGCATCCGAATATCTTGATTTTTCCCGCATAGCTCTTATTAAGTCCAAATAACACGTCAAAGAATCTTGCCAGTTCTTTGGCGTTGACGGTTTGACCTTTGCCTTTTTCTTCCGAGGACATAAGCACGGAGCTTCCCGGTTCACAATGGCCCAAGACGTAAATTCGATCGCCGTCTCCAATCAGTGTTCTAATAAAACTAACAAGCTGCTCGGCGGCGGGTCCACCGGACACCAGGCAGCCTTTGCTTATGTATTTAGAGATGATTGTCGAAGTTTTTTGTGTCTTGCTCGGGTGTGCCTTTTCTTCCTCATCGTCATCTCTTAATCTTTTTATTCCATCTTCTTTGAAAGAAGGAGATGAATTTTTTGAATCGCTTTCCGAGGGTGGGGGCATTATTCTTTTGGACTTTTCTTTCCAGGCATCAAGCCAGCTTCTAGATATTTCGTCGTAATCCGCTGATTCCTTTGCATTAAAGGGGTTCACCAACGCTAAATTGTAAGCCATCCCGATTTCGCTCCCTGATGTCGAGTGCCCACAGCGGTAAATGCCGCCTCTGACTGTTGACGGTAGTAGGGGATTTTCACCTAGGCAAATAAAGGAGGGCACCGGACGTCGGGGAAGGCGACCTCTTTTGTTACGCGCCTTCTAAAGGTACTTGTGCCCCTACAATTCGCCCATTTTCATCTCCGGACTCAACGTCCCCAACCAGGCCACCAATCCCACGATCAACACCGCCGCTGCCAATTCCACCACCACGCTGCGCCGCAACGCATTGGCGGCGACCGTGTATTGCCCGTCCCGCAACGACCGCTCCAGAAACGGCCCGAGGTGAAACCGGTTCAACGCGGCGAGCACCAGCATGCCGGCAAACAGCACCACTTTGATGAACAGCAGAATCCCGTAAGTGCTGAGAAACACCTCGTCCAGCTTTGGCCCAACGATGAACAGATAATTCACCACCCCCGTCACCGTGATGACCACGACGATGGCCGCGCCAATCGCCTCAAACCGATTAACCGCGCGGGCCAGCAACCTGAGGCGCGCTTCGGTTTGCAGGGCGTTGATCTTCGCCATCAACGCAAACGCCAGCAACGCGCCAAGCCAAGCCCCCGCCGCCAGCAGGTGCAGAATGTCTACCGTGAAATGCCAATAACGACGATTGCCTTCATCCATCGCCCCATGTCCGCTCCAGGCCAGGCTGGCGAGGGCAACAGCACCGGCAAAAGCCGCGGCCCATAAACTGAAACCAGATGCACGGAGCATCACCGCTAAGCCAGCGATCACCAGCGCAACAATGCGAACCCCCCAAGCCAAGCCGACATCCGTCTCAAACAGCATCATTTCGATGTGCGGACGCAGCTCGGCGAAGTCCGTTTCACCGCTCATGGCGCTCGCCATCATCACCATGCTGGCGACGGACAACACCGCGCCCAGCACTGCCGTCCCCGCCAGCATCGAGCGGAATGGCAGCACCGCCCCGGACATCCGTTCCTGACCTTTAAGGCTGTACAGCCCAAAAAGCGCTACCCCGAACAACAGCATCAAATCCACATACAACGCAAACCGCAGGGCAATGCCGACCGAGTCGCTCATCAATCACTTCACTTTGAACGTAACGTTGCCGGTGATCGGGTGAGTGTCCGAAGACACGGCGCGCCATTCGACTTTGTAGCTGCCGGTGGGCAGGGGCGAGAGCGGGGTTATGACCATGGTTTTCGGGTCGCTGCCGCCGGAGACCTTGGCTTTCATCGGCATGGGGGAATGGGCCATGCCGGGCATTTCGGTCATGACCAGTTTGGCGCCGGAGAATTGGGTCATGAGGTTTTCGGAGAAGTGCAGTTCGATGTTGCTGGGCGCTGCGCCGTCCGCGCCTTCGGTTGGGGTGGAGGAGAGCAGTTTCGGGTGGGCTTGAGCCAGTGCGCTCATGAGCAGCCCGGTGGAAAGTGCGATGGCGACAGCGGTGGTTTTGATGGTGCGCATGCAAGGCCTCTTACCGCTTTAAGCGGTTGGTTTTTAGGTTTTTGAGTTGAAGTGTTTAGAACCACAGCCGAACGCCGACGACCAGTCGGGCTTCGCTGCGGTCCTCGCCTTCGTCCCTGGCGTAATCGGCGGTTTTGCCGTAGGTGCGGTTCCAGGTCACGCCGATGTAGGGCGCGAATTCCCGGCGGATTTCATAGCGCAGGCGCAGGCCGGCTTCGGTGCTGGACAACCCGGAGCCGATGCCCCGTTGCGGGTCGTTTTTGCCGTAGACGTTGAGCTCGGCGGTCGGCTGCAGAATCAGCCGGTTGGTGAGCAGGATGTCGTAGTCGCCTTCAAGGCGTGCAGCGGTCTGACCGCCTTCGCCGATGAACGCGGTGGCCTCGGTTTCGAAGTTGTACAACGCCATGCCTTGCACACCGAGCGCGGCCCAGGTTTGCGGGGCGCCGGGTTTGAAGTCCTGGCGCACGCCGGTCACCACGTCCCACCATGGGCTGATCGCGTGACCCCAGAGGGCCTGGACCTCGGCGTCTTCGGTTTTGCCATTGACGCGTTCGCCTTCGGAGCGCAGCCACAGGCGATCGATGTCGCCGCCGATCCAGCCGGACAGATCCCACGCCAATGCGCTGCCGTTATCGGCGTCCTGCCATTCGAGTTTGTCGGCGAGGAAGTAATAGTTGAGCGCACTGTCGTGCATGTCATGGCCGGCGGGGCTGACGAAAACGGCGGCACGGTCGGCGTCGGTCAATGCCGGGATCGGCGTGCGGCTTTGGGTCGGCGCGGCGGGCTGCATTTGCCCGTAATCCTCGCTCTGCATCTGGCTGTGGTCCATGCCCGGCATCTGGCTATGGTCCATGCCCTGCATGTTGTCGGTGGCGGCCATGGCCGAAGAGAGCGTCAGGCCCATGGTGACGAGGGTCAAAGTGATCGGAGTGAGTCTGGTCATGGGTAGCGCCTTATTCTTCCACGCGAACTTCACGGAACATGCCCATTTCCATGTGGTACAGGAGATGGCAGTGGTAGGCCCAGCGGCCGAGCGCATCGGCAGTGACCCGATAGCTGCGCTTTGATCCTGGCGGCATGTCGATGGTGTGTTTGCGTACCATGAACTGGCCGTTCTCGTCTTCGAGGTCGCTCCACATGCCGTGCAAATGAATGGGGTGAGTCATCATCGTGTCGTTGACCAGCACCACTCGAACCCGCTCGCCGTACTTGAGTCGCACGGGTTCGGCATCAGAGAACTTCACGCCGTTGAACGACCAGGCGAACTTCTCCATGTGGCCGGTCAGGTGCAGTTCGATGGTGCGGCCGGGCTCGCGGCCGTCCGGGTCTTCGAAGGTGCTGCGCAGGTCGGAGTAGGTCAGCACACGGCGGCCGTTGTTGCGCAGGCCGATGCCCGGGTCGTCGAGTTTTGGCGTGGTGCTCATGGCTTGCATGTCCACCAGCGGGTTGTTTTTTTCCGTGTCGGGATGGGATTGCATTCCGGCCATGCCACCCATGGCCATGCTGCTGTGATCCATTCCGGCCATGCTGTCCATGCCCTGCATGTCGCCGCCGTCCATGCCCTGCATGTCGCCGCCGTCCATGCCCTGCATGTCGCCGCCGTCCATGCCCTGCATGTCACCACCGTTCATGCCTTGCATGGCACCGTGGTCCATCCCCGCCATGTCACCGCCCATGCTGCCGTGATCCATGCCGCCCATGCCCATGTCATCCATGGTCAGCAGCGGTCGCGGATCCAGCGCTGGAATCGGCGCCGACAACCCTGCCTTCACCGCCAGGGTGCCTCGCGCATAACCCGTTCGATCCATCGATTGGGCGAACAGCGTGTAGGCGTCCTGGGTCGGCTCGACAATTACATCGAACGTCTCCGCCACCGCGATGCGGAACTCGTCGACGCTCACCGGTTTGACGTGTTGGCCATCCGCCGCGACCACGGTCATTTTCAAGCCCGGGATACGTACGTCGAAATAGGTCATGGACGAGCCGTTGATAAAACGCAGGCGCAGCTTTTCGCCGGGACGGAATAGGCCAGTCCAGTTCATGTTCGGCGCCTGGCCGTTCATCAAGTAGGTGTAAGTGGCACCGCTGACGTCCGCCAGGTCGGTGGGGTTCATCTTCATCTCGGCCCACATCTTGTGATCGGCCACCGTCGACCCCCAGCCTTTCTCGCTGACGTCGTGGATGAAGTCGCCCACAGTGCGTTTGTTGTAGTTGTAGTAGTCCGATTGTTTCTTGAGTTTTTTCATCAGGCCGACGGCGTCTTCGTCGGTCCAGTCGGTGAGCATCACCACGTAATCGCGGTCGTATTGGAACGGCTCCGGCTCCTTGGCGTCGATCACCAACGGCCCATAAACCCCGGACTGTTCCTGGAAGCCCGAGTGGCTGTGGTACCAGTAAGTGCCGTTCTGCCGGACCTTGAACTGGTAGACGTACATGCCATCCGGTTCGATCCCGTGAAAACTCAGGCCCGGCACACCGTCCATGTTGGCCGGCAGCAAAATGCCGTGCCAGTGAATGGACGTGCTGTCCTTGAGTTTGTTTTTCACCCGCAGCGTGACGGTGTCGCCTTCACGCCAGCGCAGCAGGGGGCCGGGAATGCCGCCGTTGATGGTCATCGCGGTTCGAGGGTTGCCGGTGATGTTGACCGGGGATTCGCCAATGAACAGGTCGAAGTCGGTACCGGCCAGCACATTCGGTTGGCCGGGGCTGGTGACCGCCCAGACTGGCGTGCGCCAAAGCCCGAGGCCAGCGAGCACCCCGCCAGCGGCCAGGCCCTTCACAAAGGTGCGTCTTGAGGTGTTGGAATGCATGCCGTTTTATCCCGTCCGTCAGCCTGATGAAGCCCTCAGGTCCATCCTGAGCGGAAGGAAGAGAACTCAATGGGGAGGAGGCTAACGGGCGGTGCCTTTCAGCAGGCTGAGGCCAAGATTACAGTTTTGACAGTTTCACGCGGTGTTCAAGGACTGCTATTGGACCTGGACGAATCCGCCACGGTGGCGTTACCGCAATTGATATACGAAGAAGACTTCAACCAACGCTGATCCGGGTAGTAAGAAAATAACAACTGCCCATCCTTCATCGAGTCGATCAGCCGATGTGCAATCGCAGGCCTCACCGCAGGGCAGCCGAGACTTCTGCCAATCCGGCCATTGGCCCGCGCCAGGGCAGGGCTGACGTAAGGCGCGCCGTGAATGACGATCGCCCGTTCGAAGGCGTTGTCGTTAAAACCCGGTTCCAGACCTTCCATGCGCAGGGAATAACCGTTCTGCCCGACATAGCTGGATTGGGTACGGTACAAGCCCAGGCTGGTGGCGTAGCTGGCATTCTGATTGGAGAATTGGCTGGCCATGTTCTCGCCACTGTTGCGACCGTGGGCGACCAGTTCATGGAACAACAATTTGCGTTGTTTAAGGTCGAATACCCAAAGACGTTGCACCGTCGAGGGCAGGGAATAATCGATCACTGCGAGTCTCTGCACCGGGGACGTGCCTTGGGCCCGGCTGCATTGGGAGGCGCGAACGGCCAGGGCAATGACTTTGGCGTTGGCATCGGGGGCCGCTTTGACCAAGGCAGCTTCAAGCGAATCGGCGTAGGCTGCCGGTAATGAAAAAAAAGCAGTCAGCAGCAGGGCCGTCATTAAGCAGCCAAAGCGGTGTGGGGCCATATGCAAGTCTCATCTGAATATTTCGAGTCTAGCAGCGCGCACGACGCTAGCCGGTTGAAAACGGAAGATTAAGGATTATCCATGGGGCAGTTAACAAGGTTATTCGTCATAAGCCGCATATTTTTTATGGGCTTTCTGATAAGCGGCACTGCGATCGCGCAAACTTCGCCGATTGAGCCGGCATCTCCCGTTAGCACTGTGGCTGAAGCGGCTCCCGGTGATTATGTCGGCCAAGCGATTCAGGCGGAGTTGGCGCCATTGAGTTCGGCGTTTCCGCCGCTGCTCACCTCGCCGCGTCATCAACGGGTCGATGTGAACCGAGTCGTGCTGGATTTTTATAGCCATCGTGGCTATCGCGCCGCCTGGACGGACGATGACGATGTCGCCCAGTTGTTGAAAAGCTTGGGTGATACCCAGGCCGATGGCCTGAACCCCGCGGATTTCCGGATCGCCGAGTTGGCCGAGGCCCACACGCTGATGCAGACAACCTCCCCAACCCCCGGGCAACGGGCAGCCTTTGATATCTCCGCCACTCGGACGTTCATCACGGCGCTGCTGCAGTTGCGGCGCGGCAAGGTCGACCCTTCGCGGTTGGACATCCACTGGAACTTCGACCCCGCTGGCGTCGATCCTCGGGAGGACGTCAATAAGTTTTTTGCCGCCCTCGATAGCCATGACATTGCGCGCGCCTTTGCCCAGGCGCCGCCCCAAGAAGCGGTTTACGGCACGTTGCGCCATGGCCTGGCGCAACTGCGCAAGGTTCGTGATCGGGGTGGCTGGCCAAAGATCCCGGAAGGGCAGACGCTCAGGCCCGGCATGGACGACGCCTCGGTTGCTCTACTGCGTACGCGTTTGGCGGCGGGCGGTTATCTCGCCGCGCAAGGAACTGCTCGCACCGACTACGACGACGCCGTCACCGCGGCGGTGAAGAAGTTTCAGACGGAGCAATACCTTGGGGCGGACGGCGTAGCGGGGCCGGCGACACTCACGGAGCTGAATGTACCAGTCGAGGCGCGAATCGATCAGGTGCGGGTGAACATGGAGCGGGCGCGATGGCTGCTGTACAAGCTTCAGGGCACCTTCGTCGTGGTCGATATCGCCGGGTATAAAGTCGCGTTCTATCGCGATGGCAAACCGATCTGGCGCTCACGGGTGCAGGTCGGTAAACCGTTTCGCAGCACGCCGATTTTTCAATCCGCGATCACCTACGTCACGTTCAACCCCACCTGGACCGTACCACCGACGATTCTGCTCAAGGACATGCTTCCGAAGATTCGCGACAATCCTGGTTACCTTGAGGCAAGCCGGATTCGCGTGATCGATCGAGATGGCAATGTGCTTGATCCGTCCACTGTCGATTGGGACAACCCGCGCGGTCTCACCTTGCGGCAGGATGCGGGGTCGGATAACTCGCTGGGGCAGGTAGTGATTCGTTTTCCCAATGAGTATTCGATTTATCTGCACGACACGCCGCATCGAGATTTGTTCGCGAAATCCAATCGCGCGACCAGCTCCGGCTGTATTCGGGTAGAAAACCCGCTGCAATTGGTGGAGCTGTTGTTCAACGATCCAGTTCACTGGAACAGCGAAGGGATTCAAAAACAGTTAGCCAACGGCAAGACAGAGAACATCAGGCTCCCGGTGAAAGTGCCGGTGCTGTTGGCCTACTGGACGGTGGACCTGAGTCTTGATGGGCGCGTGACATTCAAGCCCGATGTGTATGGCTATGACTCCCCGGTATTGCGGGCGTTGAATCTGCCTTCGGAGCGGCCGGCGCTGGACGGGAGGCGAACGGCGCCTCCCTCGGTGGCAGCGGAGCAGAGCAAGTTGTAGGCCTTAAAGCCCCAAGCCTTCCTGCACGGCCAGCAGCAAATTGTGTTCCGTCAGCGCGATCGCATCCGGTTGTTGTCCGGATTGTTCGCTCGCCTGGAGCCACCACTGCGTCTCGCCGTGTTCGTTCACGGTTCGTAACAAGGCGAGCTCCTTGCCTGTCGAGTGGATTTCGATCCGCCCGGCACCGTCGACGGTGAGGCGCGCGACGGGATCGAAGGTGATGCCGTGGTGGTTGCCTTCGATCAGCAGTTGGTCGATGGCGTAATCGTAAGTCGCGCCGTCCGGCGCACTCTCGAATACATGGGTGGAATTGCGTCGCAGCTTCAGGCCCACCTCGATCAGTGGTTGCAGCCAGGCTTCGATCTGGTGATACAGCTCGTAGACCTGGGCGGGCCAGCTGTCGATGGCTTGATCGGCGATGGTCGCGTCGGCACTGGTTTGCCGGGATTGTTTAAGCTTCGCGGCGAGCTCGTCTACCTTACTCATTTCGATTTCCTGTCGTGATGTCAGTTAATCGTAGCTTCTTCAAGGTCATGTGGTTTTGCCTTGCGTCATGGAATTAAAACACAACCATTTATCCCTCAATCCTCTGTTTATCCCGCACAACCCCGTAGACTACGCTCAAAAAAATAGGGGCTTTGGGCCGTTGCCCATGTCTTACCCTTTTCCAGGACTCACTTTTGCCTATCCCCATTCACGATCTGCAGCACGCGTCCGGTGGTGCCTTGAAGCGACTGCCTTTGCTCAAGGCTGCGGTGCTGTTCATTGCGGCGGTATGCCTTTGTCTCTGTGGGCTGCTTTACCTGCAACTGGAGCAGTCGCGTCGGCATGACCTGGCGTTGGCCGAGGTGTCGTCGTCGAACCTGACCCGGGCCATGGCGCAGCAGGCCGAAGACACGTTCATGAAGGCCGATCTGGTACTGACCAGTCTGGTGGACTGGATTCAGGCTGAAGGTTTCGACGCTGCCCAGACGCCACGCCTGCAGAAAACCTTCGCCCGGCGGGTGCAGGCGCTGCATCAGTTGCACGGGATATTTCTGTTCGACAGGCAGGGGCAATGGGCCGTGACGTCGTTCGAGGATCTACCCCGCGGGGCTGGTGTGGCGGATCGCGAGTATTTCAGGTTTCACCAGCAAAACATCTCAACCCTGGCGCACATCGGCCCGGCCATTCGTAGTCGGGAAAATGGCGAGTGGATCATTCCGGTTTCCAGGCGGATAAACGATCAGAGCGGTCATTTCCAGGGTGTGTTGCTGGCCGGGATCAAGATGTCGTACTTCGATCAGTTCTTCAAAAGCTTCAGCCTCGACGACAACGGCGCGATGTTTTTGGCATTGACCGATGGAACACTGCTGGCGCGGCGGCCGTTTGTGGAATCGCAGATCGGCAGGTCATTGGCTAAGGGCGAGATTTTTCAGAAACTCTTGCCCAACGCCACATCCGGCAATGCCATGATCGACTCAGTGGTGGATGGCATCCCTCGGCTGTATGGCTATCGTCAGCTCGATGCCTATCCGGTGGTGGTCGCGGCGGCATCCTCCAAAGACGCGGTCCTCAAGGACTGGTACGACACGGCGATTCAATCCGGTGTGATCGTCGCTCTGGTTGTCCTCGGCGTGGGGTTGTTCGGTTGGGTGTTCATTCATCAGGTTCGCGCGGGCGAGCGCATCGAGGCGGATTTGCGCGAGGCGCAGAAAACCCTGGAACTGATCGCCACCCACGACAGCCTGACCGGGTTGGCCAACCGCCGCTTGTTCGAACGGGCGCTGGAGAAAGAGTTCGGGCGCGGTGCCCGGCGGTCGAGTTCGCTGGGCCTGATCATGCTCGATATCGATTACTTCAAGCGCTACAACGACACTTACGGTCATGTGGCCGGGGACCATTGCCTGGCTGAAGTGGCGCGGGCCCTGAAGAGTTGCTGTCACCGCAAAGCCGATCTGGCGGTGCGCTACGGCGGTGAAGAGTTCGCGGTGTTGCTGCCGGACACCGACATTCATGGAGCACTGACGATCGCCGAGCAAATCCGCCGCAGCGTCATGGACAAAAACATCACCCACAGCGGTTCGCCCACGGGCTATCTGACGGTCAGTCTTGGCTGTTATTCGTTTGTGCCGACGGCGCACGACAGCACCGAAGTGTTGATCAAGCGCGCGGATGCGGCGCTGTACCAGGCCAAGCATTCAGGGCGAAATCGCTCGGCGGTGTTGTCGATGGAAGGGGGCGTCGAGGCGCTGATGCGCTCGGATCGATGACGCTTTCCACCATGGCTGGGGGGTAAAACGATGCACACTGTGTAGCAGCTGCCGAAGGCTGCGTTCGGCTGCGGAGCAGTCGTGAATCCGGCTAATGCGATCTGCCAGATGTACCGCGATCTCTCTGATTTTACGACTGCTCCGCAGCCGAACGCAGCCTTCGGCAGCTGCTACAGTCCAGGAGCGATGATCGGGCATGCCTGCTATGGTCAGTGCAGAGAGCCTGGCTGTCACACCTGACCGACCGGCCCAACGGTCTCATTCCGATCGAGCAATCGATTGACAGGATCAAGTGCATGGATTTGTCTGCCGTTACCACCGCTGCACCTGCGCGCCATACCCCGATTACCCGCAACCTGATGTTGGTGGTCGGTCTGTTGTTTGTGGTTGGGGTGCTGATCGCGCTGATCGCCCTGTTCAGTATTGCCGGGCGGCTCGATGCCGAGGATCTGGCCAAGACCACGTTTTATACCCAGCGCGCGCTGGAAAACCGCATTACCTCCACGAAAAACTACATTGCCAGTTATGCCAACTGGACGTCGGCCTATGATCACCTGAACGGCGAGGTCGATGTGGAATGGGCCTACGTCGAGCAGAACCTGGGTAAGACCCTGTTCACCATGGACCACTACGAGGGTGTTTTCGTGGTCGATCCCCAGCGAACAAAATACGCCGTGGTGCGTGGGCTTCAGGTGCAGGACGAGGCGGCGGCCTATCTGTCGACCTCGATGGCGACGCTCATTGACGAGGTTCAGGGTCAGGAGAACCTCATCAAGCCCGTCAGCCACTACACCTTGTTCGAGGGCAAACCCGCGCTGCTGTCGGCCGCCGCGATTGTGCCCAATGACGAACGCCCGGCGGTCGATCCCAAAAGCACTTCGGTGCTTATATACGTTGACCAGCTGAACCCTGAAAAGCTCAGCGCCTTGAGCGTCGATTACGGTTTGCACGACTTGAGCCTGACGCCCGACAACGTCATCGCTCCCGGTCAGCCCGCTATTGCCCTCGCTGGCACCGGTTACAGTCTGGTCTCCCGGCTCCAGCGGCCGGGTCATCAATTGCTCTGGTCACTCTTGCCGCCACTGGGCGGGGCGCTGCTGGTTCTGGCGTTGTTGACCGCTTATTTCTTTCGCTATGTCCTGCGCACGTCCGGGCATGTGGATGCCAGTTACACCAGCCTCGATTTGTCGAACCAGGCACTGGAGGCCAGTGAAGAGCGTTTTCGTGCGGTAGCCGAGGCCGCGTCCGACTGGATCTGGGAAATCGATGACCAGCATTGCATCACTTATCTGTCGGGACGCTTCAGCACCGTCACCGGGTTCTCCGATCAGCAGTGGCTGGGACAGAACATCGGGCAATTGCTCAATTGCGATACGACGCCGTTGTCGCTGTGGCTGAACAAACTCGATGAAGAGCAAGCCGTCAGCCATTTGCGCTGTTCCTACCGCGATCAATCGGGGCAACAGCGGGTCTGTCGGGTGTCGGCACGGCCGATCCAGCGCAAGGGCGCAGTGCTGGGCTATCGCGGAACGGCCAGCGACATCACCGACGAAGTCGCCGCCCATGCGCAGATCCAGCATCTGTCGTTGCACGATGCCCTGACCGGCCTGCCGAACCGCAACAAACTGGCGCGTTTTCTCGATGAGGCGCTGGCACTGAAAGAGCAGTCGACGGCGCTGACGTTGTTGATGATCGACCTGGATAACTTCAAGCCGATCAACGATTCCCTCGGCCACCCGGCCGGCGATGCAGTATTGCTGGAAGTCGCCACCCGTTTGCGCGAGAGCACACGAGAAATTGATCTGGTCGCCCGACTGGGGGGCGACGAGTTCGTGCTGGTGCTCCATGGCATGGACAGCCACGCGGAAATCGACCGGTTTTGCGAGCGCTTGCTCGACAGCCTGCATCAGCCGATTCACTACGACCATCACTCGCTGCACATCGGCGCGAGCATCGGTATCGCCTTGAGCCGGCGCCAGGGGCATATTCCACAGGAGCTGATTCGGTGTGCCGATATCGCGTTGTATCAGGCCAAATCCGATGGCAAGAAGACCTGGTGCTATTTTGCCGCGCACATGAACGATCAGATCCAGCATCGCCGGCAACTGGAAAACGACCTGCGTCGGGCGATCAAGAACAACGAATTCGTGATGCATTACCAGCCGCGTTATCACGTCGATGGCAAGCGCATCGTCTCGGTCGAAGCGCTGCTGCGCTGGCAGCATCCAGTGCAAGGCTTGTTGAGTCCCGACGCGTTTATCCCGCTGGCCGAGCAAACCGATCTGATCGTGCCATTGGGCCGCTGGGTGCTACGCGAGGCGTGCGAGACCGCTCTGACCTGGCCCGGTGCGATGATGGTATCGGTCAACCTGTCACCGGTTCAATTCGCCCGTAGCGATGTGATCGAGGACGTGCGCGAAGCGTTGATCCAGACCCGCTTGCCCGCCAGTCGGCTGGAGCTGGAGATCACTGAAAACGTGATGCTCATCGACGTCGATGGCGCCTTGGCGACCATGAATGCGCTCAAGGAGTTGGGCGTGCGCCTGAACATGGACGACTTCGGCACCGGTTATTCCTCGCTGGGTTACTTGCGCACGTATCCGTTCGACGGGATCAAGATCGACAAACGCTTTATTTCGTCCATGAGCAGCGGCAGCAATGATCGCGCCGTGGTGCAGGCGATCATCAACCTGGGCAAGGCGATGGGCCTGACCGTCACTGCAGAAGGTGTCGAGACGCTGGAGCAACTGGACTTCCTGATCTCGGATCAGTGTCATGAAGTGCAGGGTTTTTACCTCAGTCGTCCGGTGGACAGGTATGCGCTGCTGCCGTTGCTCAAGGTCTCGCAGGAAGATTTCCCGCTGCAGAGCGCGCACCTTTAGTCGCCTGTTACATCCGCCGCGGCAACTGCCGGGGCAGCCCCCGGTCACAATTGGATACCGCCCATCCGGCGCGAGCATCGGATTATGAACAACCTGAAAATCGCCACCTTCAACGTCAACGGCATGCGTGTACGCCTGCCCAATCTACTGGCGTGGCTGGCGCGGGAGCAGCCAGACATCGCCTGCCTGCAGGAACTCAAATCGGTGGACGGGGCATTCCCTGCCGCTGAGCTGGAGGCGGCCGGTTATGGCGCTATCTGGCAGGGCCAGGCGGCGTGGAACGGGGTGGCGATTCTGGCGCGCGATGCGCAACCGCTGGAGCGTCGGCGTGGTCTGCCGGGCGATGACAGTGACACCCATAGCCGCTACATCGAAGCGGCCGTGCACGGGGTTCTGGTGGGGTGTCTGTACTTGCCCAACGGCAATCCGCAGCCGGGGCCGAAGTTCGATTACAAACTGGCGTGGTTCGAGCGGCTGATCTCGTACGCCAAGGACCTGCAAGGCAGCGAGCATCCGGTGGTGCTGGCCGGCGACTACAACGTGGTGCCCACCGATATGGACATCTACAACCCACGCTCCTGGCTCAAGGACGCGCTGCTGCAACCCGAGAGTCGTGCGTGTTATCAGCGTCTGCTGGATCAGGGCTGGACTGATTCCCTGCGTCATCTGTATCCAGAGGAGCGGATCTACACCTTCTGGGACTACTTCCGGCAGCACTGGCAGAAAAACTCGGGACTGCGCATCGATCATCTACTGCTCAATCAGGCAGCGAGTCCTTATCTGCAAGAGGCCGGCGTCGACGCCTGGGTTCGTAACGAGTCTCATGCCAGCGATCACGCGCCGACGTGGATTCGATTGGGTTCACGCAAACGGCGATAGTTTTGGCGTGAGCGGCGATTGGCGAAATCAATTATCGGCCCGAGCACTTTTTCCCTTATACATGGCGGCCATCGGCGGAGCGATCCGCGGGCTCCATGCATAAGGATTGAGCGATGAGCGAACCACGACTGACAAATCTTGCGCTGTACCTGCAACGCCTGGGTTTCGACGCGCCCCCGGCGCCGACCCTGGAAACCCTGCATCAATTGCAGTTGCGCCACACCGGTGCTTTTCCGTTCGAAAACCTCACCACGCTGTTAGGGCAACCGGTACTCATCGACCTGCCGTCCATCGAGCAGAAAGTCCTGCACGACGGCCGTGGCGGTTACTGCTACGAACTCAACAACCTGTTCCTGGCCTTGCTGCAGACGCTGGGTTTCGAGGCGCGCGGCATCACCGGTCGCGTGGTCATGAACCAGCCCGAAGGCGCATGGACCGCACGCACTCACCGCTTGAGCCTGGTGATCCTTGACGGCGTGCGCTACATCACCGACGTCGGCTTCGGCGGCATGGTGCCCACCGCACCGCTGATCCTCGACACCGAGGACGAACAGCTCACTCCCCACGAACCCTATCGCATCGAACAGCATGCAGACGGTTACACCCTGCGTGCCAACGTCGGCGGTGAATGGCGGGCGATGTACATCTTCGATCTGCAACGTCAGGAAGACATCGATTACACCCTCGGTAACTGGTACGTCTCGACTCATCCTGAATCGCCCTTCGTCAAACAATTGATGGTGGCGCGGACGGGGGAGGGATGGCGACGCACGCTGAACAATGGCAGTTTTGCCATTCACCGCTTGGGCAGCGAGAGCGAGCGGCGGCAGGTGACGGATGTGGATGAGTTGATCGGGTTGCTGGAACGTGAGTTCGACATTCGGGTGCCAGCGAAGGAGGCGTTGGAGCCGGTGCTGGAGCGGTTGATCGAGCCGGTGCCGCAGGCAAACTGAGCACCACGCGAAGGGCGGATCTGATCAATCCGCCCTTTTTTATTTGGCCGACTCAAGCGGTTTGTGTCTAGGAACGAACTTCTAGCTCCATCACGTGATGGATTTCGCTGAGGGCCTCTGACAATTTTTTCTCCAGGCTTTTCAGCTCCGAGGCGGTTATGCCTTTTTTGAAATGCCCGACGTTTGTACCTGCGGCGTTCTCATCGGGCTTCGCCGCTTTACCTTTATCGCTGAGCAACACCTGGCGCAAAGTATTGTTGATCACTGTCTGGTAGCCATACCCCTCGTTTTCTGCCAGAGCGCGTGCAGCCTCTATGACGACATCGTCGAGCATGATGGTGATTCGGGTCTTGCCTTTGCTTGTGGCAATTGCTCCACGCTTGGCGTTGCTGAAGTCGTATTCGTCTTTCATCGTTCAAGCCTCCAAATAGTGGCGACGCTCGCCTTTGGTGGCGACGCGTGCGGAAATGATTCGCACGAAATTCGGGTCGCGATAGGTGTACGCAACGACCAGCAAGCGACCTTTGGCATCCAGCCCCATGATGATCCACCGCTGCTCATCATGATGGTTGTCCTGAAAAGTCAGGGCTCGTTCGTCATAAAACACCGGTTCTGTCTCTGCGAGGCTGATGCCTTGATGTTTTAGTTTGTTGGCCGCGTTCTTTGCCCTGTGATACTGAATCTCGAATGACTTCATTATGCATACTTTATATGTATAAGCGAGGAGGCGTCCGTGCCGGCGGTCGCTTGGAAAGCAAAAGATTAGCGGTGAGGAGGGATAGGGGCGCAGGGATGTATTTCAAGACGTTTGGGGTTGGAGGCGCGCTATGGCCAAAGGGTGGCGTGGACAAGTGTCCATAATCTGACTGGGCAGTTGTATACAACTCTATAGACAGTTGTCCTGAGTATTGAATACAGTGTGCGCATAACAAAAACCAGGGAACCCCCCAACCATGAAAACGCCCCATGTTTCACACCAGCGGCCCGAGGACGAAAACCTTGGGATCGGCGCGAATATGGCTTATGGCCTGCAACACGTTCTGACCATGTACGGCGGTATCGTCGCGGTGCCTTTGATCATCGGCCAGGCGGCCGGGCTCTCGCCGGCAGACATCGGTTTGTTGATTGCTGCTTCATTGTTTGCAGGGGGGCTGGCGACATTGCTGCAAACCCTGGGTTTGCCGTTTTTCGGTTGTCAGTTGCCGCTGGTGCAGGGCGTGTCGTTCTCCGGCGTTGCGACCATGGTCGCGATAGTCAGCAGTGGCGGGGAGGGTGGCTTTCAGTCGATTCTCGGGGCGGTGATTGCCGCGTCGTTGATCGGTTTGCTGATCACGCCGGTGTTCTCAAGGATTACCAAGTTCTTTCCACCGCTGGTGACCGGCATTGTGATCACCACTATCGGCTTGACGCTGATGCCGGTGGCCGCGCGCTGGGCCATGGGTGGCAACAGCCATGCGCCGGATTTCGGCAGCATGGCGAACATCGGTCTGGCGGCGATGACGCTGGTGCTGGTGTTGCTATTGAGCAAGATCGGCAGCGCGACCGTTTCCCGTTTGTCGATCCTCCTGGCGATGGTCATCGGCACGGTCATCGCTGTGTTCCTCGGCATGGCGGATTTCTCGTCCGTTACCCAAGGGCCGATGTTCGGCTTTCCGGCGCCGTTCCATTTCGGCATGCCGACCTTCCACTTCGCCGCGATCCTGTCGATGTGCATCGTGATCATGGTGACCCTGGTGGAAACCTCGGCCGATATCCTCGCCGTCGGTGAAATCATCGGCACCAAGGTCGACTCAAAACGCCTGGGCAACGGTTTGCGTGCAGACATGCTGTCGAGCATGATCGCGCCAATCTTCGGCTCCTTCACTCAAAGCGCCTTCGCCCAGAACGTCGGGCTGGTGGCGGTCACCGGGATCAAGAGCCGCTTCGTGGTGGCCACGGGTGGTGTGTTTCTGGTGGTGCTCGGATTGCTGCCGTTCATGGGCCGGGTCATCGCCGCCGTGCCAACCTCCGTACTTGGTGGCGCCGGCATCGTGCTGTTCGGTACCGTCGCCGCCAGCGGCATTCGGACACTGTCCAAGGTCGACTACCGCAACAACGTCAACCTGATCATCGTCGCCACTTCCATCGGTTTCGGCATGATCCCCATCGCCGCCCCGAACTTCTACGACCACTTTCCCAGCTGGTTCTCGACGATCTTCCACTCGGGCATCAGCTCCTCGGCGATCATGGCCATCGTGCTGAACCTGACCTTCAACCACCTCACGGCCGGCAACTCGGACCAGCAATCGGTATTTGCCGCCGGTACTGAACGAGTCCTGCGTTATCAAGACCTGGCGGCGCTGCGGGAAGGGGATTACTTCAGTGAGGGTAAACTGCGCGACTGCGACGGGAATGAGATTCCGGTGGTGGAGACGGATCATGGGCATGCCGAGCTGCGTGCGGTGCATGCGAAAAGCAGTGAGCATGTCTAAAGATAGATAGTCAAAAGATTGCGGTCTGCGATCTTTTGACTTTATGGCAAGCACAAAAAAAGCCCCTGAATCTTTCGATTCAGGGGCTTTTCGGTTTTGCTGTCTGGCTCCACGACCTGGACTCGAACCAGGGACCCAGTGATTAACAGTCACTTGCTCTACCAACTGAGCTATCGCGGAATGGCGTGTATGTTACTGATTCAAAAAGAGAAGTCAAGCCTCTGTTGGCAATTTTATGTTTTCATCGGATCAGAGGGAGGTTTATCGGCCATCGGCGGTTACCAGAAGCGCGGGAGAGGTCTACCATGGCTGCCCGGAAGTGGTGACACGCGCTGCCGGCCCTCAGCCGAAAAGGTACGCGCCATGAATCACCCAGCCTTCACACCCCGAAACAGTGGGGTGTTCCCATGAGCATTGCTCAGATCAGCTTGCCCAAAGGTGTCGGCCCGCACGCCGAGAAACTGTTCGACGCAATCACTCAGGCCAGCACCGCTGAAGAACTGAACCGCGCAGGCGGCAAGGCCGAAGGTTTTGTCCTGGGCCTGGAAAGCACCAAGGCGATCAAAAGTCAGGTGGCCGAGTCGCTTTATGTCGCCTATGACGACGCGGCCAGCCAGCGTGCGAGCGAATTGGCCTAACCGCCAAAAGTGATAGTGCCGAGCATCAGCTTGGCATACAGCATCGTGGCGGCCAGTTGCACCAGCCACAAGGCCAGGCCGCCAAGGAACACGCCCGCGGCCACTTGCAGCACCAGGTTATTACCGCGTTTGGCCGAGGAGCGGGGCACGAAGTGGTCCAGTTCATCGCGGTCGGCGCGTAGGTCGTCGTTTTTCATGTGGGTTCTCGCAAGAATTCTCGGGTGTACATAAAGCCTGTGGGAGTTTAAAGGGCGCAGCGGCTGCTTTGAGATTTATCTGAGGCCAATAAAAAACGGGAAGCCATTTTGGCTTCCCGTTTTCATGTCACGCGACGACTCAGATCACCTGAACGATGGCCTTGGTCACGGCGTTGATGTTGCTCTGGTTCAGCGCGGCAACGCAGATGCGGCCGGTGTCCAGGGCGTAGATGCCGAACTCGTTGCGCAGACGGGTCACTTGCTCAACCGTCAGGCCGGAGTAGGAGAACATGCCGCGCTGGCGACCGACGAAGCTGAAATCGCGCTGTGGAGCGTTTTTCGCCAGCAGGTCGACCATCTGGGTGCGCATGCCACGAATCCGCAGACGCATTTCTGCCAATTCTTCTTCCCACTGGGCACGCAATACCGGGCTGTTCAGCACAGCGGCGACGATGCTTGCACCGTGGGTCGGCGGGTTGGAGTAGTTGGTGCGGATCACGCGTTTGACTTGCGACAGCACGCGCGCGCTTTCTTCTTTCGATTCGCTGACGATCGACAGGGCGCCAACGCGCTCGCCGTACAGCGAGAAGGATTTGGAGAACGAGCTGGAAACGAAGAAGGTCAGGTTCGATTCGGCGAATAGGCGCACAGCGGCAGCGTCTTCATCGATACCGTCGCCAAAGCCCTGGTAGGCCATGTCGAGGAATGGAACGTGACCTTTGGCTTTCACCACGTCCAGCACGTTTTTCCAGTCCGCCGGGCTCAAGTCGACGCCAGTCGGGTTGTGGCAGCAAGCGTGCAGCACAACGATGGAGCCGGACGGCAGGGCGTTCAGGTCTTCCAGCAGGCCGGCGCGGTTAACGTCGTGGGTGGCGGCGTCATAGTAGCGATAGTTCTGTACTGGGAAACCAGCGGTTTCGAACAGTGCGCGGTGGTTTTCCCAGCTCGGGTCGCTGATCGCCACGACGGCGTTCGGCAGCAGTTGCTTGAGGAAATCGGCACCGATTTTCAGCGCGCCAGTACCGCCGACGGCCTGGGTGGTGATGACCCGGCCAGCAGCGATCAGTGGCGAGTCATTGCCGAACAGGAGTTTCTGCACGGCCTGGTCGTAGGCGGCGATGCCGTCGATCGGCAAGTAGCCACGGGAAACGTGTTGAGCGGCGCGAATCGTCTCGGCTTCGACAACGGCGCGCAGGAGAGGGATTCGCCCTTGCTCGTCGCAGTAAACACCGACCCCCAGGTTGACCTTGGTGGTACGGGTATCGGCATTGAATGCTTCGTTGAGGCCCAGGATTGGATCGCGTGGTGCCATTTCGACAGCGGAGAACAGGCTCATTATTGCGGCGGCTCTGAATGGAGTGTGGAGGGACGTGTCGCGCTCCAGCCGAATGCACTAGAGCGGTGCACAAACGGGGAGCTAGTATAGAGGCCATCAGCGATTGATGGCGACAGGCGATTCGGCTTTTACGGTAAGTTTTTCCAATTATTTTTCGATCGTTGGTCGAGCGACGTCGTCAAAGGTTTTACCCGATGTAGGACGTTTGCCTTGAAAGGGATGGCAATCGGCTCCACATTGAGCACAATCCAGTTTTTTCCTCGGGCGACATCGGTCGTTTGCGGTCTTTCTCGTTCCTGTCCGGCTTAACCGGGCAAGAGTGAACCAGAGGTATGTATGTCTGAATTCCAGCTAGTCACCCGCTTCGAGCCCGCCGGCGATCAGCCGGAAGCCATCCGTCTGATGGTCGAGGGCATCGAGGCCGGGCTGGCGCACCAGACGCTGCTCGGTGTGACCGGCTCGGGCAAGACCTTCAGCATCGCCAACGTGATCGCCCAAGTGCAGCGCCCGACGCTGGTGCTGGCGCCGAACAAGACCCTGGCTGCGCAGTTGTACGGCGAGTTCAAGGCGTTCTTCCCGAACAACGCCGTTGAATACTTCGTCTCCTATTACGACTACTACCAGCCCGAAGCTTATGTGCCGTCGTCCGACACCTTCATCGAGAAGGACGCCTCGATCAACGACCACATCGAGCAGATGCGCCTGTCCGCGACCAAAGCGCTGCTGGAACGCAAAGACGCAATCATCGTCACCACGGTGTCGTGCATCTACGGTCTGGGCAGCCCGGAAACCTATTTGAAGATGGTGTTGCACGTGGATCGCGGCGACAAGCTCGACCAGCGTGCGCTGTTGCGTCGCCTGGCCGATTTGCAATACACCCGCAACGACGTGGACTTCGCCCGGGCGACTTTCCGGGTGCGCGGCGATGTGATTGATATCCACCCGGCGGAATCCGATTTTGAGGCGATCCGCATCGAGCTGTTCGATGACGAGGTGGAAAGCCTGTCCGCCTTCGATCCGCTGACGGGCGAAGTCATCCGCAAGCTGCCGCGCTTCACCTTCTATCCGAAGAGCCATTACGTGACGCCTCGGGAAACCCTGCTCGACGCCGTCGAGGGGATCAAGGTCGAGTTGCAGGAGCGCCTGGAATACCTGCGCTCCAACAACAAGCTAGTGGAAGCCCAGCGGCTGGAGCAACGCACTCGTTTCGACCTGGAGATGATTCTGGAGCTGGGTTACTGCAACGGCATCGAAAACTACTCGCGCTACCTGTCGGGCCGTGCATCCGGCGAGGCGCCGCCCACCTTGTTTGACTACCTGCCGGCCGACGCCTTGCTGGTGATCGACGAATCCCACGTCAGCGTGCCGCAGGTCGGCGCCATGTATAAGGGCGACCGGTCCCGTAAGGAAACGCTGGTGGAATATGGCTTCCGCCTGCCATCGGCGCTGGATAACCGGCCAATGCGTTTCGACGAGTTCGAAGGCATCAGCCCGCAGACAATATTTGTCTCGGCCACGCCGGGCAATTACGAGGCGGAGCACGCAGGGCGCGTGGTCGAGCAAGTGGTGCGCCCGACTGGCCTGGTGGACCCGCAGATCGAAATCCGTCCGGCGCTGACTCAGGTCGACGACTTGCTCTCGGAAATCACCAAGCGCGTAGCCCTGGAAGAGCGGGTGCTGGTGACCACGCTGACCAAACGCATGTCCGAGGATTTGACCGATTACCTGGCCGATCACGGCGTGCGCGTGCGTTATCTGCACTCGGACATCGACACCGTGGAGCGGGTCGAGATCATCCGTGACTTGCGCCTCGGCACCTTCGATGTGCTGGTGGGGATCAACCTGCTGCGTGAAGGCCTGGACATGCCGGAAGTCTCGCTGGTGGCGATTCTCGATGCCGACAAGGAGGGCTTCCTGCGCTCCGAGCGCTCGCTGATCCAGACCATTGGCCGGGCGGCACGCAACCTTAATGGCCGGGCGATTCTGTATGCGGATCGGATTACTGGTTCCATGGAGCGGGCAATCGGCGAAACCGAGCGTCGTCGCGACAAGCAGATCGCCTTCAACCTGGCCAACGGCATTACGCCCAAAGGGGTGTTCAAGGACGTCGCCGACATTATGGAAGGCGCGACTGTGCCGGGTTCGCGCAGCAAGAAGCGCAAAGGCATGGCCAAGGCTGCCGAGGAAAGCGCCAAATACGAAGCCGAATTGCGTTCGCCGAGCGAGATCACCAAGCGCATTCGTCAGCTGGAAGAGAAGATGTACCAGCTCGCCCGCGACCTGGAGTTCGAAGCCGCGGCGCAGCTGCGCGACGAAATCGGCAAGCTGCGGGAGCGGTTGATCGCGGTTTGACGCTCCCTCTGTAGAAGCTGCCGAAGGCTGCGATCCTTTGATCTTGTTTTTACAGGCAAAGTCAAAAGATCGCAGCCTTGGCAGCTCCTGCAGCGCTTAAATCCCGCACTCACTGGAGCCGGGCGGCTATCGCCTGTTACCATTCGCCCCTTGTTTGATCTTCGCTTTTCATTCTTTTTGAGACATGCCATGACCACCGTCCGCACTCGCATCGCGCCATCGCCTACCGGGGACCCCCACGTAGGTACCGCTTACATCGCTTTGTTCAACTACTGCTTTGCCAAGCAGCATGGCGGTGAGTTCATCCTGCGGATCGAAGACACCGACCAACTGCGTTCGACCCGCGAGTCCGAACAGCAGATTTTCGACGCCCTGCGCTGGTTGGGTATCGACTGGAGCGAAGGCCCGGATGTCGGCGGCCCGCACGGTCCTTACCGTCAGAGTGAGCGCGGCGATATCTACCAGAAGTACTGCCAGCAACTGGTAGACATGGGCCATGCCTTCCCATGCTTCTGCACCGCCGAAGAACTGGACCAGATGCGCGCCGAGCAAATGGCCCGCGGTGAGACCCCGCGTTACGACGGCCGTGCGCTGTTGCTGTCCAAGGAAGAAGTCGCGCGCCGCCTGGCTGCCGGCGAACCCCACGTGATCCGCATGAAAGTGCCGACCGAAGGCGTGTGCGTGGTGCCGGACATGCTGCGTGGCGATGTCGAGATCCCGTGGGATCGCATGGACATGCAAGTGCTGATGAAGACCGACGGCCTGCCGACGTACTTCCTGGCCAACGTGGTCGACGACCACCTGATGGGCATCACCCACGTGCTGCGCGGTGAAGAATGGCTGCCTTCGGCACCGAAACTGATCCTGCTGTACGAGTACTTCGGCTGGGAACAGCCGCAGCTGTGCTACATGCCGCTGCTGCGTAATCCGGACAAGAGCAAGCTGTCCAAGCGCAAGAACCCGACCTCGGTGACGTTCTACGAGCGCATGGGCTTCATGCCGGAAGCGATGCTCAACTACCTGGGCCGCATGGGCTGGTCGATGCCGGACGAGCGCGAGAAGTTCTCCCTGCAGGAAATGGTCGACAACTTCGACCTGAGCCGTGTCTCGCTTGGCGGGCCGATTTTCGACATCGAGAAACTGTCGTGGCTCAACGGCCAGTGGCTGCGTGACCTGCCGGTGGAAGAGTTCGCCGCTCGCGTGCAGAAGTGGGCGCTGAACCCTGAATACATGATGAAGATCGCGCCGCACGTGCAGGGCCGGGTTGAAACCTTCAGCCAGGTCGCACCGCTGGCTGGCTTCTTCTTCGCTGGTGGCGTGAATCCGGACGCTAAACTGTTCGAATCCAAGAAGCTCTCGGGCGATCAGGTTCGTCAGTTGATGCAATTGATCCTGTGGAAGCTGGAAAGCCTGCGTCAGTGGGAGAAGGACAGCATCACCGCAACGATTCAGGCGGTGGTCGAATCCCTGGAGCTGAAGCTGCGTGACGCCATGCCGCTGATGTTTGCCGCGATCACTGGGCAGGCCAGTTCGGTATCGGTACTCGACGCGATGGAAATCCTCGGTCCGGACCTGACCCGTTTCCGTCTGCGCCAGGCCATTGACCTGCTGGGCGGCGTGTCGAAGAAAGAAAACAAAGAGTGGGAAAAGCTTCTGGGCGCGATTGCCTGACGGCGTTTGACTCAGTAGGAGCTGCCGAAGGCCGCGATCTTTTGATCCTGATCTTCGGCGCTTCCCCCGAATTTACGGGGGGAGGGCGGTAAGTGATTGTTATGTCGGCAAAAAATTTTAAATTTTTTGAAAAATAAGTTTGACAGCTTTCCGATGCGCCATTAAGATTCGCCCCGTCCTCAGCGATGAGGGGCTATAGCTCAGCTGGGAGAGCGCTTGCATGGCATGCAAGAGGTCGACGGTTCGATCCCGTCTAGCTCCACCAATTTACACTTCAAGGTCTGGCCACACCGGCCTTGAAGCGATCAACACTCAGCGTTGATCAGTTGTATAGAAGGGTTTGCGTCCCCTTCGTCTAGTGGCCTAGGACACCGCCCTTTCACGGCGGTAACAGGGGTTCGAGTCCCCTAGGGGACGCCAGTTTTACAGAAGCGATGTTGCAAGATGTCGCTCCGCCGCGAGGCGAAAAATCCGGGGCTATAGCTCAGCTGGGAGAGCGCTTGCATGGCATGCAAGAGGTCGACGGTTCGATCCCGTCTAGCTCCACCAATTTTACAGTTCAAGGTCTGGCCACACCGGCCTTGAATCGATCAGCTCTCAGCACTGATCAGTTGTATAGAAGGGTTTGTGTCCCCTTCGTCTAGTGGCCTAGGACACCGCCCTTTCACGGCGGTAACAGGGGTTCGAGTCCCCTAGGGGACGCCACGATTACCCGCTTTGCGGGATTTTTAAGGGTCATTCAATTATTGAATGGCCCTTTTGTTTGTCTGGCGTTTGGCCAAATCTCCTTTTTCCCCAACACTGTTCTTCAGACCAGCGGTCACATCCACGACTTGCGGAAAATTATTATGAGAATAATATTCTAGTCGTAATATTCGGAGGCAACGATGAACGATAAAAAAGCTCAAACCCGCGAACGCATCCTCAAGGCTGCCAGTGCAGCGCTGATCCAGCGCGGCCCGGCCGAGCCGAGCGTGGGTGAAGTGATGGGCGCGGCCGGGCTGACGGTCGGCGGTTTCTACGCGCACTTCGAGAGCAAGGACGCGTTGATGCTGGAAGCGTTCAAGCAGCTGCTCAGCCATCGTCGTGACTTGATCGCCGACATGGATGCCGAGTTGACCGGCGAAGAGCGTCGCGCGTTGGTCGCAGCGTTCTACCTGTCGCGCAAACACCGTGATTCCACCGAGCAGGCATGCCCGGTTCCAGCGTCGATCAGTGAACTGGGCCGTCTGCCGGACGAATTTCGTGTGGCGTTGAATGAACATATTGAATTGATGGTCGCGCAGTTGGCAGCCAGTCCGGAAGACATCGACAAGGTCTTGGCCGACGTCGCCTTGATGGTGGGTGGTTTGGCGCTGGCGCGGGCGCTGGGGCCAGGAGAGTTGTCCGATCGATTGCTGCGCGCCGCCAAATCGGCGGTGCTGTGACCTAAAGGCATCCAGCCTGAGGAGATGGGCGATGAACACGTTGAGCTGGGTTCGTGGCGTTAATGGCACCTTGGGCTGGTTCGCACCGAAGCTGGTGGCGAGCAAGATGCGTCTGGCATTCATGACCCCGCGGGAGTTGCCGCCGCGTGATTGGGAATTGCCGCTGCTGGCGAAATCCGAGCGGATCACCTTGCGCTTCGGCCTCTCGGCGCTGCGTTGGGGGCAGGGCCCGGCAGTGTTGTTGATGCACGGCTGGGAGGGCCGGCCAACGCAGTTTGCCGCGCTGATCACGGCGCTGGTCGATGCCGGTTACACCGTGGTCGCCCTGGACGGCCCGGCTCACGGTCGCTCGCCTGGACGCGAAGCCAATGTGGTGCTGTTCGCCCGGGCGATGCTTGAAGCAGCTGCTGAACTACCGCCGCTGCAAGCGGTAATCGGTCACTCGATGGGCGGCGCCAGCGCCATGCTCGCGGTGCAGTTGGGCTTGCGCACCGAAACTCTGGTCTCGATCGCCGCCCCGGCGCGAATCCTTGGGGTGTTGCGCGGTTTTGCGCGTTATGTGCGCCTGCCGCCCAAAGCCCGTTCGGCGTTCATTCGTCAGGTCGAAAAAGACGTTGGCATGCGTGCTGCTGCTCTGGATGTCGCGCACTATCAGCTCGACATGCCAGGCCTGATTGTCCATGCCGAGGACGACAGCTTTGTCTCGGTCAAGGAGTCCCAATTGATTCACGAAGCCTGGTTCGACAGTCGCTTGTTGCGCCTGGAAGAGGGCGGTCATCAGCGGGTCCTGGCCGATCCGCGGGTGATCGATGGCGTGCTCTCGCTGCTGGCCGGTCGCAGCCTGCAATCGCGCCAATCGGCCTGAGCTTCCGTTACACTGCCCCGGTCGAAATAATCTGACCGGGAGTGGGGCATGGGCTGGGATCGGGCAACGCCGTTTATCATTGATCTGGAAGTGGGCGCCGAAGACATCGACGGATTGGGCCACGCGAACAACGCGGTGTACGTGACCTGGCTCGAGCGCTGTGCCTGGCGTCACTCGCAGCGGCTGGGCCTGGACCTGGTCGAGTATCGGCGGCTGGACCGGGCGATGGCGGTGGTGCGGCACGAGATTGATTACCTGGCGGCGGCCTACGAAGGCGATGAGCTGCAGCTGGCGACCTGGATCGTCGATTGGGACCAGCGCCTGAGAATGACCCGACACTTCCAGCTGATCCGCCCCAGTGACAACTCGACGTTGCTGCGGGCGCAGACCACGTTCGTGTGCATCGAACTGTCGACCGGCAAGCCCAAGCGCATGCCGGCGGAATTCATCGAGGGCTATGGCTCGGCGTTGCAAGTTCCAAGCTGACACAGTCCGCACATTTGCTAGCGCCCGGTCTGACGAAATACCTTCTGTACGCCGAAACCAGTAAACTGCCGCACGTTTTTCGTCGAGTGTGTTTTTCATGCAAATTGCTTTGGCGCCCATGGAGGGGTTGGTCGACAACATCCTGCGGGACGTGCTGACCCGTGTGGGCGGTATCGATTGGTGTGTAACCGAGTTCATTCGGATCAACGATCAGTTGCTCACGCCTGCCTACTACCACAAGTTCGGCCCGGAACTGCTGACCGGCGCCCGTACCGCCTCCGGCGTGCCGCTGCGGGTGCAACTGCTTGGCTCCGATCCGGTGTGCCTGGCGGAAAACGCTGCGCTGGCCTGCGAATTGGGTTCCGAAGTCATCGATTTGAACTTCGGCTGCCCGGCCAAGACCGTCAATAAGTCGCGCGGTGGCGCCGTTCTGCTCAAAGAGCCAGAGCTGCTCAACGAAATCGTCGAACATGTCCGCCGTGCGGTGCCAGCACACATTCCAGTAACCGCCAAAATGCGCCTGGGCTTCGACAGTCCCGATGGTTCGCTGGTTTGCGCCACAGCCCTGGCCGAAGGCGGCGCGGCGCACATCGTGGTTCACGCGCGGACCAAAACGGATGGCTACAAGCCGCCAGCTCACTGGGAGTGGATCCCGCGGGTGCAGGACGTGGTCAAGGTGCCAGTGTTTGCCAACGGTGACATCTGGAGCGTCGAGGACTGGCGCCGTTGCCGCGAGATCAGCGGCGTCGAAGACATCATGCTCGGTCGTGGCCTGGTGTCGCGTCCGGATCTGGCAAGGCAGATCGCTGCGGCGCGGGCCGGTGAGGAGGTCGTCGAGATGACCTGGACCGAGCTGCTGCCGCTGATTCAGGATTTCTGGCTGCAAGCCAAGGCCCAGATGACACCACGCCAATCGCCGGGTCGCCTGAAGCAGTGGCTGGCAATGCTGACCCGTAATTATCCCGAAGCAGTAGAGTTGTTCGGCGTCCTGCGTCGTGAAACCGAGCTGGATCAGGTCTCGCGTTTACTGGGGCTGCCGGTGTCTGAAGCCGCCTGAGTCTGCTTGAAAAAAATCTGAAAATAATCTCTTGAAAAGTAATCAGCGGTCCTTATCTAAGGATTACGCGATGCCGAATTCGGGTCGCGGAGACAAAAAAACTTGCTGATTATGTTCAGGAGATTTGAATCATGAGTACTGCATTTTCCTTGGCCCCACTGTTCCGTTCCTCGGTAGGTTTCGACCGTTTCAACGACCTGTTCGAAACCGCCCTGCGCAATGAGCCAGGCAGCACCTATCCACCCTACAACGTTGAAAAATACGGTGATGATCAATACCGCATCGTTGTGGCGGCCGCCGGTTTCCAGGAAGACGACCTGGACCTGCAAGTAGAAAAAGGTGTACTGACCATCAGTGGCGGCAAACGTGACGCGGACGAAAACGTCACTTACCTGTACCAAGGCATCGCACAGCGCGCCTTCAAACTGTCGTTCCGTCTGGCGGACCACATCGAAATCAAGGCCGCCGAACTGCGCAACGGTTTGTTGAATATTGAGCTGTTGCGGGTGATTCCGGAAGAAGCGAAAGCCAAACGCATCCCGATCAATGGGGCGGAAAAACCGGCTCTGCAACACTAATCGGTCAGAGCAAATGAGAAGGGCGCCATCCACTGGCGCCCTTTTTTTGTCCGTTGGTAGCAGGGCTCATTTGAGCAGTTTCTGAAACTCCTCCACCAGCAACGGCCGGCTGTGCAAATACCCCTGATACAAATGGCAGCCCAGCCCTTGCAAGAACTCCAGTTGCTCCTCGGTTTCCACCCCTTCGGCAATCACTTCCAGTTCCAGGCTGCGGGCCATGGCGACGATGGCGCGAATGATTTCGGCATCGTTGGGGTCGGTGGTGGCGTCGCGGACGAATGACTGGTCGATTTTCAGGGTGTCGACCGGCAGGCGCTTGAGGTAGGTCAGCGAGGAGTAACCGGTGCCGAAATCGTCCATGGCAAAGCTCACGCCGAGTTTTTTCAGGCGTCGCATTTTGCTGATGGTGTCGTCCAGGTTCTGGATGACGATGCCTTCGGTGATTTCCAGTTTCAGCAACGAGCAGGGCAGGTCGTGGCTGCCGAGGCTGTGCTCGATGCGTTCGACGAAGTCGTTCTGACGGAATTGCCGCGGGCTGATATTCACGCACAGGCTGAAATTGAGCGGGTCAATCAGGCCTTTGGCGATCAGGCGTTTGAAGGCCGCACAGGCTTCGTCGAGGATCCATGTGCCGACTTCCAGAATCAGCCCGCTGTCTTCCAGCACCTTGATGAACTCGGTCGGCGATTGCGCGCCCAGTTGCGGATGGTGCCAGCGCACCAGGGCTTCGGCGCCGGTAATGCGGTTGTTGCGGGCGTCCACCTGAGGCTGGTATTGCACGCTGAATTCACCCCGGGAAAGGGCCAGGCGCAGGTCGGTCTCCATGCGCAGGCGTTCGCTGGCGGCCTTCTGCATGGTGTTGTGATACATCTGCGTGGTGTTGCGGCCCGAGTCCTTGGCGCGGTAGAGGGCGATATCGGCGCGCTTGAGCAGGTCGGTCGGGGTCGAGCCGTGGTCGGGGATCAGCGCGATGCCGATGCTCGGCGTCACTTGCAGGCGCTGTCCATCGAGGAACATCGGTTCGGACAGCAATTCGCGCAAGGTATCCGCCAGTTCCCGGACTTGAGCGCTGACGTCGCTGCGTGAGCCTTCCAGGCCACTGAGCAGCACCACGAACTCATCGCCGCCCAGGCGTGCGACGGTGTCTTCCATGCGTACGCTGGCTTCAAGGCGCGCGGTGATGATTTTCAGCACTGTATCGCCCACCGGGTGGCCGAGGGAGTCGTTGATGTGCTTGAAGTGGTCGAGGTCGAGGAACATCAGGGCGCCACGCAAGTTGTGGCGCTTGAGCAGGGCGATCTGCTGGCTCAGGCGGTCCATCAACAGCGCGCGGTTCGGCAGGTTGGTCAGCGGGTCGTGGTAGGCCAGGTGACGGATCTGCGCTTCGGCATTTTTCAGCAGGCTGACGTCCCGGGCGGTCAGCAGCAGGCAGGCAGTTTCGTTGAGGGTGATCGGTTCCACCGAGACTTCGACGGTCAGCAACTCGCCGCGCTTGTTGCGCCCGAGCATTTCCAGGTGGTGAACCCGGCCCTTGATCTGTAGTTCGGCCAGCAACGCCGAGCGTTGTTTCTCCTCGGCCCAGATGCCGACCTGATACACCGTGCGGCCCACCACTTCATCGGCACGGTAGCCGGTCAGGCGGCAGAAGCCGTCGTTAACCTCCAGATAGCGTCCAGTGTCGCGCTCGGTAATGGTGATGGCGTCGGGGCTTGAGTGGAAGGCCTTGGCGAACTTCTCTTCGCTGGCCTTGAGCGCCGCTTCCGAGCGTTGCTGTTGGGTGATGTCGCGCAGGGTGGTGACGATGCACGGCTGGTCGCCGACGCTGATCTGGCGGCTGGAGATCACGCAGGTCAGGGATTGCCCGTCCTTGTGTTGAACGATGATCGCCACATTGTTCAGGCCCTGTTCGCGGATGACTCGCTCAATCCTTTGCAGGCTTTTCGCCGAGGCGTCCCACAGGCCGATTTCGTCGGCGCTGCGACCGATGACGTCGGTGGTGCTCCAGCCGAACGTCTGGGTGAAGCTGGAGTTGATCTCGATGAAGTGGCCGGTGTCCTGACGCGTGACGCAGATCGGGTCGGGGCTGACCTGGAACAACGTGGCGAATTTCTCTTCCGACGCTATCAGTTGCTGCTCGCGCTCCACTTGCTCGGTGATGTCCAGCAATGTGCCGGCCATGCGCAGCGGGTTGCCGCTATCATCGCGGTAGAGTCTGGCGCGGCTTTCCAGGTAGCGCGAACTGCCGTCCGGCAGTTGCACGCGGTACGTCAGTTGATAATTGCCGGCCGGGCCTTCGCGTAAGCTGCGGTAAGCGTCGCGCATGGTGTCGCGTTCTTCACCGGGTACACCTTCGAAAAACGCATCGAAGGATTCATGGAAGGGTTTGGGCTCCAGACCATGCAGCTGGGCGGCCCGCGCCGAGCCATAAAGCATGCCGCTGGGGATGTGCCAGTCCCAAGTGCCGAGTTGTGCTGAATCCAGGGCCAGGTCGAGGCGTTCCTGGCTGTCTTTGAGGGCGTGCTCGGCGATTTTTCGTTCGGTGGTGTCAAGGAATGTGCTCAGCAGATAGGGCTGGCCTTCGAGCTCGACCTTTTGCGCGCTGAGAATGCCGTCGTGAACCTGCCCGTTGCTGGCGCGAAATTGCACCTCCATGTTGATCAGCTCACCTTTGGCCTTGGTGGCCTTGACCAGTTCCGCCCGTTGCTCCGGGTTGACCCAAAGGCCCAGTTCCAGGGTGGTTCGGCCGATTGCGTCTTGCACCGGCCAGCCGAACAGGCTTTCGAAATACTGGTTGGCTTCGCTGATCAGGCCGTCTTCCTGACGGGTCAGCAGCACCATATTCGGGCACAGGTGAAACAGCGTGGCGAAGCGTTTTTCCGAGCTGCTCAGCGCTTGTTCACGCTGGCGCTGGTGGGTGATTTCACGGATGACCCCGATCATTCGTGGCCGGCCGTTTTTGTCCGGTAGCAGGCTGCCGTTGATTTCCAGCCAGTGCAGGCTGCCGTCGGGCCAGCGGATGCGGTGGTGCATGGCCTGCTCCAGCGGAGCGCCGGCGATCACTGCATTGAAGGCGCGGATGGCTTTCGCCCGATCCTCCTGGGGCAGCAGGTCGAGGTATTCCAGATCCTCGGGCAACGGTTGCCGGGGATCGAAGCCGAACAACGCCTGAGTACCCCGTGACCAGCTGATCTGCCCGCGCTCGATGTCCCAATACCAGGCGCCCAGTCGGGCGCCATTGAGGGCCGCGAGCAACTGTGGGGCGCTTTCCCAGCTCTGCTCGGACCGTTTTGGGTCAATTGCCTGAATTCGCGGCATTGGCGGCATACGTTCAACAGATTTGGGCATGGATGACAGGCCTTGGGCTGAATTGGGCGTTAGGCACAGGGTTTTGGGGCTCTATAGGCGTAGCACAAAAGAAGAAGCACAGCTTAGCCGCGAGTCCCTGGCTGATCGATTTGTGCATCCAGCAAAGCCATGAAGGCCTTTGCCGCGTTCGACAGCGTCCGTTCGGTGTGCAGGATATAGCCTAGCTGGCGAGTGAGCTGTATGCCCGGCAAAGGTATGCGCGCCACTTGCTCATCCAGCATGGTGCGCGGCAAAACGCTCCAGGCCAGGCCGATCGAGACCATCATCTTGATGGTCTCCAGATAATTGGTGCTCATGGCGATGTTCGGCGTCAGGCCCTGGGCCTCGAAGAGGCGTTGCACGATGTGGTGGGTAAAGGTGTTGCCGCCGGGGAAAACCGCGGGGTGCAAGGCAATGTCCGCCAGGCTGACCGCACCGTTGCTGATCAGCGGATGCTCTGGGGCGGCCACGAAATCCAGTGGGTCGTCCCACACGGGCGTGGCCTTGACCAATGTGTGAGGTTCCGGTGCAAGGGTGATGACTGCCAGTTCAGCGCGGCCATGGAGGATTTCTTCGTAGGCCACTTCCGAATCGAGGAACTGAATATCCAGCGCCACTTGCGGGTAACGTCGGGTGAACTCCCTTAATAAGGGCGGCAAGCGATGCAGGCCGATGTGATGGCTGGTGGCCAATGTCAGACGACCGGTCACTTCGCCAGTCAGGTTGGTCAGGGCGCGGCGGGTGTCATCCAGTACATTGAGGATCTGATAGGCCCGTGGCAGCAAGGCGCGGCCGGCTTCGGTCAGGCCGACTTCCCGGCCCAGTCGATCGAACAGTCGCACCTTCAATTGCTGCTCCAGCCCGGCGATGCGCTTGCTGATGGCCGGTTGCGTCAGGTGCAGTCGTTCACCGGCGCCGGAGAAGCTTCCGGTCTCGGCAATCGCGATAAAAGCGTTGAGGTTGGCGAGGTCCATAATGAGGTCTCAGTGACATTCCAGTTGGTTATGCAAAGCATAAAAAATATGAATTTGAGTTATTTAATGTAACCCCCTAGGATCGACCTCACAAGCCAAGGGGTTATTGAATTACTCAAGATCCGGGGCATAGAAACAAGCTGATGAGGAAACCGTCTGATGGCCGGCAAAACGCTCTACGACAAGCTCTGGGATTCGCATTTGGTCAAGCAGCGCGACGATGGCTCTGCGCTGATCTACATCGATCGTCACATCATCCACGAAGTGACCTCGCCGCAAGCCTTCGAAGGCCTGCGTCTGGCCGGGCGCAAGCCTTGGCGCATCGATGCCAACATCGCGACCCCGGACCACAACGTACCGACCACCCCGGAGCGCAAGGGCGGCATCGAAGCGATCGTCGACCAGGTCTCGCGTTTGCAGGTTCAGACCCTCGACGATAACTGTGACGAATACGGCATCGTCGAATTCAAGATGAATGACGTCCGCCAAGGCATCGTCCACGTCATCGGCCCGGAGCAGGGTGCCACCTTGCCAGGCATGACCGTGGTCTGCGGCGACTCCCACACCTCGACCCACGGCGCATTCGGTGCCCTGGCTCACGGTATCGGCACCTCCGAGGTCGAGCACGTGCTCGCCACTCAGTGCCTGGTCGCCAAGAAAATGAAGAACATGCTGGTGTTGGTCGAGGGCAAATTGCCGTTCGGCGTGACTGCCAAGGACATCGTCCTCGCCGTGATCGGCAAGATCGGCACCGCCGGCGGTAATGGCCACGCCATCGAATTCGCCGGTAGCGCGATTCGCGACCTGTCCGTTGAAGGCCGCATGACCATCTGCAACATGTCCATCGAAGCCGGCGCCCGTGTTGGCCTGGTGGCTGCCGACGAAAAAACCGTGGCTTACGTCAAGGGCCGTCCATTTGCTCCGAAGGGCGCGGAATGGGATTTGGCCGTCGAAGCCTGGAAAGACCTGGTCTCCGACGCCGATGCCAAGTTCGACACCATCGTCGAGCTCGATGCCTCTCAGATCAAGCCGCAAGTCAGCTGGGGCACCTCGCCTGAGATGGTGTTGGCCGTGGATCAGAACGTACCGGATCCGGCCAAGGAAATGGACCTGGTCAAGCGCGATTCCATCGAACGCGCCTTGAAATACATGGGTTTGACCGCCAATCAGGCGATCACCGACATTCAGTTGGACCGTGTATTCATCGGCTCCTGCACCAACTCGCGGATCGAAGACCTGCGCGCCGCCGCGGTGATCGCCAAGGGCCGCAAAGTGGCTTCGACCATCAAGCAGGCCATCGTGGTGCCGGGTTCGGGGCTGGTGAAGGCTCAGGCCGAATCCGAAGGCCTGGACAAGATTTTTATCGAGGCCGGTTTTGAATGGCGTGAGCCTGGCTGCTCGATGTGCCTGGCGATGAACCCGGACCGTTTGGAGTCGGGCGAGCATTGCGCGTCGACCTCCAACCGTAACTTCGAAGGCCGTCAGGGCGCCGGTGGTCGTACCCACCTCGTCAGCCCGGCCATGGCCGCCGCCGCCGCGGTGAACGGTCGTTTCGTCGACGTCCGTGAATTGATCTAAAGGAGCGCAGCATGAAAGCTTTTACCCAGCACACTGGTCTTGTCGCGCCTTTGGATCGTGCCAACGTCGACACCGACCAGATCATCCCGAAGCAGTTCTTGAAGTCGATCAAACGCACCGGTTTCGGTCCGAACCTGTTCGATGAGTGGCGTTATCTGGACGTTGGCCAGCCGTATCAGGACAACTCCAAGCGCCCGCTGAACAAGGACTTCGTCCTCAACGCCGAGCGTTATCAAGGCGCCAGCGTGTTGCTGGCCCGCGAGAACTTCGGTTGCGGCTCCAGCCGCGAGCACGCGCCGTGGGCACTGGAAGAGTACGGTTTCCGCAGCATCATCGCGCCGAGCTACGCCGACATCTTCTTCAACAACAGCTTCAAGAACGGCTTGCTGCCGATCATCTTGAGCGACGCTGAAGTCGATGAGCTGTTCAAGCAGGTTGAAGCGAACCCGGGCTACCAGTTGCAGATCGATCTGCAGGCCCAGACCGTGACCCGTCCGGACGGCAAAGTGCTGAGTTTCGAGATCGATGCCTTCCGTAAGCACTGCCTGCTCAATGGCCTGGACGATATCGGCCTGACTTTGCAGGATCACGAGGCGATTGCCACGTTTGAAGCCAAGCACCGCGCGAGCCAGCCATGGTTGTTTCGCGACGCCTGAGATTGATCTGGAATCGATGTAATCAGGGCCGGCCTCTTCGCGGGCAGGCCCAGACAGCGCAAGGTTAAACCTAAAAAGGAAGTCCCGATGACCAGCACCGCGCAGCACAGCCAGGTAGTCCAAAAACAATTCGGTGAACAGGCCTCGGCCTATCTGAGCAGCGCCGTACACGCTCAAGGCACCGAATTCGCGCTGCTACAGGCTGAACTGGCGGGGCAGGGCGATGCCCGGGTACTGGACCTGGGTTGCGGTGCCGGTCATGTGAGTTTTCATGTGGCCTCGCTGGTCAAGGAAGTCGTCGCTTACGACCTGTCCCAGCAGATGCTCGATGTGGTCGCCGCCGCCGCTGTCGACCGGGGTTTGAGCAATGTGACCACGGTCAACGGCGCCGCCGAGCGTCTGCCGTTCGCCGATGGCGAGTTCGATTTCGTCTTCAGCCGCTATTCGGCGCACCATTGGAGCGACCTCGGTGTGGCCCTGCGCGAAGTTCGCCGGGTGCTGAAGCCGGGCGGGGTGGCGGCGTTCATCGATGTGTTGTCGCCGGGCAGCCCGTTGTTCGACACTTACCTGCAAAGCGTCGAAGTGCTGCGCGACACCAGTCACGTGCGCGATTATTCTGCGGGCGAGTGGTTGCGTCAGGTCAGCGAAGCGGGGTTGCATACCCGCAGTACCACGCGTCAACGGTTGCGCCTGGAGTACACCTCCTGGGTCGAGCGCATGCGTACGCCGCAGGTGATGCGCGCGGCGATCCTCGAGTTGCAGCAATCGATGGGCAACGAGGTGCGCGAATATTTTGAGATTGAAGCCGATGGTTCGTTCAGCACCGATGTACTGGTGCTGATGGCTGAACGATAGAATTTTTCCGGGCGCACCCGCGGGTGCGCCGACTGATGACATGAGGAAAGCATGAGCAAGCAGATTCTGATTCTCCCAGGCGACGGTATTGGCCCGGAAATCATGGCCGAAGCGGTCAAGGTGCTGGAGCTGGCGAACGACAAGTACAGCCTGGGCTTCGAACTGAGCCATGACGTGATCGGTGGCGCCGCCATCGACAAGCACGGCGTGCCGCTGGCCGATGAAACCCTGGCCCGTGCACGCGCAGCCGACGCTGTGCTGCTGGGCGCCGTGGGCGGCCCGAAATGGGACACCATCGAGCGTGACATCCGCCCTGAGCGCGGTCTGCTGAAAATCCGCGCGCAACTGGGCCTGTTCGGCAACCTGCGTCCGGCGATCCTGTACCCGCAACTGGCCGAGGCTTCCAGCCTGAAGGCAGAAATCGTTGCTGGCCTGGACATCCTCATCGTCCGTGAACTGACCGGCGGTATCTATTTCGGCGCGCCACGTGGCGTGCGCGAGCTGGAAAACGGCGAGCGCCAGGCCTACGACACGCTGCCATACAGCGAAACTGAAATCCGCCGTATCGCCCGTGTCGGTTTCGACATGGCGCGCGTGCGCGGCAAGAAGCTGTGCTCGGTGGACAAGGCCAACGTGCTGGCCTCCAGCCAGCTGTGGCGTGAAATCGTCGAGCAAGTGGCCAAGGACTACCCGGACGTCGAACTGAGCCACATGTACGTCGACAACGCCGCCATGCAACTGGTGCGTGCGCCGAAGCAGTTCGACGTGATCGTCACCGACAACCTGTTCGGCGACATTCTTTCCGACGAAGCGTCGATGCTCACCGGTTCCATCGGCATGCTGCCGTCGGCGTCGCTGGATGCCAACAACAAAGGCATGTACGAGCCGTGCCACGGTTCGGCGCCAGACATCGCTGGCAAGGGCATTGCCAACCCGTTGGCGACCATTTTGTCGGTGTCGATGATGCTGCGTTACAGCTTCAATCTGCAGGATGCGGCCGACGCCATCGAGAAGGCCGTGAGCCTGGTTTTGGATCAGGGTCTGCGTACGGGAGACATCTGGTCGGCTGGTTGCACCAAGGTCGGTACGCAGGAAATGGGCGACGCAGTAGTCGCCGCGCTGCGGAATCTGTAATCTCTCTGGCCCGCTGCAATTTTCAACCTTGAAAGCAGCGGCCCACTTTTCAAGAAGGTGTAGTTGCGATGAAACGTGTAGGTCTGATCGGTTGGCGCGGCATGGTCGGTTCCGTGCTCATGCAGCGGATGCTGGAAGAGCAGGATTTCGATCTTATCGAGCCGGTGTTTTTCACCACTTCCAATGTCGGTGGCCAAGGCCCGTCCGTGGGCAAGGACATTGCTCCGCTCAAGGACGCTTACAGCATTGAAGAGCTGAAAACCCTCGACGTGATTCTGACCTGCCAAGGTGGCGACTACACCAGCGAAGTGTTCCCGAAGCTGCGCGAAGCCGGCTGGCAGGGTTACTGGATCGACGCCGCTTCCAGCCTGCGCATGCAGGATGACGCGGTGATCGTGCTGGACCCGGTGAACCGCAAGGTTATCGACCAGCAGCTCGACGCGGGCACCAAGAACTACATCGGCGGCAACTGCACCGTCAGCCTGATGCTGATGGGCCTGGGCGGTCTGTTTGAAGCCGGTCTGGTGGAGTGGATGAGCGCCATGACCTATCAGGCGGCCTCCGGTGGCGGCGCGCAGCACATGCGTGAGCTGATCAAGCAAATGGGTGTGACCCACGGCGCTGTCGCCGATCAACTGGCCGATCCGGCCAGCGCCATCCTCGACATCGACCGCCGTGTTGCCGAAGCCATGCGCAGCGACGCGTACCCGACCGAAAACTTCGGCGTACCGCTGGCCGGCAGCCTGATCCCGTGGATCGACAAGGAACTGCCGAACGGCCAGAGCCGTGAAGAGTGGAAGGCCCAGGCCGAGACCAACAAAATCCTCGGTCGCTTCAAGAGCCCGATCCCGGTGGACGGTATCTGCGTGCGCATCGGCGCCATGCGTTGCCACAGCCAGGCGCTGACCATCAAGCTGAACAAAGACGTGCCGATCGCTGATATCGAAGGGCTGATCAGCCAGCACAACCCTTGGGTCAAGCTGGTGCCGAACAACCGTGAAATCAGCATGCAGGAGCTGAGCCCGACGAAAGTCACCGGCACCCTGAACGTGCCGGTCGGTCGTCTGCGCAAGCTGAACATGGGTTCGCAATTCGTCGGTGCCTTCACCGTCGGCGACCAACTGCTGTGGGGCGCGGCCGAGCCGCTGCGTCGCATGCTGCGGATCCTGCTTGAGCGTTGATCGATTGATGCAATGAAAGAACCCGTGCCTTGAAAGAGGTGCGGGTTTTTTATGCGCGCCATCCAACTTCTGTAGCAGCTGGCGAAGCCTGCGTCCGGCTGCGCAGCAGTCGTAAACCCTGCGCGCGCGGTTTGCCTGAATGATCGGGATCGCCATGACGAGGACTTCGTCCTCGAACGCAGCCTTCGGCAGCTGCTACAAGGCTTCCCCATTCATTGCCTCACCACCAACCACCCGGTAAAGTGCCGCTCCCCCCGTTTCGCCAGAGGTAGAACCATGAGCCAGTCCTTCGATATTGCCGTGATCGGCGCCACCGGTACTGTCGGCGAAACACTCGTCCAGATTCTCGAAGAACGCGACTTCTCGGTCGGCAATCTGCACCTGCTGGCGAGCAGTGAATCGGCCGGACACTCGGTGCCGTTTCGCGGCAAGAACGTGCGGGTGCGCGAAGTCGATGAGTTCGACTTCAGCAAAGTCCAGTTGGTGTTCTTCGCCGCCGGTCCGGCGGTGACCCTCAGTTTCGCCCCGCGCGCTACGGCCGCCGGTTGCTCGCTGATCGACCTGTCCGGCGCGTTGCCGGCCGATCAGGCGCCGCAAGTGGTGCCCGAGGCCAATGCTGCAATTCTTGCCGGCCTGAAAAAGCCCTTCCAGGTCAGCAGCCCAAGCCCTTCGACGACAGCGCTGGCGGTGGTGCTGGCGCCGCTGCTCGACTTGCTCGACCTGCAACGCATCAGCCTGACGGCGTGCCTGGCGGTATCCGCCCAGGGCCGCGAAGCGGTCAGCGAGCTGGCCCGGCAAACCGCCGAACTGCTCAACGTGCGTCCGCTGGAGCCGGCTTTCTTCGATCGGCAGATGGCTTTTAACCTGTTGGCGCAAGTCGGTGCGCCCGATGCTCAGGGCCACACGTTGCTGGAAAAGCGTCTGGTGCGCGAGCTGCGTCAGGTCTTGTCGCTGCCTTTATTAAAGATTTCCGTCACTTGCATTCAAGCCCCGGTGTTTTTTGGCGATAGCTATAGCGTGACCTTGCAGTCATCGAGCGCTGTCGACCTGGCGAAAGTCAACGCGGCACTGGAAGCGGCGCCCGGTATCGAGCTGGTCGAGGCGGGCGATTACCCGACTCCGGTAGGCGATGCGGTAGGGCAGGACGTGGTTTACGTTGGTCGGGTTCGCAGCGGGATCGACGACCCGGCGGAACTTAACGTGTGGCTGACGTCAGATAACGTACGCAAAGGCGCCGCGCTCAATGCTGTGCAGGTGGCTGAATTGTTGATAAAAGACCTGCTGTAAAAGATACTTGGCAACAATTTTTTCTAGTGGTTCCAGCCGAACACCCTGTTTGGCTGGAATGCTTGAGGCGAGCCATCCCGCAGGGCTTTCGTCGCATGAATGAAACGATCGCGCGCGACGACCCTTCGCCGTTGCGCGCAACGCCTTACGGCAGCGGCAATCAACACCTTCTCGCTGGCCGAGGAATGTTCAAACAAAGGATGAGGCTATGGTTCAAGTTCGCAAACTGGTGTTAGCAATAGCGGCCGCCTCGGCGCTGTCCTCCGGTATGGCGCATGCCCTCGGGCTTGGGGAATTGACCCTGAAATCGACGCTGAACCAGCCTCTGGTAGCAGAAATCGAGTTGCTCGACGTCAAGGATCTCACGGCTGCCGAAGTGGTGCCGAGCCTGGCCTCGCCCGAAGATTTCGCCAAGGCCGGTGTCGATCGTCAGGCGTTCCTCAACGACCTGACTTTCACGCCGGTGCTTAACGCCAGCGGCAAAAGCATCCTGCGCATCACCTCCAGCAAACCGCTGTCCGAACCGATGGTGAAATTCCTGGTTCAGGTGATGTGGCCAAGCGGTCGTCTGCTGCGTGATTACAGCGTGCTGCTCGATCCGTCCAAATTCTCGCCGCAAACCGCCGATGCCGCCGCGCAACCGGCGCCAGCCCGGGCGGTGACCGCGCCAGTCACCGGCGCGACCAAATCGACGCAATACACCACCACGTCGCGCGATACCTTATGGGAAATTGCCGCGAAGGCGCGTAACGGTGGATCGATCCAGCAAACCATGCTGGCCATCCAGGCGCTGAACCCGGATGCCTTTATCGACGGCAACATCAACCGGCTGAAAGCCGGCCAGGTGCTGCGTCTGCCGGATCAGGTGCAAAGCGCCAGCCTGCCGCAACCCAAGGCCATCGCTGAAGTCGCGGCGCAGAACTCTGCATGGCGCCACGGTCGTCGCTATGTGGCGAAGCCTGGAAGCGGGCAGCAGCAACTCGACGCCACCAAGCGTGCTCGCGGTGACGGCGCTTCGTCGCAAATCGCCACGGACAAGCTGAGCCTGGTCTCTGCCGACACCGGCAAGGGCCGTGGCAAAGGTGCCGCCGGTGATGCGAAAGCCTTGAGCAACAAGCTGGCCGTGACCCAGGAAAGCCTCGACACGGCTCGCCGTGACAACGCTGAACTGAAAAGCCGCATGAACGACCTGCAAAGCCAGCTGGACAAGCTGCAGCGCCTGATCGAACTGAAGAATAATCAGTTGGCCAAGCTGCAAGCCGAAGGCGGCGCGGGCGCACCGGCGGCTACGACCGCTCCGGCGATGTCGGCCGAGCTGGCAGCCAGCCCGGCGGCAACGCCTGTTGAGGTGACTCCGGCGGCTCCTGCGCCGGAAGTCGTTCCGGCGCCAGCCGTCGAGCCGACGCCTGTGGCGTCCGACGAGCAGAAATTCAACGAACTGCTGACCAACCCGATCCTGCTGGGTCTGGTGGGTGGCGGTGCAGTGGTTCTGCTGCTCTTGCTGCTGTTGCTGGCCCGTCGCCGCAAAGCTCAGCAAGAAGCAGAAAAACATCTGCGCATGGCCCGTGCCTTGGCTGAGGAGCAAGAGTTCTCCGCCGACCTCGACCTGCCGGAAAGCAGCTTCGAAGGTCTGGAAGTCCCGCCGCCAAGCGTGAAACTCGCGACCGCACCAACGCCTGCACCTGCACCGGCCCCGGTGATTGCCCCGGTTGTGATGACGCCACCGATCGCTGCACCGTTGGTTGCGCCTGCCGCCGAACGCTCTGACGACGTCTTGGCCCAGGCTCAGTCGCACATCGCGGCTGGTCGCCTGAATCAGGCTGCCGCGCTGCTGGAAGACGCTATCAAGCAAGAGCCGCAACGTAGCGACCTGCGCCTGAAGCTGATGGAAGTCTACGGTCAGCAGGGCGATCGCGATGCGTTCGTCGCTCAGGAGCGTCAACTGGTGGCCAACGGCGACAACTTCGCCCGGGTCGAACAGCTGAAAAGCCGCTTCCCGGCCATGGTGGTCGCGGCGGTGGGCGGTCTGGCCGCCGCAGCTGTCGCCGCCGAGCTGGACGCACAGTACGTCAAGGACCTGCTGCTGGACGAGCCGCAAGCCCCGGAACCGGCATTGGCTGACTTTGACAGTGCTTTCGATCTGAGTCTCGACGATCTGGAAGCGGCTACTCCGATCACGCCTGCGGTTGCAGTCGAGCCGGCACCGCAGCCACAGCCTGAGCCAGAACCAGAGTCTCTGGCTGAGCTGGATGAGTTTCCGCTGGACGACGACCTGAGCTTTGAGTCGGTGTTGCAACAACAGACTGAAATCAAGGAAAGCCTCGACGACCTGTCGGACTTTGACCTGGACATGGATCTGGGCGGCGATGCTTCCCCGGAGACTCTGGCTGAAGACGACTTCCTGCTGAGCCTGGATGACGACCTCAAGGACTTGCCTGTCGCTGAAGTGCCGACCGTCACTGAGGCGCCAACGGTGGCTGAGGCGCCGCTCGACGATCTGGAGTTGCCGGCTGATTTCGATCTGTCGCTGGCCGATGAAATGGACGCCGCCCAGGGTAAGCCTGACGCCTTTGAAAACGAACTCAACGACGTCAATGCCGAGCTGGATCGTTTGTCCCAGAGCCTCGGCGAGCCAAGCTTCACCGAGGAAGATGCGTTGGTCGCGTCAGATGACGAGCTCGATTTCCTCTCTGGCGCTGACGAAGTCGCCACCAAACTCGACCTGGCCCAGGCCTACATCGACATGGGCGACAATGACGGTGCTCGGGACATCCTCAATGAGGTGGTGACCGAGGGCGATGCGGGGCAGAAGAGCGAAGCCAAGGAAATGCTCTCGCGTCTGGCGTGAATCGTCGGTAAAGCTTAAACAAAACGGCAGCCCATCCAGGCTGCCGTTTTTGTTTGGGGGATGCGATAGGGTTGGTACATTCAACGCCGTGTCACAGTTACACTGGCATCCCGGTCCAGCGGCCTTATAATGCCTGCCTTTGCGTAGATCAGCAGGCTGTCACCCCTTGGCAAATATAGATAATCCGGCCGCCGAAATGGCGGCCGACGGCTTTTTCCGGATCGCGTTGGGCGTTGAATACAAAGGTTCGCGTTATTGCGGCTGGCAACGTCAGGCCTCCGGTGTGGACACGGTGCAGGAGCTTCTTGAAAAGGCCTTGTCCAAAGTCGCCGACTCACCCGTGTCGCTGCATTGCGCCGGGCGCACTGACGCCGGTGTGCATGCTTGCGGCCAAGTGGTGCATTTCGACACCCAGGTAGAGCGCTCGATGAAGGCCTGGGTCATGGGTGCCAACATCAACTTGCCGCACGACATCAGCGTCAGCTGGGCCAAGGTCATGCCGGCGCATTTCCATGCGCGGTTCAAAGCCATCGCCCGGCGCTATCGCTACGTGATCTACAACGATCAGATCCGCCCGGCGCACCTGAACGAAGAAATCACCTGGAACCACCGCCCGCTGGACGTTGAGCGCATGTCCGAGGCCGCCCAGTATCTGGTCGGCACCCACGACTTCAGTGCTTTCCGCGCCGGCCAGTGCCAGGCCAAGTCGCCGATCAAGGAGCTGCATCACCTGCGCGTTACCCGCCATGGCAAAATGATCGTGCTGGATATCCGTGCCAGTGCGTTCCTGCACCACATGGTGCGCAACATCGCAGGCGTCTTGATGACTATCGGTGCTGGCGAGCGTCCCGTGGAGTGGATGAAAGAGGTGCTGGAGAGTCGCATTCGCCGTTCCGGTGGGGTGACGGCTCATCCGTTTGGCCTGTATCTGGTGCAGGTCGAGTATCGCGACGAGTTCGAATTGCCCGAGCGTTACATCGGCCCACACTTCCTCACCGGCTTCTCGGAACTTGACGGCTGACGCCTTCGAACGCTTTTGATACCATCCGGGACTTTCCCGCAATTGCCCTGAGGTTCTATCGACATGTCGGCCGTTCGCAGCAAAATTTGTGGGATTACCCGCATAGAGGATGCGTTGGCGGCGGTTGAGGCCGGGGCCGATGCCATCGGATTTGTGTTCTACGCCAAAAGCCCGCGGGCGGTGACGTTCCAGCAGGCGAGGGCGATCATCAAGGCCTTGCCGCCGTTCGTGACCACCGTGGGTTTGTTCGTCAACGCCAGCCGTTGCGAGTTGGGGGAAATCCTCGACGCCGTGCCACTGGACCTGTTGCAGTTCCATGGCGACGAAACCGCCGCTGATTGCGAAGGCTGGCACCGACCGTACATCAAGGCATTGCGGGTCAAGGCCGGTGATGACATCGCGGCAGCTTGTGACGCATACCCAAGTGCCAGCGGTATTTTGCTCGACGCCTATGTCGAAGGTGTTCCTGGTGGAACCGGTGAAGCCTTCGACTGGTCACTGATACCGCAAGGCTTGAGCAAGCCGATCATCCTGGCGGGTGGCTTGACGCCAGATAACGTCGCCGAGGCGATTGCCCGGGTTCGGCCTTACGCGGTGGACGTCAGCGGAGGGGTAGAGGCGAGCAAGGGCATCAAGGATCACGCAAAGATTCAGGCATTCATCAAAGCGGTACGCGGTAGCACGTCGTTGATGTGACGGCTGGCAGACTGCCGCCGTCCACTGCTCTGTACAAAAGAGGTGCACCTGCACAAAGCAGGCATGGCTGAGAATTTTTGGGTCGTACGCAGGTCAGCGTCTCGCTGACCCGGCAATCCATCGATCATCGCTACACATATGAATTTAGCTCAAGGGCATACGCGGGGCTGCGAACCAGAGCGTTCGGGCCGCCGGTACTGGAGAAAGAAAGCATGAGCAACTGGTTAGTAGACAAACTGATCCCTTCGATCATGCGTTCCGAGGTCAAGAAGAGCTCGGTGCCTGAAGGTCTGTGGCACAAATGCCCGTCTTGCGAGGCGGTGCTGTATCGTCCGGAGCTGGAAAAGACCCTGGACGTTTGCCCCAAGTGCAACCACCACATGCGTATCGGCGCACGCGCGCGCATCGACATCTTCCTCGACGCTGAAGGTCGTGCCGAACTGGGCGCGGACCTGGAGCCGGTTGACCGTCTGAAGTTCCGTGACGGCAAGAAGTACAAGGATCGCCTGACCGCTGCACAAAAGCAGACCGGCGAAAAAGACGCACTGATCTCCATGAGCGGCACCTTGCTGGGCATGCCGGTCGTGGTGTCGGCTTTCGAATTCTCCTTCATGGGTGGCTCGATGGGTGCCATCGTCGGTGAGCGCTTTGTGCGCGCCGCCAACTACGCCCTGGAAAACCGTTGCCCGATGATCTGCTTCTCCGCTTCCGGCGGTGCACGGATGCAGGAAGCGCTGATCTCCCTGATGCAAATGGCCAAGACCTCCGCGGTGCTGGCACGTCTGCGCGAAGAAGGCATTCCGTTCATCTCGGTGCTGACCGACCCGGTCTACGGCGGTGTTTCCGCCAGTCTGGCGATGCTCGGCGACGTGATCGTCGGTGAGCCGAAAGCCCTGATCGGTTTCGCCGGTCCGCGCGTGATCGAACAAACCGTTCGCGAAAAACTGCCGGAAGGCTTCCAGCGCAGCGAGTTCCTGCTGGAGCACGGCGCGATCGACATGATCATCCCTCGTCAGGAGCTGCGTCCCCGTCTGGGCAACCTGTTGGCGCAACTGACCGGCAAGCCGACGCCTAAATTCGTCGCCGCGCCAGTCGAGCCGATCGTGGTCCCACCGGTACCTGCGAACCTATGATCGAGCGCACCCTTGGCGAGTGGCTCGCCTACCTTGAACAGTTGCATCCTTCGGCCATCGACATGGGGTTGGAGCGTTCGCAACAGGTAGCGTCCCGCATGGGGCTGGGCAAGCCGGCGCCTCGGGTGATCACGGTCACCGGCACCAACGGCAAAGGGTCTACCTGCGCATTCGTGGCTTCATTGCTGCGGTCGCAGGGCCTGAACGTGGGTGTCTACAATTCTCCGCACCTGCTGCGTTACAACGAGCGGGTGCAGGTCAATGGTGTCGAAGCCACTGACGCGCAGCTGTGCGAAGCCTTTGCCGCGGTCGAGGCGGGTCGCGGCGAAACATCCCTGACTTACTTCGAAATGGGCACCCTGGCGGCGTTCTGGCTGTTTCAACAGGCCGGTCTCGATGCGGTGGTGCTGGAAGTCGGTCTGGGCGGGCGCCTGGACACGGTCAACGTGGTGGACGCCGATATCGCGCTGGTCACCAGCATTGGTGTCGACCATGCGGATTACCTGGGTGATACCCGCGAATCCGTGGCCTTCGAAAAGGCCGGAATCTTCCGCCAGGGCGCTCCTGCACTGTGCGGCGATCTGAATCCTCCTCAACCTCTGCTGGATAAGGCGCGCGAGCTCAATTGCCCGTTTTTCCTGCGTGGGCGCGATTTCGACCTCGGTATCACCGATTACAACTGGCAATGGCGCGGCGTTGATGCTCAAGGGCGTGCGGTCGAATTGCACGATCTGCCATTGCTCGATCTGCCGATGGAAAACGCTGCACTGGCGTTGCAGGCTTACCTTCTGCTCGGTTTGCCTTGGGTGGATGCGCAGATTATTGAAGCGTTGAAAGCGACGCGGATCGTCGGTCGTCTTGATCGTCGGCAGTTCGACTGGCAGGGCAAGCGTCTGAATCTGCTGCTGGACGTGGGGCACAACCCTCACGCGGCAGAATATCTGGCTCGGCGTCTGGCCAGTCGACCGCTGGCCGGCAAGCGTCTGGCGGTGTTCGGGTTGTTGGCGGACAAGGACCTGGATGGTGTTGTCGGTGAATTGAATGCTAGTGTCCAGCATTGGGCCGTCGCGCCGCTGGATTCGCCGCGAGCACGGCCGGTAGCTCAGTTGCACGCAGCGTTGCAGAACCTTGGCGCCTCGGTTACGTGCTATGACAGCGTGGCCGCTGCCCTGGAAGGGCAGTGCGCGCAGGCGACGAGCGACGACGAGATTCTGTTATTCGGATCATTTTATTGTGTCGCCGAGGCCCTTGAGTGGCTGGCCCGGCACTCCACGGAGGAAGCGGCAAATGGCTTTGCTGGATAAGGCGTACAAGCAGCGCATGGTCGGTGCCTTGGTGCTGGTGGCGCTGGCGGTGATTTTCTTGCCGATGCTGTTTTCCCGTCAGGACGAACAGCGCCAGGTAAGGGTCGACGCGCCTGCCGCACCGCATGCCTCCTCGTTACCGCAAGTGCAGATCGAGCCGGTCGCGGTGCCTGAACCACAGGCATTGCCGCAAGAGCCTGTGCCAAGCGACGATGAAATTGCCGAGCAGCAAGCGCCGTCGGCACCGATTGCACCAACGGCTCCCGTAGCGCCAGCGCCGCCGGCTGCCAAGCCAGTCGCGCCGCCAGCAGCGCCAGTTGCCAAGCCTGTGCCGGCACCTGCCCAGCCAATCGCGGTTGCACCGACCAAGCCGGTCGCTACTCCAAGTCGCGTCGATGCCAATGGCCTGTCGGTCAGCTGGTCGGTGCAACTGGCCAGCCTGGCGAGCCGTGAGAGCGCTGAAAGTTTGCAGAAAACCCTGCGCAGCCAAGGCTATAACGCCTACATTCGCTCCGCCGATGGAAAGAATCGAGTGTTCGTCGGGCCGCTGATCGAGCGTGCGGAAGCCGATCGTCTGCGTGATTTGTTGAGTCGCCAGCAGAACCTCAAGGGTTTTGTGGTGCGTTTCCAGCCTGAGCGCGGCTAAATCTATCACCCCGATTTGAAAAGCACTGACAATCTCAGCTTACCGACAGCCATGGGCTCTGCTAAAATGCGCCGCCTCATCTGTCTGTAGGCTGCACTGTGCCATTTACCTGGGTTGACTGGGCGATCGTTGCAATCATCGCCATCTCCGCTTTGATCAGTCTGAGCCGCGGCTTCGTCAAGGAAGCACTCTCGCTGCTGACCTGGATCATCGCAGGAGTCGTTGCCTGGATGTTCGGTGGTTCATTGTCCGAGTACCTGGGCGGATACATTGCTACGCCGTCGGCTCGTGTGATCACGGGCTGTGCCATCATGTTTGTCGCCACTTTAATCGTAGGCGCAATGATCAATTATCTTATCGGCGAGTTGGTTCGCGTCACCGGGCTATCCGGGACCGATCGATTCCTCGGCATGGCTTTCGGCGGGGCGCGTGGCGTGTTGCTGGTGGTCGTGGCGGTCGGGCTGTTGAGCCTGGGGCCGGTACAGCAGGACGAGTGGTGGAAAGAGTCACAGCTCGTGCCAAAATTTCTATTGGTCGCAGACTGGTCCAAAAACCTGATCCTCGGGTGGAGCAGTCAGTGGCTTGCCAGCGGAATCAGCGTACCCGCTGATATTCCGTTCAAGGAGCACCTCTTGCCGACGGCCAAAACGCCTCAGTGAGTTGTGTTCAGTTCAGATCCATTAAGTAGGGGTTGCGTCGCATGTGTGGCATCGTCGGTATCGTCGGTAAGTCGAACGTCAATCAGGCGCTGTATGACGCGCTAACCGTCCTCCAGCACCGCGGCCAGGACGCTGCCGGTATCGTGACCAGCCACGATGGCCGGTTATTCCTGCGCAAGGACAATGGCCTGGTGCGTGACGTGTTCCATCAGCGTCACATGCAGCGCCTGGTCGGCCACATGGGCATTGGCCATGTGCGTTATCCGACCGCGGGCAGCTCGACCTCGGCCGAAGCTCAACCGTTTTACGTCAACTCGCCGTACGGCATTACCCTGGCGCACAACGGTAACCTGACCAACGTTGAACAATTGGCCAAGGAGATTTACGAATCTGACCTGCGCCACGTCAACACCAACTCCGATTCGGAAGTGCTGCTCAACGTGTTCGCACACGAGCTGGCCCAGCGTGGCAAGTTGCAGCCGACTGAAGAAGACGTGTTCGCGGCCGTCACCGACGTGCATAACCGTTGCGTCGGTGGTTACGCAGTCGTGGCGATGGTGACCGGTTATGGCATCGTCGGTTTCCGCGATCCGCACGGCATCCGCCCAATCGTTTTCGGTCAGCGTCATACCGACGAAGGCGTCGAGTACATGATCGCCTCCGAAAGCGTCTCCCTGGACGTGCTCGGTTTCACCCTGATTCGCGACCTGGCACCGGGCGAAGCGGTCTACATTACTGAAGACGGCAAGCTGCACACCCGTCAGTGCGCGACCAACCCGTCGCTGACCCCGTGCATCTTCGAACACGTCTACCTGGCACGTCCGGACTCGATCATCGACGGCGTTTCGGTTTACAAGGCGCGTCTGCGCATGGGCGAGAAGCTCGCCGAGAAGATCCTGCGCGAGCGTCCGGACCACGACATCGACGTGGTCATCCCGATTCCGGACACCAGCCGCACCGCGGCCCTGGAGCTGGCGAACCACTTGGGCGTCAAGTTCCGCGAAGGCTTCGTGAAGAACCGCTACATCGGTCGGACCTTCATCATGCCGGGTCAGGCTGCGCGGAAAAAATCCGTACGCCAGAAGCTCAACGCCATCGAACTGGAGTTCCGCGGCAAGAACGTGATGCTGGTGGACGACTCCATCGTTCGCGGCACCACCTGCAAGCAGATCATCCAGATGGCTCGCGAAGCCGGCGCCAAAAACGTCTATTTCTGCTCCGCGGCCCCGGCCGTGCGTTACCCGAACGTCTACGGCATCGACATGCCGAGCGCTCACGAGCTGATCGCCCATAACCGTTCGACCCAGGACGTTGCCGACCTGATCGGCGCTGACTGGTTGATCTATCAAGATCTGCCTGACTTGATCGAAGCGGTCGGTGGCGGCAAGATCAAGATCGACAAGTTCGATTGCGCGGTGTTCGACGGCCATTACGTCACCGGCGACGTCGATGAGGCTTACCTGAACAAGATCGAGCAGGCACGTAACGATGCCTCCAAGGTCAAGACCCAGGCAGTCAGTGCGATCATTGATCTGTACAACAACTGAGTAACTACCGGCCCTGAGGGGCCGGTTTTGTATCTACTAAATAAAGAGCAAGGCAAGGAGTGACAGCATGAGTCAGGATTGGGATGCCGGTCGGCTGGACAGCGACCTCGAAGGTGTAGCGTTCGATACCCTGGCCGTACGCGCCGGTCAGCACCGCACGCCGGAAGGCGAACACGGTGATCCGATGTTCTTCACTTCCAGCTACGTATTCCGTACCGCCGCCGACGCGGCTGCGCGTTTTGCCGGTGAAGTGCCGGGTAACGTTTACTCGCGCTACACCAACCCGACCGTGCGCGCGTTCGAAGAGCGCATTGCCGCGCTGGAAAGCGCCGAGCAAGCAGTGGCTACGGCGACTGGCATGGCCGCGATCTTGGCGGTGGTAATGAGCCTGTGCAGTGCCGGCGATCACGTGCTGGTGTCGCGCAGCGTGTTCGGCTCGACCATCAGTCTGTTCGAGAAGTACTTCAAGCGCTTTGGCATCGAAGTCGATTACGTAGCTCTGGCGGACTTGTCCGGCTGGGATGCGGCGATCAAGGCCAACACCAAATTGCTTTTCGTGGAATCGCCTTCCAACCCACTGGCCGAGCTGGTGGATATCACCGCCCTGTCGGAAATCGCTCACGCCAAGGGCGCGATGCTGGTGGTCGACAACTGCTTCTGCACGCCTGCGCTGCAGCAGCCACTGAAGCTGGGCGCGGACATTGTCGTGCACTCGGCGACCAAGTTCATCGACGGCCAGGGTCGTTGCATGGGCGGTGTCGTGGCGGGTCGCAGCGAGCAGATGAAGGAAGTCGTCGGTTTCCTGCGCACTGCCGGGCCGACCCTGAGTCCGTTCAATGCCTGGATTTTCCTCAAGGGCCTGGAAACGCTGAGCCTGCGCATGAAGGCGCATTGCGCCAATGCCCAGCAACTGGCTGAGTGGCTGGAGCAGCAGGACGGCATCGAGAAAGTCCATTACGCCGGCCTCAAGAGCCATCCGCAGCACGAACTGGCCCAGCGTCAGCAGAAGGGTTTCGGTGCGGTCGTAAGCTTCGAGGTCAAAGGCGGCAAAGAGGGCGCCTGGCGCTTTATCGATGCGACTCGCCTGATCTCCATTACCGCCAACCTGGGCGACAGCAAAACCACCATCACGCACCCGAGCACCACCTCTCACGGCCGTCTGGCGCCGCAAGAGCGTGAAGCTGCGGGGATTCGTGACAGCCTGATTCGCATTGCGGTCGGTCTGGAAGACGTGGCAGACCTGCAAGCCGATCTGGCGCGCGGGTTGGCTGCCTTGTGATCGAGTTGTCGTCGCCGACCACGGGTACCCATGGCCGCGTCGCGCTGGTCACCGGTGCCGCGCGCGGCATTGGCCTGGGCATTGCGGCCTGGCTGATCAGCGAAGGCTGGCAGGTGGTGTTGACCGATCTGGATCGCGAGCGTGGTTCGAAAGTGGCGAAGGTGCTCGGCGAAAACGCCTGGTTCATCGCCATGGACGTCGCGAATGAAGCGCAGGTGGCGCTGGGTGTGGCCGAGGTGCTGGGGCAGTTCGGGCGTCTGGATGCGCTGGTGTGCAATGCGGCGGTGGCCGATCCGCACAACATCACCCTGGAAAGCCTCGACCTGGCCTACTGGAACCGGGTGTTGGCAGTGAACCTCAGTGGGCCGATGCTGTTGGCCAAGCACTGTGCGCCGTACCTGCGCGCTCACAGCGGCGCCATCGTCAACCTGGCCTCGACCCGCGCCGCGCAGTCGGAACCCGACACAGAGGCTTATGCGGCGAGCAAGGGCGGCCTGTTGGCCCTGACTCACGCCCTGGCCATCAGTTTGGGGCCAGAGATTCGCGTCAATGCGGTCAGTCCCGGCTGGATCGATGCGCGGGATCCAGCGGCACGGCGCGCCGAACCGCTGACTGACGCCGATCATGCGCAGCATCCGGCGGGCAGGGTAGGGACTGTCGAGGACGTGGCGGCAATGGTGGCCTGGTTGTTGTCGAAGAACGCTGGTTTTGTCACGGGCCAGGAGTTTGTGGTCGATGGTGGCATGACCAAGAAGATGATTTACAGCGAGTAACAGGGCAGGGGCGCCGTCCCCGGCATTGATGTTGAATGTGTTGCCATCATCGTCGGCTCGCCGCCGAGAGTCGGGTCGCTCCCACATTAGAAAACCTGTTGTCTGAAGAGGCGCGGTCCACTGTGGGGGCGAGCGTGCTCGCGAAAGCGGTCTGACGGTTGTCGGCCTAGTCCGGAATGACACGATTTTGTCTTTTTTAGAAAAACTTCAAGCGGGGTATTGACTTAGCTTCGGTACCTGCGTAAATTTCGCGGCCTCAGAGATGCAAAGGGTGATTAGCTCAGCTGGGAGAGCGTCTGCCTTACAAGCAGAATGTCGGCGGTTCGATCCCGTCATCACCCACCAACTCTTGAGACTCTTGTGTAAGCAAGAGGGAAGCTGAAAAGCCTCCACCGACGCGCAGCGGTAGTTCAGTCGGTTAGAATACCGGCCTGTCACGCCGGGGGTCGCGGGTTCGAGTCCCGTCCGCTGCGCCATATTTTCCGAGTCAGGTTTACCCTGGTTCGAGATTGAAAAGCGAGATTGAAAAGTCTCGAAGTTTCAATCAGACGAGTTACTTGAGCGTCAGCTCAAAGCGATACGCAGCGGTAGTTCAGTCGGTTAGAATACCGGCCTGTCACGCCGGGGGTCGCGGGTTCGAGTCCCGTCCGCTGCGCCATATCTGCCTCAAGGCCCACTGAACGCCTTGAAGCTACGAAGAAGGCCGTTGGCAATCTTCGAGTCGATAGCAAAGACCCTGGTCGAAAGACCGGGGTTTTTTGTGTCTGCGATTTGGCTTTTTCTTCTTTCGCGCCTTTGCGCTCTGATCCTTCTGCATCCAGTCTCGGCGCTACAACGGCCGAGTCACTTTGCGCGCCACTGACATCTGTTGGGCTTCGACGGCGACTTCGCTACAAGAAGTCGCCGCTCCTGAGTCGGTCGATCAGACCCCAAGCTTGTCCCGCAACCCGTAATACCAAGCGCCCAACGCGGCGAACGGTGTGCGCAGCAATTGCCCGCCGGGGAACGGGTAGTGGGGGAGGTCGGCGAAGGCGTCGAAGCGTTCAGCCTGACCACGCAATGCTTCGGCCAATACCTTGCCCGCCAGGTGCGTATACGTCACGCCGTGGCCACTGCAGCCCTGGGAGTAGTAGATGTTATCGCCCAGTCGCCCGACCTGAGGCAGACGTGACAGGGTCAGCAGGAAATTGCCGGTCCAGGCGTAATCGATCTTCACGTCCTTGAGTTGCGGGAAGGCCTTGAGCATCTTCGGTCGAATGATCGCCTCGATGTTCGCCGGGTCCCGCGCGCCATACACCACGCCGCCACCAAATATCAGGCGTTTGTCGGCGCTCAGGCGGTAGTAGTCGAGCAGGTAGTTACAGTCTTCGACGCAGTAGTCCTGAGGCAGCAGGCGCTTGGCCAATTCATCGCCCAAGGGTTCGGTGGTGATCACTTGAGTCCCGCAGGGCATCGACTTGGCCGCCAGCTCCGGCACCAGATTGCCGATGTACGCGTTGCCGGCGACGATGATGAATTTGGCCCTGACCTTGCCCTGAGGCGTATGCACCACCGGGTTGGCACTGCGCTCGATGCGCACTGCCGGCGATTGCTCGTAAATAGTGCCGCCCAACGACTCCACGGCTGCTGCTTCGCCCAAGGCAAGATTGAGTGGATGAATATGCCCGCCACTCATATCGAGCATGCCGCCGACATATTGATCGCAAGCCACTACCTCGCGGATGCGACGCTGATCCAACAGCTCAAGCTGCGTATGACCGAAACGCTCCCACAGGCGCTTCTGAGACTCCAGATGGCCCATCTGCTTGTCGGTAATGGCGGCGAACACACCGCCATCCTTCAAGTCGCACTGGATATTATATTTGGCCACTCGCTCACGAATGATCCGCCCACCTTCGAACGCCATCTGCCCCAGCAACTGAGCTTGCTTGGGGCCGACGCTGCGCTCAATCACATCGATATCACGGCTGTAGCTGTTAACGATCTGGCCACCGTTGCGTCCCGACGCACCGAACCCGACCTTGGCGGCTTCCAGCACCGTAACCTTGAAACCGTTTTCCAGCAGGAACAGAGCAGAGGACAGGCCGGTGTAACCGGCGCCGATTACACAGACATCAGTCTCTACATCATCCTGCAGGGCCGGGCGCGCTGGTGCCGCATTGGCCGACGCGGCGTAATAGGACTCTGGGTAGGGAGTGTTCGCCATCCTGCAGCCTCTGTTTAATATATTTTACGAGTGCATTGATCCTACCCGAGTTAAAAATCGACCGCCAGCCACCGGAAAATCTTCTTTGCCACAGAGAAATTAAATATTTTGCATATTCATAGGGTTAGGTGAAAAAAAGGTGTTGACACCCCTCCGGAATTCCGTAGAATGCCGCCTCACAGCAGGCACGTAGCTCAGTTGGTTAGAGCACCACCTTGACATGGTGGGGGTCGTTGGTTCGAGTCCAATCGCGCCTACCAAACAAAATCCGCTCTGCTGGGCGGTCTAGAAGGGCTCACCGAAAGGTGGGCCCTTTTTTGTTGTCTGCGATTTACCTGGTTTTTGCAAAATCCTCAAAAACGCCAACTCGGCGCCTCACTTCCAGTAAACACTGTTGCTGAACTAATACCGCCATAGCCGTCTACATTCTTCAGGGGACATCCCCTTTCGGAGAGAATGGATATGTTTAGATCTCGCTCGTTGATCGCCGCTATGACGTGTCTTGCCTTGGTGTCTGGTTCAGTGACTGCATTGGCCGACCCGGGAAACGGGAAAGGCCAGGGAGGTGGCAAGGGAAATCCACAATACAACCAGGACCATGGCAACTCCGGCCATGGAAACAAGGGGAAAGGTTCAGGGGGGGGCGATTGGAGTCACGGCCCGAGCATCGACCACGGTAACGTCCTTGGCATCGTGGGTGGTTATCGTGGCTACTGGAGCCCCGGGCCCGCCTTGCCACCCGGTATTCAGAAAAACCTCGCGCGCGGTAAACCTCTGCCGCCGGGGATCGCCAAAAAACTCGATGGCCGTCTGCTCGGCCAGCTTCCCCACTACGATGGCTATGAGTGGCAGCAGGCTGGCACTGACTTGATTTTGGTGGCCATCGCTACCGGGATCATCTACGAGGTGCTCAATGGTGCGTTCGATTGATGTGAGGGCGATAAATTTCAATTGCGCCCTTGCCGTATAACGACCAGCAACATCGCGGGAAGCAGTGTGCCGGTTCGATCACTGCACATTGCTTGCCCGCTGGTCGCCGGCCTTTGAACTGTGTGGGGTGGAGACGGTCAATTATTCCGTGCAATATCAACCTCCACGGAACCTCACCATGCTATTAAAAAACAAGAGTTTTGTTGCCGTCATGTCCTGCGTGATGATGCTTGCAGCCGCCCCGTTATTGCCCGCTGAACTGTCCATCATGAGCTCCGCCTACGCGAAGGATGGTGGCAATGGAGGTGGTGGCGGCGGTGGTAACGGTGGTGGCAATGGCGGCGGTAACGGCGGTGGTCATGGTGGCAACGGCGGTTCCGGCCATTCCGGCGGCGTCAGTAGCAATGGCCGTGGCGCAGGCTTGAGTAGCGACCATGTCGGCCTTGGTGCAGGCTTGAGTGGCACCCATGTCGGCCGTGGTGCAGGCTTGAGTGGCACCCACGTCGGCCGTGGCGCAGGCTTGAGTGGCACCCATGTCGGTCGTGGTGCAGGCTTGAGCAGCGACCACGTCGGCCGTGGCGCAGGCTTGAGTGGCACCCATGTCGGCCGTGGCGCAGGCTTGAGCAGTGATCACGCCGGCAAAGCCGTCCGGGACCGTGGCGTCAATGGCAACCACTTTGGTAGCGAACGTAACAGTGACCGTGGCCATGGCGCAGTCACTTCGGGCATTGCGCATTCCAGGGACACGCGAGGAGTTGCCAAGGCCTCTGCCATTTCGGCCACTACGCCTGGCGATCACAACACGAAAGGGTTGAGCAGCGCTCGTACTTCGATCTCGAAACGACTGGATTAAGTCCAGGACTCTCAAAAACCGGGTATCCATCAGGAACCCGGTTTTTTTTCGCCTGCAATTTGCCCGATGGCGAGGTGCGGGAGATCAGCCCAGCTACATGCGTGAGCAAATCCGACACGATGGACTACTACTGTAAGGCTGATTCAACTTTGTCCTGATGGGAGTATGTCGATGCTGGCTCACTGGTTTCTGGCGGCGGTTCACCTCTTGGCCTTTGGTCTGGGTTTTTGGGCTGTACTGACCCGCGGTACGGCGTTACGTCGTCTGAGTGCCGGGGCAGGGGACGCTCGCCGTGTTTTGATTGCAGATAATCTGTGGGGGATCTCTGCAGTCACTCTGCTGATCACGGGTGGGCTACGAGCCTTTGGCGGGTACGAAAAAGGCACTGATTACTATCTTCACCAACCCCTGTTTCATCTCAAGATGACGCTCTTGGTGTTCATCCTGTTGCTTGAGATTGCACCGATGGTGACGCTGATCAAATGGCGGATTGCGCTGGGGCGCGGCGCGGCTATAGATACCGGGCGCGCAACGCTGTTTGCCCGTATCAGTCATATCGAGGCGCTGTTGCTGGTGCTGATGGTCGTGGCGGCCACGGGCATGGCGCGTGGTGTGACGTTTGGCTAACCGGGCAGGGGAGCGCTCTTTCTCGCTGCAAATCCGAAACGTCTGACAGTCATGGCAGGAGCCAGGGCAGTAGTATCGGCTCCGTGTTGCGATGGCATCGCAAAGAGAGACGGAGCGCAGAACGATGCGGCACTTGAATCTTAGCCAGCCGTTACTCGAGGCAGAATGGGCTGGCTACTGACTGCAGCAGGATTCAGGGCGTTTGCGGCTTGTCCGGGGCGGTCAAGCCAGCCTGGATGCGTTGATAAATTTCTTCGCGATGCACCGCAACGTCTTTCGGGGCGTTGATGCCAATCCTGACTTGCTGGCCGCTAACGCCCAGGATGGTGATCGTAATGTCATCACCGATGTTTATGCTTTCACCGACTTTGCGGGTGAGTATCAGCATGGTTTTCTCCTTGATTGCTTTGTAGGGCACCTGATTCGGACAGTGCAGAGGTCGGTATTAGATATAGATTAGTGCGAAGTTTCACGGTTTGGGTGCCTCTTTCTGACGCGCAGATGCTGCATTAATTCCCAAGGTGTAACTATACAGAGGCCGCCACCATCATTCTCGTTGTTTTGAGCCCATTTTGCGGCACTCGGGATGGATCCATGGATGTTAAAATCGCCGCTTTAAGCATTCGGAGGAAAGCGTTGTGCGCAAAATGGTCTTGGTAATCGCGGTACTGACGCTGGCCGGATGCGGTGAGGATAAAGGGGTTGACGCTCAAAAGCCGCAACCGGCAGTCGCCTCCGTTCCCGCGGCGGTAACGGGCCCGCAGTGGGATGTCGAAGTGCGCGGCGAGACACCCCAGGCGGTCAGTGACCTGAGCGGTTGGTTGATTGAGCACAGCTTCGTTCCCAACGTCGTGAAGGAAAATGGAAAGGTTCGTATTCTGGTCGGGCCGTTCGGTTCGCAAGCCGAGGCGCAGGCCAGGCAAGCTGAAATAACGGCGGCGCTGACCCGGGCGAAAAAGATGAACATCGAATCGCTGATCGTCGAACACCCGACGGCTCAGTAACCGTCCTTTTCGCAATGCGCAGACCCGCATGCCGGGTGATGTGCCAGGGAAGCGATCTTCGAGGTCGCTTCCCTGGTGATGCGTCGGCATAAACGTCACATCAAGTTATTTTGCGGCAACCCCAGCAGGCCGGTCAGGGTGTTGATGATCGCTTGTTGCCGGGCACGGTCTGTCTGGTGCGCGGCTTCCGCGGCGGCGACATCAGCGTCGCAGTGGGGGCACGTCACTTCGTGTGCATGGATGTACTGCAAGCAGCCACGACACAGCGCCAGTTGCGGTGGAATACGTCCTTCGTCAGGCGATTTCTGGCCCTGGTTCGCCCAGGCCAGTTTGATCACCTGGCCGCTGTCGCTGACGCTGTTCACCTTCTCGCCGGTATCGATGCGCTCGGTAATCAGATCAAAACGTCCGACGGCGAAGGAGGTTTTTGCCGCGTCCTCGAGTTTGACGATGCGCTCGCGTAGCCCGCGTTTTTGCAGGTCCAGCGCGCGGTAATGGCAGTAGGGATTATTGCCGGGTTTGCCGAGCAGGGAGTGCGAGGTCCAGGTGCAGCCGCCACGGCAGACGTCGTTGTAGTAACAGCCTCGGCAGTAGCCCCACAGGTCGTCGACCGACCGCAGGCGGCCAAAGTGCATGCCTTCGCTGTAATGCCAGATATCGTGCAGGCTCATGTTGCGTACGTTGCCGCCCGAAAACCCCACCGTGGCCAATGACGGGCACCCCTTTACCGTGCCGTCGGCTTCCAGCGCCAGCACGGTCTGGCCGGCGGCGCAGCCGCTCCAGTGCACGCGTTCGTCGCCGAAGCCACGCCACATGTGCTCGTAAGGGCCGTAGTAACCGATATTGTTGCCCACGTTCATCAGCAGGCCGCGATCAACCCCTTCGCGGTAGAGGCGCGCCAGCAACGGCATCACTTCCAGCAGTTGGTAGGGTTGCAACAGCAGCTCCGGGTGATCGACGGCATTGCCCATGGCGACCGTCAGCTGGATCTGCCAATGAGTGGCGCCGAGGTCGATGATCAGGTCCATCAGCTCGGGCAAGTCGGGCAACGTGACCGCGCCGATTTGTGTGTTGACGCTCACCGCAAGCCCGGACTGTTTGGCGCGTCGCAGGGTGTCCACCGCCTTGTCGAACGAGCCCGGAACATTGCGCACTGCGTCATGCAGTGGGGCCAGTCCATCCAGTGACACACCGACGCCATTGAGTCCGGCGTCCACCGCTGCCTGCATTTTTGCGGGCGTCAGGTTGCGCCCACCGGTTTGTATCGCGCAATACATGCCGTGATCGTGGATAGCCTGGATCAGTTGGGTCCAGTCCTTGCGCAAATAGGCTTCACCGCCGATCAGGGTGATCTCGCGGGTGCCGAGTGCCGCCAGGGAATCGATGACGTCCAGGCACTCCCGGGTGTTCAGTTCATCGGGGCGTCGATGGCCGGCGCGTGAGCCGCAATGCAAGCATTTGAGATCGCAAGCCAGAGTGATTTCCCAGACCACATGCACCGGCACGTAGCGTTTGAGGTCGGTTTCACTGAGGTAGCGGGCAGGGCGACTGTCTGACATGGGAAATCCTTGCGCACCAACGCGTGCGCGGCACGAATCCATCGAAGTGTTCGCGCCTTCCTTGAGTCAATGGCGCGACCGGATTTACCTTTTGTTGTTGGTCTATAGCGCGGAGTCTGTGGGAGCGGGCTTGCCTGCTCCCACAGGGGGTTGCGCTTAACTGCCTGGGGTTAGCGGGCCTCCAGGCGGGCGATTTCAGCGTTCAGCTGCTCCAGAGCGCTGCGCAGGGCACCGCTGTTGGCCAATTGCTGTTCACCCTGGCTCACCACGGACTTCAGTTGCGCCAGGTCACCGCTGGTTTGCGCTTGCTGTACCGCGACGGCATAGAGCGGCACCGCATGGTGCGGATGCTCTGGGCGCTCAATCACTGGGGCCTGGCTGACAGCTGCGTGTTTCACGTAATGCCAGATACCCTGGTCCTGGTACTTGTAGTCGACATAACCGCTCGCCCAGTCGGCGCCTAAAATGCCTTTCAAGCCGAAAGTCTGGGCGATCTGGCTGAGAGGGCCGCTCGGGCTGCCCGCCAAGGTGAGGATGATGTGGTTTTCGGCCGTCGGCACCAGTTTGGCCTCGGAGTATTCACCCCATACACGGGCACGGAAGTTGAGAGGCGGATAGGTGCTTTGGAAAATGCTGGCAACCCCGCTGACTTTTTTCTTTACGGTATCTACCAGCAGGTCCAGGGTTAAAACCGGTGCGCCCAATAGGTGACTACTGACATTCAGGCGGGTATGAAAAAGTCCGATTGACATGGTGCTACTCCCTTATTTGTATTCTGGACAACTCGGGCATGTTTCGTGAGCGGGTCAGCGGCGTTCCTGCCGGCTGATTTCGCCCTTGGCCGTTTCAAGCGCGCTCTGCAGTTGGGGTTGCTGATCCAGTTGTTGTTGGGCCAGGCGGGCCAGGTTTTTCATCTGGGCCAGGTCACCGCTGGCAATGGCACTTTGAATCGGTGCGGCGTACAGCGGCATGATCGGTGGATAGGCTGGAATGACCGGGCCGGGCTCCAAAGGCACCGATTTATAAGCGTTGGAGGGTACCGCCTCGACAAGATGAGCGGGAGCAGTGACCTGGACCCACCGTTCACCATTGAAGTACTCGTAATTGGCGACGCCTTCTCTCCAGTCGCTACCGACCACCAAGTGCAGCTTGAAATTCACGATTGAGTTCGAGCCTGGGCCGCCGTTATTACCTTGAGCGGTGATCAGGATCTTGCTGACGCCAGGGCTCATGACCGTCAGGTAGGTGTATTCGCCCCAGACATCGGAGTGCACATCCAATGGCGGGTTAGTGGCCTGAGTAATTTCGGCAGTGCCGCTTACCGTTTGATCTGGGGTAAAAACCAGAAGATTGAGTGCCAGGTTTTGTGCGCCCGCGGCCGAAGTACCAATTCGGTAGCAGAGCGGGAACAAGCCGACAGGTTGCTGATTAGAACCAGACATAATTATTGCCTCCGTTGCAATAAGGGGAGCGGAAATAGCTATTAGTGCTTTTCCAGGCGTGCGATTTCCTTAACCAACTGCTCGTAAGCAGTTTTTAGCTCTTTATTTTCTGGTGTGGATGCATCGCGTTGTTTCAACAGCGTCTTCATTTGCGGCAGGTCGCCTGCCTTGATCGCGCCTTGGATGGCCACCCCATAGGGGGGCATGCTATGGCGAGTTGAAGTGCTCATAACGATTCCTTCCGTGGTGTTTGCGGGCACTGCTGTCATCAGCAGTTTTTGCAGTTAAGCAGGCGCCGATAAATATGCAATGGGCTGCGCAAGAGTAATTTTTAATATTGTTTTATTTATCGCGGTGGGTGAGCAGTCGAGATATTTGATATTAAGATTGGCGATAAGTTAGTGCGATTCCTCATGAGTCCTTATTGTTTTTATCGCCATTGATAAAGAGTGATGGGGCGGTCTGTAACGCCCCCGGACTGAGATGATTCAAACAGCACTGACCTTGCGCCCGAACCGTTCCCTATACACCGAAGGCGGCACGCCGACCACGCTGCGAAATGCCACCCGGAAACTCTCCACCGAGCGATAACCGCAGCGCTGGGCAATCTGGTCAGTGTTTTGATTCGTGCTCTCCAGCAGCTCGCGGGCCCGGGCCAGGCGTTCATGCTGCAGCCACGCTTTGGGCGGCATACCGCTGGCTTCGGTGAACCGCCGCAGGAACGTGCGCTCACTCATGGCCGCCTCGCTGGCGAGGTCGCGAACCTCCAGTGGTTCATGCAGACGTTCCCGCGCCCACTGCATGACCCGCGACAGATCGCTGCGCGGCGTCGGGCTGACCGGTGACGGAATGAACTGTGCCTGGCCGCCGGTGCGTTGCGGCGACATCACCAACCGCCGGGCCACCGAGTTGGCCACCTGCGTGCCGAAATCCCGCGCGACCAGATGCAGGCAGGCATCGATGCCGGCGGCGCTGCCTGCCGAAGTGATCAACTGACCCGAATCGACATACAGCACGTCCGGATCCACCAGAATGTTCGGGAAGCGCTCGGCCAGTTCAGCGGTGTAGCGCCAATGGGTGGTGGCGCCGTGACCGTCCAGCAAACCGGTGGCCGCCAGTACGAATACCCCGGAACAGATCGACAGCAGCCGCGCGCCCCGGGCATGAGCCTGACGCAGGGCGGCGAGCAAGGGCTCCGGCACCGGTGCGCTGCGGTCGCGCCAGCCGGGGATGATGATGGTTCGGGCGCGCTCAAGCAGTTCCATCCCGCCGTCGGCCAGCACCTGAATGCCGCCCATGGCGCGCATCGGCCCTTGGTCGACGGCGACGATGCGGTGCTCGTACCAAGGGAAATCGAACTCTGGCCGCGCCAGGCCGAAGATCTCCACGGCAATGCCGAATTCGAAGGTGCAGAGGCCGTCGTAGGCCAGAATCGCGACTAAACCTGGGGTGGGCTGCATTTGGCGGAAAATTCCCGGTGAGTGTCTTGTGCGCCACTGTAGCGGCAAGGCCGGAGCAGATAAAGTTTTCTCACACCCACTGAGACTTTGGAGTACAGCCCATGCCTAGCCTGGTTCGCGAGATTCCCGCAGCCCCGTCCGCCATCGCCCTGATGCACTTCAGCAATCGTCTGACCTTCGAAACCGATTGTTCCGACGTCTACAGCAGCCAAGAGGCCGGCGAGGTGGATTTTGTTCTGGTGGACGTGCGCGGACCGTTGGCGTTCGAACGCGGACATGTGCCAGGCGCGATCAACATCCCGAGTCGATTGATCACAGCTGATGGCTTGGCGGCCTATCCGAAGTCCACGCTGTTTGTGGTCTATTGCGCCGGACCTCACTGCAACGGCGCCAACAAGGCTGCGGTGAAACTGGCGGCGCTGGGTTACCCGGTCAAGGAGATGATCGGCGGGGTGACCGGGTGGCTGGATGAAGGGTTTGAGTTGAGTGTTGCGGTGCAACCCGCCGTTGCGTTGACCATTAGGTGTGAATGCTGACTAGGTGTGGCGATTAGCTGATGAAGCGCTCCACCATCCATCCAGCGTCACCCGCAACCAGTCAAACACAGCTGCATAGGCGACGCTGTCTTGCGGCTCCCGGGGCAACGGTGATTCCTCGCCAAAGTGCTCATTGAGGATCGCCACCGATTCAGCATTCCATTCCGGGTGGAACTGCAACCCCACCCGCGTCGGGCCAACGCGATACATCTGCTGCTCACAAACCTCGCTGCTGGCCAGCAACTGCGCAGAGGGCGGCAGATCGATCGCGTCTTCGTGCCATTCCAGCACCTTCAGCGTCTGGCCATCGGCAAAGGTCACGGTAGTCCAGCCGGTTTCGGTGTGAGCCATCCGCCGCACATTGCCGCCCAGGCTCAGCGCCAGCAACTGCGCCCCCAGGCAAATCGCGAACACCGCCGCGCCCTGATCCAGGCTGCCCGCCAGCCACTGACGCTCTGTTTCCAGCCATACCGGCCCGGCACCTGATTCATAAGGCCCACCCAATAGAATCAGCGGTGTCGCGCTCACCGACGGCAACTGACCGAGGTCGGCGCGAAACACGTTCAGGGTAATGCCTCGGGACCGGGCCCATTCGGCAATGGCGCCGGGGCCTTCGGCAGGATGGTGCTGGATCAGATTCAGCGCGGGCATCACGTTTCTCTTGTGGGGGCGGTTGGCGGGTCAATGTGAGGCAAAAAATGGTTCATCGCCAGTGCGACTCTTCGATCGGATCAGTACCCGAAAACGTGTAGGTTTTGTCTCAAGCAAAGGATTGTCCTACAGTCCTTGCACCACCTCGGAGCACACTTCAAGTGCCTCGAATCCCTCGGCTTCTTTTTTATAAGTATTTGTCGCCTAAACACAATTTGCCCTCCTGTAGCCGCTCTAGACTGCCGGCCACTTCGGTCTTCACTAGCCGAAAGTTGCCAATCGAAAGCTGCCAATAAAAGCCTCCGCACACAGGAGTTATAAATGAAGAAGCGAGTGATGTTCGGTGCCCTGGCACTGTCGATGTTGTCCCTGACCGCCGTGGCCGAAGACGCCAAACCGATTCGCCTCGGGATCGAAGCCGGTTACCCGCCATTCTCGATGAAAACCCCCAACGGCAAACTCACCGGTTTCGACGTGGACATCGGTGACGCGCTGTGTGAACAGATGAAAGTGAAGTGCACTTGGGTCGAGCAAGAGTTCGATGGCCTGATCCCGGCCCTGAAGGTCAAGAAAATCGACGCGATCCTGTCGTCCATGACCATCACCGACGACCGCAAGAAGAACGTCGATTTCACCATCAAGTACTACCACACCCCGGCGCGCTTCGTGATGAAGGAAGGCACCAACGTCAAGGATCCACTGACCGAGCTCAAGGGCAAGAAAGTGGGTGTACTGCGCGCCAGTACCCACGACCGCTTCGCCACCGAAGTGCTGGTGCCGGCCGGCATCGACCTGGTGCGTTATGGTTCCCAGCAGGAAGCCAACCTGGACATGGTTGCCGGTCGCCTTGACGCGATGCTGGCCGACTCGGTCAACCTGGACGACGGTTTCCTGAAAACCGATGCCGGTAAAGGCTTCGCGTTTGTCGGCCCGACCTACGAAGACGCCAAGTACTTCGGCGGTGGTGCCGGTATTGCCGTGCGCAAGGGCGATAAAGAGCTGGCAGACAAATTCAACACCGCCATCACTGAAATTCGCGCCAACGGCAAGTACAAGCAAGTGCAGGACAAGTACTTCAACTTCGATGTTTACGGCCATTAATACGCCGTAGAGAAGTGGCCACCGTGGATGCGGTGGCCATTTTTTCATGCTGGACTTTGTGGGTGCGGGCAGGCTCGCTCCCACAAGAATGGCCTCATCGCACAGATATTCAGGAGTCCCCATGCAACGCATCGATCATTCACTGCCCTGGAGCCATCTGGGGACTGAACGCACGCTCAGCGTGTTTCGTTATGGCGCGGGTACTCGCAAGGTTTACATCCAGGCCAGCCTGCACGCGGACGAACTGCCGGGCATGCGCACCGCCTGGGAACTGAAGAAGCGTCTGGCCGAGCTCGAAGCCCAGGGGCAACTTCAGGGCATCATCGAACTGGTGCCGGTGGCCAATCCCATCGGCCTCGATCAGCACCTGCAAGGCAGCCACATGGGTCGCTTCGAATTGGGCAGCGGCAAGAACTTCAACCGCTCGTTCGTTGAACTCAGCGCACCGGTGGCTGAGTTGATCGGCGATCAATTGGGTGGTGACGCCCAGGCCAACATCGTACTGATTCGCCAGACCATGGGGCAGGTGCTCGATGGTTTGCCGGCACCGCTTTCGCAATTGGAAGCCATGCACCGCTTGCTGCTGCGCCACGCCTGCGAGGCCGACATCACCCTCGACTTGCATTGCGATTTCGACGCGGCGATTCACCTGTATGCCTTGCCGCAGCATTGGCCGCAATGGCGCTCCCTGGCGGCTCGCCTGAAGGCCGGGGTGGCGTTGTTGTGTGAGGATTCCGGCGGCAGCTCTTTCGATGAGTCGTGCTCTACGCCGTGGTTGCGCCTGGCACGGGCCTTTCCCGAGGCAGCGATCCCGCCGGCCAACCTGGCGACCACGCTGGAGCTGGGTAGCATGGGCGATACACGGGTCGATCAGGCCCAGGCCAACTGCGAGGCGATCCTGGGGTTCCTCGCCGAACAGGGTTTCATCACCGGCACCTGGCCGTCAGCGCCAAGCGAATGCTGTGAGGGCCTGCCGTTCGAAGGCACCGAGTACCTGTTTGCACCGCATCACGGGGTGGTCAGTTTCCTGCGCAATTCAGGTGAATGGGTGGAGCGGGGCGACGCGTTGTTTGAAGTAGTCGATCCATTGAGCGACCGGGCCACCACCGTGTGCGCCGGAACCAGCGGCGTGCTGTTTGCCATCGATCGCGGACGCTACACGCAACCGGGCACCTGGCAGGCGAAAGTCGCCGGACGTGAGCCGATCCGGGTCGGGAAACTGGTCAACGACTGACGTCCCGACGCGATTCAACATGTAGGCGCTGCCTCCTGCGGGGGCGCGGTGCATCAGAGGGAAACGGTGCATCGGCGGGAAGAGATGTTAGGCTCTGCCCCGAATCCTGCGCGCTGTGAAGGAAGGTTTATGTTGAAGTTTCTCGCTCTGCTCACGCTCCTGGCGTCCACCGCCGTCCACGCTGAAATCCCGCTACACACCGATCTGCCGCTCAAGTACCTGGAACAGGCCAACGTTGAATCCCGTAACCAGCCCTTGGTGATTTTCCTGCACGGTTACGGCAGCAACGAGCAGGACCTGTTCGGCATCAAGGATGAATTGCCGCCGCAGTACACCTACCTGTCGGTGCGGGCGCCGATGACGTTGGAAGAGGGCAGTTACCAGTGGTTTCGCAAAAAGGGCGAGGGCGCCTATAACGGCGAGACGGACGACCTGAAGGCTAGCGGCCAGGTGCTGCTGGATTTCGTGGCACAAGCGGCAAAGAAATATCACACCGAAACGGACAAGGTTTTCCTGGTGGGCTTCAGCCAGGGCGCGATCATGTCCTATGAAGTCGCGTTGCGTCATCCCGAGGCGGTGGGCGGCATTGCGGCGTTGAGCGGGCGCATCCTGCCGGTGCTCAAGTCCGAACTCAAACCGGATGAAAAACGCCAGTCGCTGGCGATTTTCATCGGTCATGGCACCGCCGACAAACGCCTGCCCTACACCGACGGCACTGAGGCCGACAGCCTGTTGCAACGCCTGTCACTCAAGCCCGAGTTCCATGCCTACGAAGGTGTCGGCCACAGCATCAGCGCCACCGAGATGCAGGATTTGAGCGCCTGGTTGCAGCGCCTCAATCCCTGAGCCGGTCGGGTTTATTTGCCGGTGATGATCTGGTTCACCAGCGTTTCGTGGCCGGTTTTGTCGTTGGGGCGGGAGATGACCTGAATGATGGCCATGCGAGTGCCAGAGGCGGCCATCAGCGAGGTGTCGAGGGTCATGCCGCCGCCTTGGGTGGCGGTGCTGTCGATCTGTCGCAGGCCCAGCCCCGTGCTTTTCTGGGTCAGGCTTTTTTCGCTCAGCTTGTTGAAGTCCGGCAAGGCGTTGCGTTGCTCGGTGGCGAAGGCGGACACGGTGGCGTCGAGGAACTCACCGTCGTTGTCCTTGACGTTGGCGCCGCCGGGAATGGTGTTTTCAGCGGCGATGACTACGGTTTTAGTGGTCTGGTTGGTGTACATCGTGCCCGTCGCCCCGGCGGTGCCGGTGGCCGCGTCGCCGGCCGGCAGCGGATTGGCGATGAAGCCCTTGGGCAGGGTGAAGGTGAACTTGCCGCCGAGCATCGAGACCTTCTGGGTCGGCGCTTTGTCGCTGGAAGTGGCCTTGGCCGCCTGCGCATTCAAGGCCCCCAGGCTGGCAGCCGCTGTCAGCAGCAGAACAACGGCTTTTTTACTCAACAATGACATTCAAACTCTCCGTAGGGTGGTCGCGCTATGACGGCGATCATCCCATGGATCGCGAACAGGGTGCAGGGTGATCATCGTTGCCGTTCGTTGAAACGATAAGGCGCTGGGCGCAATGCCCGTTGTTTAGTCACCAACAGCATCCCGAGCGAGGCGCCTATCCCCAATGCAAATCCCGTCCAGCCGAACCTCGGCAACGCCAACGCCAGCACCAGACAAAACGCCGCGAACGAATACATCCCGGTAGCTGTAGCCCGCAGCAACGCCGCCGTAAACGCCGGACCGCGAGTCTGCTGGGAAAACACAGCCATCACACTGCCCAGCACCGGGAACACTGCGAGCAATCCGCTCCAGCGCTCGCCGACGGTGCTGGCCAGCACCGTCACGGCCAACGTGAGCAGGGCGCCAGCCATCATGCGCAGCAGCAGTTTGTCGGATTTGGGCGCCGGGCCTGAAACGACGGGTTGCACCGAGGGAAACAGGTACGGCGCGGCCAGCAACGCGGTGGCGGCGGCGATCACCGAGAGCGCCAGCGATGGCGGGATCAGCGACAGCACAACAGCCACCGACGTCCAGACCAGCAGCGCCATCGTTAGCGCCCACGGCCAGCTCAAGCGTTGTGCGACCTGGGCATACGTCACGCAGAAGGCAATCATCGCGAACATGGCTGACAGCGCCGCCGTTGCCGCCTGAGCGGCGAACACATGGCCTTGCTCGATGGCGAGGAACAACAGAATCGGCCCGACCACCACCGGCAACCCCGACAGCCAACCGGCCACGCTTGGTCCCCAGCGTTTACCGGCCAGGGAAATCAGCAACAGAAACCCCGGAATCACCAGCAGCTTGAGCATCAGCACGCACGCATCTCCATTTGTGTGTGCCGGTCACGTTAGCATTGCGGGCGATGGATTGCTTAAGGCGGTCTCTGCGCAAGCATTGAGCGCCTACACCCGGGTGCGCGAAACGTCTAAGCTGCGCGCTCCCACCTGTTGACGGATGCTTGCGTGAAATTCAGTTTGCCCAAAGTCGGCACCGCGCCGTTTTGCCCACCGGAAGTGGCCGGCACGGTTGCCGTTGACCCTGGTGCTTTGTTCTACAAGCGCGTTCTGCGTTTTGCCGGCCCCGGTTTGCTGGTGTCCATCGGCTACATGGACCCGGGCAACTGGGCCACGGCCATCGAGGCCGGTTCGCGGTTTGGCTATAGCCTGTTGTTCGTGGTGTTGCTGGCGAGCATGGCGGGGATGGTGGTGCAGTGTTTGTGCTCGCGTCTGGGTATCGCCACCGGGCGCGACCTGGCGCAGTTATGCCGGGAGCGCTACAGCACGCGGACCGCACGGACCCAGTGGCTGCTGGCGGAAATTTCGATCATCGCCACCGACCTTGCCGAAGTGCTCGGCTGCGCCTTGGCGTTCCACTTGCTGCTGGGTTGTTCGCTGACGTTTGGCATTGCGCTCACCGCGTTCGACACGTTGCTGGTATTGGCCCTGCAAAACCGCGGCTTCCGCCGGTTGGAGGCGATCATGCTGGTGCTGGTGGGCACGATCGGCGTGTGTTTCTTCGTCGAACTGTGGCTGATCAAACCCTATTGGCCGGATGTCGCTCGCGGTTTCACACCGTCACTTTCGGTGATCGGCGATGCGGCGCCGTTGTACCTGGCCATCGGCATTCTCGGGGCCACGGTGATGCCGCATAACTTGTTCCTGCATACCTCGATCGTGCAGACGCGGATGATCGGCAAAGACCTGGCCAGCAAGCAGGACGCGGTCAAACTGGCGCGCATCGATACCATCGGCTCCCTGGCGCTGGCACTGCTGGTCAACGCGGCGATCCTGATTCTTGCTTCCGCGGCCTTCCACAAGACCGGGCACACCGACGTGGTGGACATCCAGGACGCCTATCACTTGCTCGATCCATTGGTGGGCGGGGCGTTGGCCAGTGTGTTGTTTGGTGTGGCGTTGCTGGCGTCGGGGCAGAGTTCGACCTTCACCGGCACCATCGCGGGCCAGGTGATCATGGAGGGCTACCTGAACCTGCGCTTACCCTGCTGGCAACGGCGCTTGATCACTCGCGGGCTGGCGCTGATCCCGGCGTTTATCGGCGTGTGGCTGATGGGCGACGGGGCAATCGGCAAACTGCTGGTGTTGAGTCAGGTGGTACTCAGCCTGCAACTGCCGTTCGCGTTGTACCCGTTGATTCGCATGACCAACGATCAGACGCTCATGGGGCCGTTTGTGAATCCGCTGCCAACTCGGGTGTTGGCGTGGGGATTGTTTACGGTAATCAGTGCGGCCAACAGCTGGTTGATTTTGCAGTTTGTGGGCTGAGTCATTCTTTTGATCTTCACCCCCGCTCAAACGCCTCAACCAGATAATCGATAAACACCCGGGTCTTGGCCGGCATCAACGTGCGGCTCGGGTAATACAGCGAGATCGATCCCGCGTCGGCATGCCAGTCCGGCAACAAGCGCAGCAGTTCGCCGTGCTGGATATGGGCGATGACATCGGGCGACACCAGCAGCGTCACACCAAGGCCGAGCAGGGCCGCTTCACGCATGGCGGCAGGGTCATTGAGCACGATGTTTTCACTCAGCTCGGCGCTGGCTTCATTGCCCACGCTATCCCGCATCACCCATTGGCGCACCCGCCCGGTGCGAATGCCGCGCATCACAATGCCGTTGTACTGAGCCAGGTCCGCCGGGCTGCTGGGCAGGGTGCGTCCGGCCATGTACGCCGGTGAGGCCACCGCCACCACATCCGCCGCTGCCAACGTCCGCGAGACGACCCCGGGTGTCAGCTCGAAACCGCCGCCGATGGCGGCGTCATACCCTTCGGCGATCAGATCGACCTGGCGGTTTTCAAAGTGCCATTCCAAGCGAATCAGCGGGTAGCGCGCCAGAAATTCCGGTAACAGCGGCAACACGTGGTCAATGCCGAACGTCGGCGCCAAGCTGACCTTGAGCACCCCCGCCGGCTCCCCGCGATCACTGGACACCGCACTGATCGCCGTCTGCAGCGCCTGCAGATTGCCGCCGATGCTGGCCAGAAAGCGTTCGCCGGCTTCGGTCAGTGACAGCTTGCGGGTCGAGCGCTGGAACAGCCGCACACCGATATTGCGTTCAAGCATCGCCACGTTGCGGCTGACGGCGGCGGGCGTCAGTGCGAGCAACCGTGCGGCGGCGGAGAAGCTGCCGGTTTCAGCGCTGCGCACGAAAGATTCGAGGTTGGCGAGTGTTTCCATCTCAGACACCTGATATTAATACTTGAAGATCATTCAACTCATTACCGTCTAATAAAGTAGTAATGGCAAGCGCAGTATTCACTCCACCAACCCACTACGGAGTGAACACCATGAGCACTATCGGAATCATCGGCGCCGGCGCCATCGGCACAGCCTTCGCCAAAGCATTGTCCCGTCAGGGCATTGAAGTCGTCATCGCCAACAGCCGCGGCCCGGAAACCCTGGCCTCACTGGTGGAAGAACTCGGGCCGACGGCGCGGGCCGGCACCCGTGAAGAAGCGGCCGCGCAGCCGATCGTTCTGGTCGCGGTGAACTGGTCGAAATTGCCAACGGCACTGGCCGGATTGCCGGATTTCGGCGGGCGGATTGTCATCGACGCGAACAATTCGATCGAGGCGCCATCGTTCAAAGCGGTGGATTTGCAGGGCCGTCCGTCCAGTGAAGTGTTTGCCGAATGGGTACCTGGCGCGCGGGTGGTCAAGGCCTTCAATCACCTTCAAGCGCATCTGCTTGAGAGTGATCCGGCGGCGGAGGGTGGGCGGCGAGTGTTGTTTCTTTCTGGTGACGATGCCGAGGCCAAGGCTCAAGTGGCAGCGCTGATCGAGCGATTGGGCTTCTTTGGAATCGATCTGGGCGAACTGAGTGTCGGGGCGCGGCTGGTGCAGTTCCCGGGCGGTCCGTTGCCGGTCTTGAACCTGGTGAAATTTGCCTGAGGGCCAGAGGTTTCCAGCCGTTGTGGTGAGGGGACTTGCCCGCGAAAGCGGTGTGTCAGGCGACATCAATGTTGACTGTGCCGCCGTCGTCGCGGGCAAGCCACGCTCCCACAGGTAACCGAGTGCTCTCGGGAGAATGCGGTCACCTGTGGGAGCGAGCCTGCTCGCGATGAACGACAACGCGGTCTCGGGCTAGCGCTCGATCGCCAATGCCACGCCCTGACCACCACCAATGCACAGGGTGGCCAGGCCTTTTTTGGCGTCACGCTTGATCATCTCGTGCAGCAAGGTCACCAGCACCCGGCAACCCGAGGCTCCAATCGGATGGCCCAGGGCAATCGCGCCACCGTTGACGTTGACCTTGCTCAGGTCCCATTCCAGGTCCTTGGCCACCGCCAGGGATTGCGCGGCGAAGGCTTCGTTGGCCTCGATCAGCTCCAGTTGATCGATGGACCAGCCGGCCTTGTCCAGGCAACGACGGGTGGCGCTGACCGGGCCGATGCCCATGATCGCCGGGTCGACGCCCGCGTTGGCGTACGCGGCGATTTTCGCCAGCACCGGCAGGCCGAGGGCCTTGGCTTTCTCTGCACTCATCAGAATCACCGCGGCGGCGCCGTCGTTCAGCGAAGAGGCGTTGCCGGCGGTCACCGAGCCGTCCTTCTTGAAGGCCGGTTTCAGCTTGCCCAGAGACTCGGCGGTGGTGCCGGCACGCGGCTGTTCATCGGTGGCGAAGGCCAGTGGATCGCCCTTGCGCTGGGGGATCAGGATCGGGGTGATTTCATCGACGAAACGCCCGGCTTCGATGGCGGCCACGGCTTTTTGTTGCGAGGCGGCAGCGAAGGCGTCCTGGGCTTCACGGCTGATGCCGTACTTGTCCACCAGGTTCTCGGCGGTGATGCCCATGTGGTAATCGTTGAACGCATCCCACAAACCGTCGCTGATCATCGTGTCGACGATCTGGCTGTGGCCCATGCGCAGACCGGTGCGGGCGCCCGGCAGCACGTAATTGGCCAGGCTCATGTTTTCCTGGCCACCGGCGATGATCACCTCGGCATCGCCGCAGCGAATCGCCTGCGCCGCCAGGTGCAGCGCTTTGAGGCCCGAGCCGCAGACCTTGTTCAGGGTCATGGCCGGTACGGCGTGGGGCAGGCCGGCCTTGATCGCAGCCTGACGCGCAGGGTTTTGCCCGGCGCCGGCGGTCAATACCTGGCCCATGATCACTTCATCGACCTGCGCCGGGTCCAGATCGGTTTGCGCCAGCAACTGGCGGATCACCGCAGCACCGAGGTCCACCGCGGACACATTGGCCAACGCGCCCTGGAAACTGCCGATGGCAGTGCGAGTGGCAGCAACAATCACAACGTCTTGCATGGACGGATTCCTCACTGGGCAGCGAACTGCATTTCCGGGACGTGGTCAGGCACGATCAGTTTGCCGGCGGTCTTGGCGACGATTTCCTCAACGCTCACGCCTGGTGCGCGTTCCTTGAGAATGAACGCACCGTTGTGGATTTCCAAGTAGGCCAGATCAGTCAGAACGCGTTTGATGCAACCGGCGCCGGTCAGCGGCAGGCTGCAGCGGGGCAGCAGTTTCGACTCACCGTCCTTGGAGGCGTGGGTCATGGTGACGATGATGTTGTCCGCACCGGCCACCAGGTCCATCGCGCCGCCCATGCCCTTGACCAGTTTGCCGGGGATCATCCAGGAGGCGATGTTGCCTTCGACGTCCACTTCGAACGCACCGAGCACGGTCAGGTCGATGTGGCCACCGCGGATCATCGCGAACGATTCGGCGGAGGAGAAAATCGACGCGCCGATACGCGCGGTCACAGTTTGCTTGCCGGCGTTGATCATGTCGGCGTCGACTTCGGCATCGGTCGGAAAGGCGCCCATGCCGAGCAGGCCGTTTTCCGATTGCAGCATGACTTCCATGCCTTCGGGGATGTAGTTGGCGACCAGGGTCGGAATGCCGATGCCGAGGTTCACGTAGTAGCCGTCCTGCATTTCGCGGGCGACGCGCTGAGCCATTTGTTCGCGGGAAAGTGCCATTGTTGTTATTCCTTCATTCGGTCCGGGGGCAGGGGATCACTTACGCACGGTGCGCTGTTCGATGCGCTTTTCGAACGTGCCGCAAATGACCCGGTCGACGTAGATGCCAGGGGTGTGGATCTGCGACGGGTCCAGCTCGCCGGGTTCGACGATTTCTTCGACTTCGACCACGGTGATCTTGCCTGCGGTGGCGGCCAGCGGGTTGAAGTTCTGGGCGGTGTGGCGATAGACCACGTTACCGAAATGGTCGGCTTTCCAGCCTTTGACGATGGCGAAGTCACCGGTGATGGATTCTTCCATCAGGTACTGGCGGCCCTTGAATTCGCGCACTTCCTTGCCTTCAGCGACTGGAGTGCCGACGCCGGTGGCGGTGAAGAACGCCGGGATGCCGGCACCGCCTGCGCGCATTTTCTCGGCGAGGGTGCCTTGGGGGGTCAGGACGACTTCGATTTCACCTTTAAGCAGTTGGTCTTCGAACAGTTTGTTCTCGCCGACGTAGGAGGCCACCACTTTGCGGATCTGCCGGTCCACCAGCAGCACGCCGAGACCGAACCCATCGACGCCGCAGTTGTTGGAGACCACGGTGAGGTCACGGGTGCCCCGGTGCTGGATCTCGGCGATGAGGTTTTCCGGAATCCCGCACAGGCCGAAGCCGCCGGAGATCACGGTCATGCCGTCTTCAAGACCGGCCATCGCTTCCTCATAGGAATACACGCGCTTGTCGAACCCTGCCATATGCACCTCTTTTATTCTTTGTGGGCGGCTGGCTAGCCGGATGGGGAGGGAGTGTCTCGCCGCAGGATTTATTTGTTAAGTTGATTTTTAAGGTTGATTAATAGATAAAACTCACCAATTAGTGCGCGCTACGTTGGAGACAGTGGCCATGACCGTTAAACAGATCCGCGCCTTCCTGGCCGTGGCCCAGAGTTTGAGCTTTGCCGTGGCTTGCGAGCGATTGCACCTGTCCCAGTCGGCGTTGAGCCTGACCATCAAGGCGCTGGAGGAGGGCCTGGGCGGGCGCCTGTTCACCCGCAATACCCGCAACGTCGCACTGACCGCCGAGGGTGAATCACTGCTGCCACTGGCCCGTCGGCTGATCGCGGACTGGGACAATGCCGAGGATGAGCTGCGCCAACGCTTCACCCTTCAGCGTGGTCGCGTGACGCTGGCGGCGATGCCGTCGTTTGCCGGCAACCTGCTGCCGCCGATCCTCAAGACCTTCCGCGCGCGTTATCCCAAGGTCAACGTCACGGTGAACGACGTGATCAACGAGCAGGTGCTGGAAATGGTCCGCGACCGCCAGGTGGAGCTGGGCGTGGCGTTTGAGCCGACCCAGAGTTCGTCGCTGCAATTTACCCCGTTGTACATCGACCGGTTTGTGGCGGTGGTGCCGCTTGATTCACCGCTGGCGGACCTGGGCGATATCGATTGGCAGACCTTGCTCAAGGAACCGTTCATTACCTTGCAGCGACCGTCCACGGTGCGGGTGATGCTCGAAGAGCATTTGCAAGCGCGGGGCATGAAATTGCCGGTGGAGTTTGAAAGTCATCAGTTGGCAACGGTCGGGCGGATGGTGGCCAGCGGACTGGGCGTGAGCGCGGTGCCAGCGTTGTGCGCCGGGCAGATGCGCGAGCTGGGCGCGCGTTGCATCACCCTGCGCGACCCGGTGGTGGAACGGGCGATCGGGGTGCTGACGACGGGGCAAGAACTGTCGGCAGCGGCGCAGGCGTTGTTCGATATTCTCAAGGCTGAAAACTTGGGTGAGCGTCTGAGCTGATCACGGTCGCCTGTGGAAATGGACTGCGGCGAGGGGGCAAGCCCCCTTGCCACACAAGCCCACCCCGACAGGGATTGGGTTTAGCCTGCCTGGGTGATGCGCCTGCCCTTATTTACGCGCCTCCAGAATCAGGTTGAACGGCGTTTCCGTGGCTCGCCGGAACTGGGTGAACCCCGCCTCAGTGAAGACCTTGCGCAACCGTGCCTCGCCCGCCTGGGCACCGAGCCCGAGGCCGACCTCCTGGGACAGCGAGTTGGGTGTGCAGATAAAGGTCGAGGCGGCGTAGAACAGCCGTCCCACCGGGTTGGTGTTCTCGTCAAGCGTGTCGTTGGCGAAGGGCTCCACCAGCAGCACCGTACCGTCGGGTTTGAGCGATTCATAGGCATGCTTTGCGGCACCGACCGGGTCACCCATGTCGTGCAGGCAATCGAAATAGCAAATCAGGTCATAGTCGTCGCCCGGATAGCTCTTGGCGTTGCCCTGGAAGAACCGCGCCCGACCGGACACGCCACCTTCTTCGGCGCGCTGGGTGGCGACGGTGATCGAAGGCGCGTGGTAATCGAAACCGACGAACCGCGACTCGGGGAAAGCCTGGGCCATGATCACGGTCGAGGCGCCGTGGCCGCAGCCGATGTCTGCCACTTTCGCGCCAGCCTCCAGTTTGGCGACCACCCCGTCGAGGGCCGGCAGCCACTCGCTGACCAGATGCGCCTTGTAGCCTGGGCGGAAGAACCGCTCGGTGCCGCTGAACATGCACGGATGGTGATCGCCCCAGGGCAGGGCGCCGTTGCCGCGCATGGCGTTGACCAGTTTGTCCTTGTCATGAAAAAACGACGCAACCACCGCCATACCGCCGGCCACATAGACCGGTGAGTCTTCGATCGCCAGCGCCAGGGCTTGCTCTTCAGGCAGGCGGAACTGGCCGTCGCGGTGTTCCATGTAACCGGAGGCCGCGTGGGCGCTGAGCCATTCACGCAGCAGGCGGGTGTTGCAGCCGGTCTTCGCGGCGAGTGTTTCGGGGGTGACGGGCTGACTGTCGGCCATGGCCCGGTACAGGCCGAGTTCTTCGCCGAGGATGACGTTGGCGAGCATCGCCGCGCCCCCCATGTCGCTCACCAGTTTGCCCATGAAATCATTGAGTCTGGCCTCGTCCATCTTGTGTGCTCCTTCAGCAGGATCACGGCCCGCAGGCATTGTTTGTCGAGGCATGCGCCTGTGGGCGGTGATCGTGGGAATGAACAGGACGATAACCGCGTCCTGGCTCCCCCCGCGGGGGGTAATCAACAAGTCTAGTTCGTGTATCCCTCTGTATCTGGCTGCCTGTCCGATACAGTGCGCTGAGAATAGGGGTGTTTGCGCACACAGACCCGACACACCGAGGCGCTTGACTGGGCCTGCCGGCCGGCACTGAGTGTTCAGGCGCTGGAGACCGGATCCCAGGATGAGATCGACACCATGCAAATTCCCCTCACATCTGCGCAGGCGACCGTCGGGCTAGGCTTGCGCCGCGGTTTGATGAAGGACCTTCAAGCAGCCTCGGCGGGCGCTTTCGACTTTCTGGAAGTCGCGCCGGAAAACTGGATTGGCATCGGCGGCGCGCATGGCGCGGCGTTTCGTGCCCTGGCCGAACGTTATCCGTTGTCCTGCCACGGCTTGTCCTTGTCGTTGGGCGGGCCGGCGCCGCTGGACGTAGGCTTCCTGCAAGAAGTGCGGGTTTTCCTCGATCGCTACAAAGTGCCGCTGTACAGCGAACACCTGAGCTACTGCAGCGATGACGGGCATCTTTACGATCTGCTGCCGTTGCCGTTTACCGAGGAAGCGGTGCATCACGTCGCCGCCCGAATTCGTCAGGCACAGGACATTCTCGGTCGGCGCCTGGCAGTGGAAAACGTCTCCTACTACGCCGCGCCGCAGCAGGACATGGACGAATTGACGTTCACCAACGCAGTGCTGCGCGAAGCCGATTGCGACCTGCTGCTGGACGTCAACAATGTCTACGTCAACTCGATCAATCACGGTTCTGATCCGCAAGCGTTTCTGGCGGGCATCGACACGGGGCGAGTGGTCGCGATGCATGTGGCGGGGCATTTCGACGAATCCGACACCCTGAAAATCGACACTCACGGCGCCTCGGTCAAACCGGTGGTCTGGGCTTTGCTGGCCGAGGCGTATGCGCGGTTCGGCGTACAGCCGACGCTGCTTGAACGGGACTTCAACTACCCGGCGTTCTCTGAATTGGTCAGCGAGTTGCAGACCATCCGCCGACTGCAAGACGAGGAGGCGAACCGTGGATAAGCCGACGCTGCACCAGCAGCAAGACACATTGACTCGCTACCTGCGCGACCCTGAGCACTGTGCTCCACCCGCCGGGATGGACGTGGCACGGGCGCAGGTTTATCGCGACCTGGTGTTCTCGAACCTGTCGTCGTTGCTCAGCGGCACCTTTCCGGTGTTGGTGAGAATACTGGGCGACAGTGACTGGCGTTCTCTGGTGCGGATCTTCCTGCGGGACTACCGCGCTCAAACGCCCAAATTCGGCGAGATTGCCCAGGAGTTCGTCGAGTTCCTCGCATCGATGCCTCAGGCGCTGAACGATGGGCCGTGGCCACCGTTCATGGTCGAGCTGGCGCATTACGAATGGGTCGAAATGGCCCTGCAACAATCTGACGCCGAGCCGCTAGCCGCCAGCGATGCAGGGCTGCTGCTGGATCAACCGTTGCAGGTTTCGCCACTGGCCTGGCCGTTGGCCTATGGCTGGCCGGTGCAAAAAGTGGGGCCGGATTATCGGCCGCAAGTGCCACCGACTCAGCCGACGTTGCTGTTGGTGCGTCGGGCTGAAGACTGGAGTGTGAAGTTTTCCGAACTGAGCCCGCTGGCGTGGCGGTTGTTGCAGCGGATCGGGGAATTTCCTGAGCTCGATGGCCGGTCGCAACTGGAAGGGCTGGCGGTGGAGGCAGGGATGGCGGGGTCGCAGGCCTTTATCAACAGTGGAATGGCGTTGTTGCGGCAGATGCACAGGGAAGGGGTAGTCGGTATAGCGGCCTTTAGTCGCTGACAATCAGCGAATCACCCTACATCCATTTCCACCTTTCCTGACTTCTTTCCTGATCGATCCCCCGCAAAGTCTCGCGCGCCGAATTTCCTGCGCGAGGGATTGCACATGTTTGACCCGATTTTTCATTCCACTCCATACCGTTCGGTGCGTTGATGGAGCATATCGCCCGCATTGAGCAGGAGCTCGACGGTTTTACGGAGACCCTGAGGCTCTATCGCAAACAACTCAAGCGTTGGTTCAACCAGGCGGCGGACACGGCCAGCCGCGCTACTGATTTGCCTTCGCTGATGGACATGGACCGAATCATCAGGTTCGGCAATGCCAGCACCGTTGTCGGCAGCAGCGACGATGACTTTCTAGATCTGGAATTTAAGAAAATTACCTTATTTCCCACCGGTGTCTGAATAGATCATTTCTTACGGAGGTGCGAAATTTCTGGGCAAAGTCGTCGGAAGTTTCCTTCAAGTTGTAGCGGTTTCCATGAACTGGTGCGCAGCGCGCCTCATCGATAGTCTTTGGGCGGTCACTGCAAATTCAGTGACAGGGCGTGGAAGCCCTTCTATCGTTAGGCGCATCAAGCGCCACCAGTTCGGCGTTTTTTATCGTCTGTGTTTCATGGTGGCTGTGCGCGGGGCGCTTTCGAGTGCGCCGGGTGCCTAACGTCCCGGTCTTCCACACCTGCGTACAGCCGCCACCTATTCGTGTGGAAGTGATTTCTGGCGGCATCAATCCATACGTTAGGACTTAAATCAATGAAGACGCTTACACCCGATCCACCCTACGAAAAACCAATCCCCCACCCCGAAAACCGCTTCATGGCCCTCACCGGCAACTGCACCGACATGCCCACCCTGTTCGTCGATACCCACGCGCCGATCGATGTTTTGTATGACACTGCCAGCTATCGAATTCGCGCAGTTACTCAGGTGCTGGAGAACATGTCGATGCGCGGTTCAGTCGAGTGCGAATCCTTCATTCTCAGTGACTTTGCCTTGCTCTGCGCTATTCCGTTACGGGATGGGTGCGATGTGCTGGATGTCATTGGACGGCGGTTGCGGGCTCGGCCTTCGGAATAATGTCGAGTGGCTTTTGTGGCGAGGGAGCTTGCTCCCGTTCGGCTGCGCAGCAGTCGTAAACCGAATTCTGCGGTGTGTCTGGCTAATCCGTGGTGTAGGTTTTGGGGCTGCTGCGCATCCCAGCGGGAGCAAGCTCCCTCGCCACAAGGGCCTGACTGCACACAATCCCCCAAACACCACACTTACATTGGATGGGCGGTGCTTATTGGGGCTTCGGTAACTTGAGCTCCGCACACAACCCACCATCCACGCGATTGCTCAAGGTCAGCGCCCCGCCAATCGCCAGCGCCAATTGCTGGGCAATCGCCAACCCCAACCCGGTCCCGCCGGTACTGCGGTTGCGTGAGTTTTCGACGCGGTAGAACGGCTGCATCACCTGAGCCAATTGCTCTTCGGCAATCCCCGGCCCTCGGTCCATGACCTTCACCGACAAGCTGCCGTCCGCCTTCGTTTCCACCCACAACTCAGCCGCGCCGGCGAATTTCAGCGCGTTGTCCACCAGGTTCACCAGCACTCGCCGCAAGGCATGGGGCCGGGTGTCGATGACTGCGGCGCTTTTGCCGCCCAGCTGCACGTCTTTGCCCATGTCCTGATAGTCGAACACCAGGCTGTCGAGAAACGAGTCCAGATCGGTGCGGCGACTTTCCTCGGTGGCGCCATGGATGCTGCGGGCGTAGGCCACGCCTTCGCGCACCAGGTGTTCCATCTCGCCGAGGTCATTCCACAGTTTGTCCTTTTCGCTGGAGTCGTCCATGAATTCGGCACGCAGTTTCATGCGCGTGATCGGGGTTTGCAGGTCGTGGGAAATCGCCGCCAACAGTTGCATGCGCTCCTTGAGATACGCCGCGATACGCGCTTGCATCGCATTGAACGCCCTGGCGGCGTAGGCGACTTCGGTCGGGCCTTTTTCGTCGAGGTGCACGGCGTGGGTGTTGGGGTCGAGGGTTTCCACGGCTTGGGCGAGGCGGGTGAGCGGGCGGATGGCGATTCTCACGGCCAGCCAGGTGCAGGCGATCAGCAGCGCCAGTTGCCCCAGTAATACCGCCGGTAACCACGGGGACAAAGGCACCATCGCGGGGCGCACGTCGATGGTGACGGGGCTGCCGTCCTTCAGTTTCAGATGGGCCTGGAAGTGTTTCTTCGGGCCGGGGATGTCGGTAAAAGTCAGCGGATATTCATGGCCGATGGCGTCCTGAATCGAGGGGACGGCAATCGGCACATCGCTGGGCGCCATCGGTGTGCCGGGCGAACCTTCATTCAGCAGATAACCATAGTTGGTGCGTTCCAGGCGCTGCAGCCAGCTCGCTCGTTCGTTGGCGGGCAAGCGGTCGAGGATGGCGAGGGAGGTCGAAACGTCGGTTTCCAGATTGCCCAACATCGTATTTTTCGCACTTTCATAACGCTCGTAGTACTGCGCGCCAAAGGACAGCGCCTGGGCGAGGATCAGGCCGATCAGGAAAATCAGCGACAGCCGCGAGGCCAGCGTGCGGGGCCAGTGCAACGCAAGGTTCATGACGGCGCACCGAGCACTTCCACCGGCAGGGAAAACACATAGCCTTCACTGCGCACGGTCTTGATGTAGGCCGGTTCCCGGGCGTCGTCCAGCAGACGCTGACGCAAGCGGCTCACCAATAAATCGATGGAGCGGTCAAACAGATCGGCGTCGCGACCCTGGGTCAGGTTGAGCAACTGGTCGCGATTGAGCACCCGCTGAGGATGATCGAGGAACACCCGCAGCAAACGATATTCCGCGCCGCTGAGGGCGACCATGGTGCCGTCCTGGTCCAGCAGATGCCGGGCCGAGGTGTCCAGGCGCCAGCGACCGAACGCCAGCAGGCGACCGCTTTCGGTGATCACCAGATTCGGCGGCAGCATCCGCGTACGGCGCAGTACGGCGTTGATCCGGGCGAGCAGTTCACGGGCGGCGAACGGTTTGACCAGGTAGTCGTCGGCGCCCATTTCCAGGCCGATGATGCGGTCGGTTTCATCGTTGCGCGCGGTGAGCATCAGCACCGGCGTGGCCTTGTGTTTGCCGGCGCGCAGCTCGCGGCAGAGCAGCAGGCCATCGTCGCCCGGCATCATGATGTCGAGCACGATCAGGTCCACCGGCGTGGTCTCCAGAAACGCGCGCATCTGCCGTCCATCCGCCACCACGGTGGTGCGCAGGCCGTTCTTCTTCAGGTAATTGCCTACCAGTTCCCGGATCTCGCGGTCATCGTCCACGATGAGAATGTGATCGACGTGTTCCATGGTCGCCATGCCTCTTGAGTAGGAGTTTTCGCGCAGTCTACCGAGTCAAGGCTCGCTCGCCCGCAGCGGTTTGTATTGCAGTGTATCTGGCCTGTCGGCGGATACACGGGGACGCAAAAACAGCCGGTTTCAGGGGTTTTGTATCGCTGTGTATCGCCGGCCGGTGTTGATACATAGCAATTTACTCGCGCCTGTTCCAGACACAGACGGGATACCTCGCGGGCTTCTAATGGCTTCCATCGAGGCAAACCCAAACCGCCTCGGCCCCATCAACGATTTGGCAACGATTGACCCATTGAAGCCCCGAGGAAACCACCATGAATACCAAAGCCGTCTACGCCGCCTGCCTGTTTGCCGCCCTGAACATCTGCACCTTGTCGGCCCGGGCTGAAGCCAATGTCACCCCGCGAACCTACACCTATGGCACGCACCTGGACATCCAGAAAGTGCTGTCGATGGAAGAGGACGCCACGCCTTCCTGCGGGATCGTGAATGCGCGGATGACCTACCTGGATTCCCAAGGCAAAACCCAGGCCCTTGATTACCGCAAATTCGCTGACAACTGCAACGAAGACAACTGAGTCTTTTGCTCACCCGTTATCAATCCCTTTTTTGAAACAGGAAGAACCCCATGAACAACGTCACCCGCTTTTTGACCGCCATCGTCTTCTCCGTAGCCGGCGTCGCCGCTCATGCCAACGCAGCTGTTGAACAGAGCAGCGGTGGCAGCAGCACCTGCTTCCAACTGACGCCGCTGGTGGCTGAGGATGGTTCCAGCCGCACACCGCAGGGGCAATTGGTTGCAGAGAACGGCTCCAGCCGGACGCCACAGGGCCAGCAGTTGGAAAACCAGATGGCTTGAAGCCAGGCACTGTTCCGATGAACTCAATATTCCCAGTGTGGGAGCAGGCTAGCCCCCACATGGGACTCGTATTCTCAAGGTGAACCCATGTTTCTCATCGCATTCCTGGGCGGCATTTTGACCGTCCTCAGCCCCTGCATCCTCCCGGTCGTGCCGTTTCTGTTTGCCGGTGTTAAACGCACACGCACCTCGATCCTGCTCACCCTCGGTGGCATGGCCCTGACCTTCGCCCTGATCTCCAGCCTGGCCGTGGTCAGCAGCGATTGGGTGATACAAGCCAACAATACCGGCCGCCATGTGGCGCTGATCGTGATGGTGCTGTTTGCGCTGTCGCTGATCTCCGCGCGCATCGGCGGCTGGCTGGCGCGACCGTTCGTGTTGCTGGGCAATCGCCTCGACCCCAACACTCGCAAAATGTCCGGCCCGCTGGGCTCGGTGATGATTGGCGTCGCCACCGGTCTGCTCTGGGCTCCGTGTGCCGGGCCGATCCTCGGGGTGATCCTCACCGGCGCCATGCTGCAAGGCGCCAACGCGCAGACCAGTCTGCTGCTGGTGGCGTATGGCCTGGGCAGCGCGTTGTCACTGGGCACCTTGATCTTCGCCGGTCGCGGCCTGGTCAATCGCTTGAAACCGTCGATTCCGGTCACCGGTTGGCTGCGTCGCGGCGCGGGTGCTGGGGTGTTGGTCGCGGCGGCGGTCATTGCCACTGGAACCGATAACAGGCTGCTCGCCGGCACTTCGTCCGAAGGCGTCACGACCGTTGAACAGCAGGTGCTGGAAACCGTACCGAAAGTGGTCGATTACCTGGTCAGCAAGGTCAAGGCCGACCCGATGGACGCGGCCAAAGGTGCGATGCCGTCACTCTCCGGCGCGGTCGAATGGCTCAACTCGCCAGCGCTGAGCAACGACTCCCTGCGCGGCAAGGTGGTGCTGGTGGATTTCTGGACCTATGACTGCATCAACTGCCAGCACACCTTGCCCTACGTGAAGGACTGGGCGAAAAAATATGAAAAGGACGGCCTGGTGGTGGTCGGCGTGCACACCCCGGAATACGGTTACGAACGCATCCTCGACAATGTTCGCGATCAGGTGAAAAAACTCGGTATCACCTACCCGGTGGCGATCGACAACAACTACGCGATCTGGCGCGCCTTCGACAACCAATACTGGCCGGCTCACTACCTGATCGATGCCAAGGGGCAGGTGCGTTACAGCCATTTTGGCGAGGGTCGCTACGAGACTCAGGAGCAGATGATCCGGCAGCTGTTGGAAGAGGCCAAGGCGCCTGCTGCGTAACCTTTCCAATCAATGGCTCACAGGTTGCGCACCATGAGCCATTGGTCGTTTTCCCAGGCCTGAAAACGCTCCAGCACTGTCCATCCGCGTCTGGCGTAGTAATCGCTTTGGTCCCGGGTGTGCAAATAGATCTTCGCCACGCCACGTTCCCTGGCCTGCGCGCATATCCCCTCAATCAAACGCTCCGCCAATCCTTTTCCCCTTGCTTGGGGTGTGACGAACACACAAGCCAGCCAAGGACCCAGGTCAGGCCGGTGAGCCAGGTCGGCGGCGGCCAGTGCCGCACCACCCAGCAGGCGGTCTTCATCCAGGGCGATCAAACATTGCCATGTGCCGTCGAATTGGCCGTCAGCGAATTCCCGTTGCCACTGAGGCAAGGGCTGGTCGGCGTATTCATAGTGGAATTGTTGGTGAATCCATGAAGCAAAGATGTCGCTGTGGTGCATGTGGTGAGCGAGCCAGTCCAGGCGAGGCATGGGGGAATCCTTTCAAAAGACGGTGGCCCATAAGAGCTGATTCATGGCGCATCGGCAATCCCGGGGGCCGGGTGTTAATCCTGCGTTACAAACGCATGACCATGCATCGGAGACCGGCGCATTTCGTGAGTCTGCCGGACGACCGGGCAGGACGGATACCTGTCCGGGAGCTTTAGTTTGTGGACGGGGTCACTTGCGACCCTGCCATCACCATCATGAAAGGGAGAGGGTTATGCCTAAGTTCATTATTGAACGCGAGCTTCCGGGAGCCGGCGCACTGCCGCCGCAGGAACTCAAAGCGATCTCGCAAAAATCCTGCGATGTGTTGCGCGGGTTGGGGCCAGAAGTGCAATGGCAGCAGAGTTACGTCACGGGCGACAAGATTTACTGCGTGTATATCGCGCCGAGTGAGGAACTCATCAGGGAGCATGCCAAACAAGGTGGCTTTCCGATCAACAGCGTTTCCCGAGTCATGAGCATCATCGACCCCACCACGGCGGAGTAAGCCGGGACGCGTTCCAACCCGCAGCGGAGCAGACTTCATGAGCACACCCATTGATCTCACCGCCCTGAAAAACCGTCAGATGACTGCGTGGGCCAGCGGCGACTACGCCGTGATCGGCACCACTTTACAGATCGTCGGCGAACAACTGGCTGAAGCCTGCGACCTGCTCTGCGATGAGCGGGTGCTGGACGTCGCTGCGGGCAACGGTAATGCCACGCTTGCCGCTGCGCGCCGGGGCTGTAAGGTCACGTCCACCGACTATGTGGCCAAGCTGCTTGAGCGCGGCGAAGACCGGGCGCGGGCGGAACACCTGAACGTGACCTTTCAGGTGGCCGATGCCGAGGCGCTACCTTTCGAGGATGCCAGTTTCGATGCCGTGCTCTCAACCTTTGGGGTGATGTTTACTCCGGATCAACCCAAGGCGGCTGCGGAACTGGCGCGGGTGTGTCGTCCGGGAGGCCGGATTGGCCTTGCCAACTGGACGCCCGAGGGCTTTGTCGGCCAGATGTTCAAGGTCCTGGGGCGCCACATGCCGCCACCCGTAGGGGCTCAACCACCTTCAAACTGGGGCTCCGAAGCGTGGTTGCACTCGCATTTCGATCAGCGCGACTTCGTGCTTCAGGTGACACGACGCTTATTCAACTTCCGCTATCGTTCGGCCGCCCATTTCATCGACACCTTCCGCACCTGGTACGGCCCGGTTCACAAGGCCTTTGCGACCCTGCCACCTGAAGGGGCCGCCGCCCTGGAAAACGACCTGACGGAACTGCTCAAGCGCCTGAACCGAGCGGGGGAGCGGTCGCTGGTGGTGCCCGGTGAATACCTGGAGGTGGTGATCACCCGGCGTTGAACCGGTAGTGCAAAAAAAACTGTGGGAGCAACCACCTGTGGCGAGGGATTTCAACCCGCCCAGTCACTCATCCAGTGATTCGGTGTACACCACCCACACGCTGCATGGCATTTTGTACAGCACATGCTCCACCGTGCTGCCGATCAACCGGCCCATGCCGCGATGGCCGATCCGGCCCATGACGATCACATCCACATCATGGGTCTCGGTGTAGTGGGTCAGTACCTTGGTGGGGTTGCCCATGATCATGTGCCGCTGCTCCGGCGCGATGCCGTTGCGCGCGGCCAGTTCGTTGAACGCATCCTCCTGGAGGTCGAACAGGGTCTTGATCTGGCCCGAAGAGAAAAGCGCCGAACCGTTATAGAAGTTGAACTCATCCGCGCTGATGGCTGAAAGGTCGCAGGCGTAGACCACATCGAGCTCGGCATTGCAGGCGCTCGCCAGTTTCGATGCTTCGTGAAGGATTCGGTCGTTGAAACTTTTGTAGTGATCATCGCGATGAAGCGGGTCGACCGCGGCGACGATCTTGCGCGGCAACGCGCGAGTGGCATGGCTGACGAAATGCAGCGGCACCGGGCATTCGCGCAGCAAATGCACGTCGAGGGGCGTAAACACCAGTCGCGACAGCCGCGATTGATGCTCCAGCGCCTTGATCAGCACATCCATCGGCTGCTCTTTGAGGTGAATCAGGATTTCCTCCAGCGGATGCTCGACCCAGGCCACCTCGGTGGTGACGTGTACACCGATCTTGCGCAAGGGATGGGCCTGTTCCTCAAGCCACTGGCGGTGACGCTCGATGTAGCCCAAGCGCATCTGTTCCAGGGCTTTTTCGTTGACCAGGCTGGCGGTCGCCAGACCTTCCAGATAGTCGAAGGCCACGATGTGCAGGGCCGCCCCCTCGGCCTTGGCCAGCATCGCGGCCCGGTCGAAGGCGGGGCTGTGTTCCATCAGCGGTGAGGCGACCAGCATGAAGCGTGATTCACCAGACATGACAAACCTCCCGTGGGTAAGCGAGCTGACGGTGATCGTTCAATACATCTTTCATTATTGACCATGATCAACCCCTCGTCCGCTTCTAATGCGGGAGCGGGTTTGCTCGCGATGCGCTCTCAAGCGTCTTCCAAAGCTCGCGCATCGTCGGGTTCTGATTGGCGATTGAACAATACGAACGTATCTCCAGCCGGGTCTTCCACTCATCGCCGCCGGCCAGCACCAATTGCCCTCGCTCCAGTTCATCGGTCACGGCGCTCAGGGGCAGCCAGGCAACGCCGTAGCCCTCGATCGCCATTCTCATCAGCAACATGGCCATGTCCGCCTCAAAGCAACGATCAAGCACGCAAGCAGTCGGTGCATTCTTGATGACGATATCAGCCACGCGGCCCAAAAAAGTGGTCGCGGTATAGGCCAGGTGCGGCACTGGTTTGGCGGCCGTCCCCGGCAGCCGATGCACCGGTTTGCCGTTATTGTCCGGCGCGCACAGTGGAACGAACGAATCATGCCCCAGGGTCAAGCTGCCGAACTTCTCGGGGTCGAGCTGGATCGGGGCGAGGGGATGGTGGTAGACGATCATCAAATCGCAGCAGCCTTCCTCCAGCGCAATCACCGCATCGTGGATGTTCGCGGCCACCACGCGAGCATTGAAGGGCTCATTCTGCTGTTGAAACTGGGTGAGCCATTTAGGCAGGAAGGTCATTGAAAGACTGTGCCCGGCGGTGACCTGAATCGAGCGCCCCGGCATTCGTTCGCCTTCGCGAAGGGCCAGGCGCAATTGCAGCAATGCCGACAGCGCCTCGCGCCCCTCTTCACAGAAGCTGCGGCCCGCTTGAGTCAGCTGGACAGGATAAGTGCCGCGATCCACCAGTTCGGCGCCCACCCATTCTTCAAGTGAACGAATCCGCCGGGACAACGCGGACTGCGTGACGCAACGCACTTCCGCCGCTCGGGAAAAGTTCTTCCATTCGGCAATCGCCAGAAGATCGTCCAACCATTTGGTTTGCATGCTGGCACCTCATTGCGTCTCTGGCGAAGAGTTTACTGCGGTGCAATGGCGCCATTAAGGGAATTTCGCAAACTATTCCAAAAACGCATCAGCCTATGGTGATTACTCATCATCCGGCGTGAAGGGCGTCCTTAGAATCGGTGCCACAACCCCGCTGCCGCAGAACATCGGGGCACTTCAATCTTGTCTCCTGCCAAGTAAAAAGACCTACAAAACCACTTGAGGAAATGCACCGTGAAAAGAAACAGACTACCCCGCCAGATTGCGATGGCTATCGCCTTGGGCGTCCTTGCAGGTTGGGCCTGCCATCATTTCGCAGCGGATGAGAAAGCCGCCAGGGAGATCGCCTCCTACTTCTCGATGGTGACGGACATTTTCCTGCGGTTGATCAAGATGATCATCGCGCCTTTGGTGTTCGCCACACTGGTCGGTGGTATTGCCAGCATGGGTAATTCCCGTTCCGTAGGGCGGATCGGCGCGAGGGCGATGATCTGGTTCGTGTCGGCCTCAATCATTTCGCTGTTCATTGGCATGTTGCTGGTGAATGTGTTCCAGCCAGGCGCGGGTCTGGATCTGCAGGTGACTCAAGGCGCAGCGGCGCCGGCCGTTGTCAGCACGGGTGACTTCAGCCTCAAGGTATTCATCAGTCACGTGTTTCCTCGAAGCATCGCAGAAGCCATGGCCAACAATGAGATTCTGCAAATTGTAGTGTTCTCTTTGTTTTTCGGCTTTGCGCTGGCAGGCATCAAGCGCGCTGGCTACACGAAGATCACCGACAGCATTGAAGAACTGGGCAAGGTGATGTTCAAGATCACTGACTATGTCATGGCCTTTGCGCCAGTCGGTGTCTTTGCCGCCATCGCTTCGGCCATCACCACCCAAGGTCTCGGCTTGCTGGTCGATTATGGAAAACTGATTGCCGAGTTCTACCTGGGCATTGTGATTCTATGGGGTGTGTTGTTCGCTGCCGGCTACCTGTTTCTGGGGCGTTCAGTCTTTACCCTGGGCAAGTTGATCCGCGAACCCATTTTGCTGGCATTCTCGACGGCCAGTAGTGAGTCCGCCTATCCAAAAACCATGGAAGCCCTGGAGAAGTTCGGCGCACCCAAGCGGGTATCCAGCTTCGTACTGCCACTGGGGTACTCATTCAACCTCGACGGCTCGATGATGTATCAAGCCTTCGCCATTATGTTCATCGCTCAGGCCTACAACATTGATTTGAGCTTTACGCAGCAGCTGCTGATCTTGCTGACGCTGATGATTACCAGCAAGGGCATGGCGGGTGTTGCCCGGGCTTCGGTGGTGGTCGTGGCGGCGACGTTGCCCATGTTCAATCTGCCAGAGGCTGGCATTTTGCTGATCATCGGTATTGATCAGTTCCTCGATATGGCCAGGACGGCCACCAATGTGGTGGGCAACAGCATCGCAACAGCCGTGATCGCTAAATCCGAGCCTCTCGAAGAGCCGGACGACGTGCCGCAAACCGAGGTGTCCCCACTGCCTGTTCGCTCTGTAGCCACCGTCTGAGCGCTATCACCATGAAAACGAAATCGAAGCCATCCCGTGAGTCTTCATTGGTACACAAACTGGGCATCGTCGGCGGGCTTGGCTCACTGGCCGGCGGCGATCTTTTCTATAAGTTGGTGAAGTCCAGGGCGGTACTGGAGGATCAAGGCCGCTATCACTTCCTGTTCGAGCAGCACCCGTTCAAAGATGTGCTGATGCCGTTGGATCGGGGCGCGAGCATGACCTCCAGAAAGTTCTATGTTTTCCAGGTCTGTCAGACTTTCGAGGCCAGCGGGGTCAGCGCGATCGTACTGCCGTGTTTTGCCAGTCACACTTTCCGCGAAGAGATACAGGAGGAGATAGGCATACCGGTTCTGGACATGATGGCCGCATTGCGCAGGCACATCGACCATGTTGTTGAACCCGGCACGGTATTGGGCATTCTCGCCTCAGACTATGTTCGTCACGCCGGTTTGTTCGAACGCTACTTCGGCTCCGACTTCAAACTCGTTTATCCAGGTGCCGACGAACAATCGGGGTTGATGGAAGCGATGTATGGCGTCAACGGCATCAAGGATGGCTACCTTGACGGTGTACCGCTGGAATGCGTGTATCAGGCCTGCCTGTCACTTCAGGAGCAGGGGGCCACGATGGTCTTGCCGGGCATGACCGAGCTCTCGTTGGTCTGCGGCGACCTGCAGCGTCGGGGCATCACGGTGCTGGATATCAATGAGATTTATGCCGGCTTCGCGACTCAGCAGAAAGGTCAGTCGAATCGCCCACCCTTCAAGCTTGGGATCGTAGGCGGGGTGGGGCCTGCGGCAACGGTCGATTTCATGGGCAAGGTGGTTGCGCATACACCGGCCGGCCGTGACCAGGAGCACATCAAGATGGTGGTCGAACAAAACCCCCAGATTCCTGATCGCACCGCCAATTTGTTGAATGACGAAACTGATCCGACGATGGCGATGTATGCCACCTGCAAGCGGCTTGAAAGCGCAGGAGCCAATGCGATTGCGATCCCGTGCAACACCGCCCACGCATTCGTCGAGCGCATCCAGGCACACTTGCGCGTACCCATTGTGAACATGCTTGCCGAGACGGTAGAGGCCATCGTTCAGCGGTATGGCGCCGGGAAAACAGTGGGGCTGCTGGCGACGTCGGGCACGATCAAGAGTCAGGTCTACCACGAGGCCGCCCGGCGGGCCGGGCTGCACATAATCGCCCCCGGTGTGGATTACCAGGCGTTGGTCATGGATGCGATTTATGGGGCGCTCGGGATCAAGGCCGGGTTCACCGAGGGTCTTTGCAGGGACCAACTCCTGATCGCCGCCGAGCACTTGTGTGAACTGGGCGCCGATGTGCTTATCCTGGGATGCACGGAGTTGCCGCTGGTGTTGCAGCACGGCGAGGCCTTCATGATCAAGGGGCATCAAGTGGCATTGATCGACCCGACGACCATTCTGGCTATGAAGTGTATTCAGCTTGCCGGTGAACATTCGGGCGAGCGATCAAATTTGCATCTTGGCTAAACAATTTTTGCGCCCCGTGCCTCCAGCAACTCCCGTAATACGGAGCGATGGCAGTGCGCTTCGTCTTCGCAATAACACCCCACGGCCAGTGAGGTTTGATGGGAGAGGGCGGCCAGCAGGTCCAGCAGCTGACTGGGCGCGGGATGGTTCATCTCGGCCTTGAACTTGCGCTTGAAGGTCTCCCAGGCTTTGGCATCTTCTGCCGCTTTGGCTTCGGCCACCAGTTCGGGGCTGGGGGACAGCAGCGGTTGCCACACATCATAGAAATCACGGCTGGCGAATTCGGCCTTCGGTACGCCACGGGGCGGGCGGCGTACCGTGCCCAGGCGCAGGCCTTCATTTGCGGTGCGAGGTGAACCGAGTCGCACGATATGGATGGGCATGAATGCAGTGCCTATTTGAGCCGCGAGCCGTCGAACCACTCCAGCGCCGTGCGCCAGATGCAGATCCCCAGGAAGTACGCCGACATCAGCAGCCACAGGCCCATCACCAGTGGATTGATGACCGGATGGTTGAGCACCAGCGACAAGCTGCACAGCAACCAGATGGCCGTCACGGCAATGTTGATCGGCATGAAGCGGCGCACGCGGAACGGGTGCAGGAATTTCATTCGAGTCACGGTCAACAGCGCCAGGCCGATCACGGTGAGCAACGTGATCCACGGCGACGGACCGATGATGTACAGGCACAACGCAACCACATTCCACGCGGCCGGGAAGCCCTGGAAGTAGTTGTCCTTGCTCTTCATGTTGACGTTGCAGAAGCAGAACAGCGACGACACCAGAATCAGCGACACGGTCAGCAGCAGGGTGTAGTCCGGCAACGGGATGTAACGGTAGATGAACAGCGCCGGGATAAACACATACGTCAGGTAGTCGATCACCAGGTCGAGGATCGAGCCGTCGAAACTTGGCAGCACCGATTGCACATTGACCTTGCGTGCCAGCGCGCCGTCCAGCCCGTCGACGATCAGCGCCACGCCCAGCCACAGCAGGCAATGGGTGGGCTGGTTCTCCAGCAAGGCGAGGGTCGCGAGGAAAGCAGTGACCACGCCGGTGGCGGTAAAACCATGGGCGCCCCATGCTTTGAGCCTGGCGATGTGTACGGTGGATATCACGGGGGCGTTCTCCAGAAAATGAAGCAAGCCAGTTATCACCCTGCTATTGAGGGCGTCGGCAAACCGGATCGGGTTGCAGGTATCGACCGGATTTTCGGGGATAAGGTTCACCACCTTTGAATCTTAGACGCCGCGCAAAAAAATACCCCGGAAATATCCGGGGTACGTGATGAGCGTTGTATGCCAGTGTTGTCAGCTTAATGAGGAAAGAACACACGCAGCCGATGGCTATCCGGGTCAAGGGCGACGAAGGTGCGACCGAAGTCGAGTTCGGTCGGTGTTTGCAGCATGGTCAGCCCCAGGGCGCTCCACTTGGCAAACAGTGCATCGACCTGTTCGGCAGACTCCACCGGGAACGCCAGCTCGGTCCCGCCGCCCGTTACAGTCGTTGCAGGTTCGGCGGTATGCCGCGACCAAAGCCCCAGTTTATAGTCGTCGTCCAGGACAAACAGGGCGAAGGTCGGCGATTCTTCCACGGGCTTGCGCTCCAGCAGAAACTCATAAAACCGTGCACTGACGGCGGGGTTGTCCACGAAAAGCAAAATGAAACGGGGAGTGATCATGGGGTTGCTCCATTAGAAGGTGGGCGCAGCATAAAAGGAGGCGCTGTCAGTTTCTGTCAGGAGTGTGAAGGGGCACCATTTGACGTCAGCCAGACAGAGTTGGCGGAATGTCCGGCGAGGACTATCGTTGCCTGACTTGGTTTCTGCCCATCAATGAGGACGTCGTCATGAACACCAGCGATTTGCTTGAGCAATTACTGCGGGCCGGCCAGGGCTCGTTGTCGCAACAAGGTGGTGGTGCGGCGTCGACTCAAGGCGGCTTGGGCGGCTTGGGTGGCTTGCTCGGTGGCCTGTTGGGCGGCAGCGCGGGTGGAGGTGCTGGCGGCGGAGGTTTGGGAGGTTTGCTCGGTGGTCTGTTGGGCGGCGGTTCCCCTTTGGGCGGTTCAAGCCAAACGCGTTCGGGCGGCACCAACTATGCGGCGTTGGCCTCTTTGGGGATGATGGCGTTCCAGGCCTATCAGGCATGGCAACGCAGCCAGGCCTCGGCACCCCAACAGGCGCCGCGTACCGTTGATCTGTTGTCCGGTCCGGAAATCGAAGACCACAGCCACGCCATCCTTCGCGCCTTGATCGCCGCCGCCAAGGCCGACGGCCGTATCGACGACGCCGAGAAACAAATGATCAGCACTGAAATCGGCCGCCATACCGACGACCCGCAACTGCAACAATGGCTCGATGACGAAGTCGCCCGGCCGCTGGATGCCGCCGATGTGGCGCAGTCCGCCCAGGACCCGGGCATGGCCGCCGAGATGTACCTGGCCAGCGTGATGCTGGTGGACGATCAGCAGGATGCCGAGCGCAATTATCTGGACGAACTGGCCGCTGCGCTGAAGATCGATCCAGAGCTGCAACTGCACCTGGAGCAACAGGCCAAGGGCGGTGCGGCTTAAAAGGTCGAAAACGTGCCGTGCCGGCAACGACGCGACGAACGACGGGGCGGCCCCTCCTGCATGAAATACGTATTTCTGCAGGAGCTGCCGCAGGGCTGCGATCTTTTCGCGGCCATAACGCCTAATCGGTAACCTTCAAGCCCAATGCTGCAAAACACTCTTCGATCGATCGCCGCTGCGTCTCGGCATACAAGCCCAACTCATCAATCGTCGACCGTCCCAGCGCCTTTTCGAACGCCTGTTGGTTCGAATGCACGCCATAGTGGGTTTGCGCCGCGTCCCCCAGGTTCGACTGAAAAATCCCCGCCGCACTGACCGGCAGGAAATCTTCGTACACCAGTGGTTCTACCCGCACATACCCGTCACGGAGCAAATCCTCCAGCGACGCGCCTTTCAGCCCATCCGCAGACAGGTCTTTTTCTGTCACGAAGTAGCGAAAGTACGCCAGTTCCTGTTGGCGCATATCCTCAACGGTGTCAGGGAATTCGCCAAAGTGCTGCGTCATTAGCGCGTTGTAGCGTGCGGCATTGGCTTCGTTGGGAAACTCCTTGAGCTCATCCCGGGCAGCGTTGAGCAAACGGTCGTAAAGCGCCCGGCCCTTAGGCGTGAGCGCCGCGCCGCGCTGTTCGATTTCACCGAAGCGGGCGCTGTGGCTGCCACGCATCTCGGCTTGATCGGTAAAAGCGACAGGCTCGTCCAGCGCCTTGAAGCTGGTTTGACGCAGCAGAATCGGGCATTGGCGGCGGGGTGGGCCTTCGATCACCGCTTTGGGGGTAATGCCGTGGGCGGGCATTTGTGCCTGGACGATGTCGATGTCCAGGGTGCGCGGCGTCAGGTGGTTAATGTGCGGGCCTTTGAACGCCACCACGTCGGCGATCAGTCGATGCTGGGCGCTGAGTTGCTGGTACTGCTTGGCGGTGACGGTGGCGCTGTGGTGCCAGCGGAAGGTTTCCAGGGCTTGTGCGACGAAGTCTTGCGCCTCGTATTCGGTCAGGCCGCCCTGGGTTTCGGCGCGTTCGATGAGCGTCAGCGCAGCCGGGGTGAAGATTGAACGCTGGTCCAGCACTGATTGGGCAAAGGCCCGCAGTTCGGTGTCTTCGATCAGTTCCAGGCGCAGTAGCGAGGTGAACACCCGGAACGGGCTGACCTGCAACGCCGCCTCATGCACGGCACGAAATGCAGTGGAATGCACCGGCACGCCGGCCGGGGTCAGGTCGTAATAGCCCACCGGTTGCATGCCCATCACCGCGAACAGGCGGGCGAGGGTTGCCAGTTCAGTGGCGGTGCCGACGCGGATTGCACCGTGGCGCTCCAGGTCCAGCCGCTGGATTTCCCCGGTGCTGTGCAGCTGGCGGGCGATTTGCGGGTCGCTGTCCAGCACGTGGCGGTTGGTCTGTTCCACCAGTTCCATCAGCGCGCCGTACAGCGGCACTTCTTCGCGGTACATGTCGGACATCGCTTTGGAGAAGCGTTGGCGGATCAGGTCAGGGCTGACGAAATTCGGGTGGCTCATGAAAAAAATTCCTGGCGCAGTGACGTAACGGATGCCGGAAAAGATCGCAGCCTTCGGCGGCGCCGACAAACGAAGTTTCTGACGAACTTCATTCTGCCAAGGACTGTTCTTGCAACGCGGAAGTGTTCGGTTAACGCAGCACTTGGTCCACCAATTCGATCCAGTGCCTGACTGGGGTGCGCCCGGCGCTGTTGAGGTGGCTCTGGCAGCCGATGTTGGCGGTGGCGATGACCTCTGGGTGGCCGCTTTCCAGGGCGTTGAGTTTGTTGTCGCGCAGTTGCCGGGCCAGCTCCGGCTGGGTGATCGAATAGGTGCCCGCCGAGCCGCAACACAAATGACTGTCGGGTACAGCTGTGAGATTGAAGCCCAACCGCGTCAACACGGCCTCGACCGCGCCGCCGAGTTTCTGTGCGTGCTGCAAGGTGCAGGGGCAGTGAAAGGCGATCCGCCGGTCGGTGGCGGCGCAGACCCGTTCCAACGGTTCATCGGCCAGCACTTGCACCAGGTCCAGGGCCATTTCGCTGACTCGCCGTGCCTTGGCCGCATAAATCGGGTCGCGCTCCAGCAGATGCCCGTAGTCCTTGATGAATGCGCCGCAGCCGCTGGCGGTTTGCACGATGGCTTCGGCGCCGCTTTCCAGGTACGGCCACCAAGCGTCGATGTTGCGTCGGGCGCGGTCCAGGCCCACAGCTTGGGCGTCGAGGTGATAGTCCAGCGCGCCGCAGCAGCCGGCTTCCAGCGCCGCAATCACACTGATTCCCAGCCGATCCAGCACCCGCGCCGTCGCGGCGTTGGTGTTCGGTGACAGACCGGGTTGTACGCAGCCTTCGAGCATCAACACCTGGCGCGCATGCCGAGGGACGGGGCGTTCGCCCGGAGCAGGGAGGTCGTGGGGTAACTTCGCCTCAACCCCCCGTGGCAGCAACGGCCGGAAAGTGGCGCCGATCTGCAGCAGGGTCTTGAACAGGATCGGGTTTGGCGCCAATGCCCGCAGGCCCTGACGCAACAGCCGTTGACTGGCCGGGCGTGGCACCGCTTGATCGATCACGGCGCGGCCAATGTCCAGCAGGTTGTGATAATCCACCCCGGACGGGCAGGTGGTTTCGCAGTTGCGGCAGGTCAGGCAGCGATCCAGGTGCAATTGGGCCTGGGCCGTGGCGGGGGCGCCTTCGAGCACTTGCTTGATCAGGTAGATGCGCCCACGCGGCCCGTCCAGTTCGTCGCCGAGCAGTTGATAGGTCGGGCATGTAGCGTTGCAAAACCCGCAGTGCACACAGGTGCGCAGGATCTTGTCCGCTTCTTCGGCGCGGGGCAGTTGGCGGGCCTCTTCGCTGAGATTGGTTTGCATCTTACAGCTCCGCGTACATCCGGCCGGGGTTGAACAACCCTTGCGGGTCCAGTTGCGCCTTGAGTTGCCGGTGATAGCGCAGCAGCGCCGGGGCCAGGGCCTGGAAAGGCATTTCTGTGACGCCATGGCTGAAACAGGTGGCATGGCCGCCGTGCTGCTGAGCCAGTGATTGAATGTTATCGGCTGCTGATTTCAACCAGCGTTGCGCGCCACCCCAGTCGATCAACTGCTCGCCGGGCAAGTCCAGTGGCCCGAGGTTATTGGGCAATGACAAGCGCCACAACGGCAGGCCTTCATTGAAAAAGTCTAGTCGTTGTTCGTTCAGGTCGGACCAATAGGCCGAGTCCAACGGTTCGCCACCGAGCCGTTGATGGGCCGCCGCGACCGAGCCTTCGCCGCCTTCCAGGCGCAGGTACAAACGCTGGCCGTCGTGGCTGGCGGCGCTGATGGGCAGCGGTTGCTGGCCCCATTGCGCCAGATTGGCCAAGGCGCGGGCGCAGTCGATGTCCAGGCTGATGCTCAGGCATTGCCGGGGTTTGGGCAGCACTTTGAGCGAGACTTCAGTCAGCACGCCGAGGCAGCCGTAACTGCCGACCATCAGGCGCGACAGGTCATAACCGGCGACGTTTTTCATCACTTCGCCGCCAAAGCGCAGGTGAGTGCCCAGACCGCTGATCACCCGCGTACCGAGGACAAAGTCCCGCACCGAGCCGGCCCACGGGCGCCGTGGCCCGGACAGCCCCGCCGCGATCATCCCGCCGACCGTGGCGCCTTCGCCGAACGACGGCGGCTCGCAGGGCAACATTTGCCCCGCGGCATCCAGCGCGGCAAACAGTTCGCTCAGCGGTGTGCCGGCGCGAACGCTGATCACCAGTTCCGTCGGGTCATAGCTGACGATGCCGCAGTGGGCGCGGGTGTCGAGCACTTCGCCGGCCACTTCACGGCCGAGAAAGGCCTTGGTGTTCCCTCCCTGAATGCGCAGCGGCGTGGCGTTTTCCAGCGCCTGCCTGACCTGGTCGAGCAGGGCTTCACTGGCATCGAAATCCGCCATCAGAAACGCTCCAGCTCAGGGAACGGCAGTTTTCCTGCGTGGATGTGCATCGCGCCGAATTCCGCGCAGCGGTGCAGGGTCGGGATGTTCTTGCCGGGGTTGAGCAGCCCCTGCGGGTCAAACGCGGCTTTCACCGCGTGAAACAAGGTCAACTCGTTACTGTTGAACTGCGCGCACATCTGATTGATTTTCTCCCGGCCCACGCCGTGCTCGCCGGTGATGCTGCCGCCGACTTTCACGCACAGTTCGAGGATCTTGCCGCCGAGGGCTTCGGCCCGTTCCAGTTCGCCGGGCTGGTTGGCGTCGAACAGGATCAGCGGGTGCATGTTGCCGTCACCGGCGTGGAACACGTTGGCCACCCGCAAGCCGTATTCTTGCGCCAGGTTGGCGATGCCCTTGAGTACGCCGGGCAGTTCGCGACGGGGGATGGTGCCGTCCATGCAGTAGTAATCCGGCGAGAGGCGGCCGATGGCCGGGAAGGCGTTTTTGCGTCCGGCCCAGAACCGCACGCGCTCGGCCTCGTCCCGGGCCTGGCGCACCTCGCTGGCGCCGGCCTGTTGCAACACCTCGCGGACTCGCTCGCAATCGTCATGGACATCGGCTTCGACGCCGTCCAGTTCGCACAGCAGGATCGCTTCGGCATCCACTGGGTAACCGGCGTGGATGAAATCCTCGGCGGCGCGGATCGCCAGGTTGTCCATCATTTCCAGGCCACCGGGTATGATCCCGGCGGCGATGATTTCGGCCACCGCGCGACCGGCCTTTTCCACGGAATCGAAACTGGCCAGCAGGACTTTGGCGACCTGAGGCTTGGGCAGCAGTTTGACCGTGACTTCGGTGATGATCCCCAGCAAGCCTTCGGAGCCGGTGAACAGCGCCAGCAGGTCAAACCCCGGCGCGTCCAGCGAGTCGGCGCCGAGGGTCAGGTGTTCGCCTTCAAGGGTCAGGATTTCGAGTTTCAGCAGGTTGTGCACGGTCAGGCCGTACTTGAGGCAATGCACGCCACCGGCGTTTTCCGCGACGTTGCCGCCGATGGAACAGGCGATTTGCGAGGACGGGTCCGGTGCGTAATACAAACCGAAGGGCGCCGCTGCCTGGGAAATCGCCAGGTTGCGCACCCCTGGCTGGACCCGTGCGGTGCGGGCGGCGGGGTCGATGTGCAAGATGTTGTTGAATCGCACCATCACCAGCAACACGCCTTTGTCCAGCGGCAGCGCACCGCCGGACAACCCGGTGCCGGCCCCGCGCGCCACCACCGGCACGTTCCGGGCATGGCAGAGCTTGAGCAGTGCCTGCACCTGTTCAAGATGCCGGGGCAGGGCCACCAGCATCGGCGTGGTGCGATAGGCCGAGAGACCGTCGCATTCGTAGGGCTTGAGTTCTTCCTCGCGCCAGAGGATGTCCAGGTCCGGCACCTCCTGTTGCAAGGCCTTGAGCAACACGGCCTTGTCGACATTGGGCAGGGCGCCGTCGATGCGTTCGTCGTAAAGAATGTTCATCAATCGCGCCTCGTATGAATCGCCGAGCATCCCCCCGAATTATCTGCCAACCCGTAGCAGCTGCTATGAGGCTGTGGGGGTCATGTGATGCGCCCGCAAAAACTCCCGGTACAAGCGTGCGGTTTTGGTCGGCTGCTCAACCATCGGCATGTGGCCGACACCGTCCCAGATTTCCACCCGCAGATCGGCGATGCCCTTGCTCCAGACGGGCACGCTGCTGACGTCGATCAAGCGGTCCTTGCGCCCCCACAGCAGCAGCGCCGGGCATTTGATATCGGGCAGTTTTGGCTCCATCGGCGGGCTGGCCCGGAAGTCCCTGAAGATTTCTTCCAGCTCGTCGCGCTGCTGTTCATAGCGCTGGGCGACAGCGTCCAGCACGATCCCCGGTACCCATGGCGGCGAAGCCATGGTCATGGCGTAGAAATGCTGAAACTCTTCACGGGAATGAATCAGGAACGGGTTATGGCCGCGAGCCAGGTGGCGCTCCATGTCGCTGGGTTCCGGGGCAGTGACGCCAGCCGGGTCGAGCAGCGCCAGCGAGACGATACGCTCGGGGTAATTGGCCGCCAGCCATGCCGCGATGTAGCCGCCCATGGAGTTGCCGATCACATGCACCTTCTCGACCCCGCAGACATCGAGCAACTGGATCAACCGCTTGGCCTGGACCGGAATGTCGTAGCCACCACCGGCCTTGAAACCAGTTTCGCCATGGCCGGCGAGGTCGGGGATGATCACCCGGTAGTCGTTGACAAAATGCCGGGCGAAGCGCAGCCAGATATTCTTGTCGGCGCTGTAGCCGTGCAGCATCAGTATGTTGCTGGAGGCTTCGTAGGGGCCGCCTTGCCAGGTCGAGACGGTCATTTCGGTGATCGGCACGATAAGCTTGTGCAACCGATACAGCCGGGCCTCCAGCGCCATGTTCAAGTCATAGAGCCAGTAACCGATGGCCGGGTAGCTCAACCAGCTCCAGGCCGCGAAAACGGCGATAACGACAACCAACAAAAGCATCAGGCTATTCCTTTTGCAGTGATCAGGACGGAAGGTGGTTGGCGGAGCCTCTGCAGCGGCCTCCTGTTTATCGTGGTTTATCGATCCCTTACTTCATGTATAGACAAACATTGGGCACTCGCCTCATCGCGATACCACACTATTGGAGCTACCAGCTGTCAGACCGTCATCCGGTGATGGCTATTCGCCGTTCCCCTGATAGACTTCAATCACTTTCACCCATGTGATGTCAGGCTCGGTTCAGTAGTACAGAGGCCTCTATGGAAAAAAAGGGAGGAAAGGGACTTTCATTGGCCAGGAGGCTTTATGGGTCGCGCATCCTGGGTCTGGCCCTTGGACTATTGTGTGTCGGTGCAGGGATGTATCCACTCGACCCCGCGCCCTGGGTCTGGGTGGTGATGCTGTTCAACGGCGTCATCTGGCCGCATGTGGCCTATCAATGGGCGCGTCGGGCGAAAATTCCTTATCACGCCGAACACCGCAACATTCTGGTGGACGCGTTTCTCGGCGGTTTCTGGGTGGCCGCCATGCAGTTCAATCCGCTGCCCAGCGCAGCTACGCTGTCGATGATGGCGATGCACAACGTGGCCATCGGTGGCTTGCGTTTTCTGTTGGCGGGCGCCGTCGCGCAGATCCTCGGGATCGGCCTCGGGCTGCTGGTGTTCATGCCGGCTTTTGTCCCGCAAACCAGTCCATTTCAGCTATACGCCTGTTTACCTTTACTGTCGATTTATCCGATGTCCCTGGGCTGGGTCTGTTTCCGTCAGGCCCACACTCTGGGCCGACACAAGCGCGAGTTGCTGGCCCTGAGCCGCACCGACAGCCTGACTGGCTTGCTGAATCACGGCGCCTGGAAAGACCAGCTGGAAATCGAGTTTCAGCGTTGCCGGCGCCAGCAGAAGGGTGGGGCGATTGCGTTGATCGACATCGACCATTTCAAGACCATCAACGACACCTACGGCCATGTCGCCGGGGACATCGTCTTGCGTCAGCTGAGCAAAATTCTCAAGCAGAACCTGCGGGCAGCCGATGTCGCCGGGCGCTATGGTGGCGACGAATTCTGCGTGCTGCTGCCGGACCTGCCGCTGGAGCGTGCCGCCGTGGCGATGGATGCGCTGCGTGCTCGTTTCGCCACGTTGGGTTACGAGCAGAACCCGGCGCTGAAGGTCAGCTTGAGCATCGGCCTGGCGGCCTTCAACCCGGCCCACGACGAAGCGACCCTGTGGCTCAACGACGCCGACCAGGCGCTCTACGAAGCCAAGAGCACCGGCCGTAACCGCGTCATTTGCCATGGCGACGGCAAGCCGCGTAAAGAGTTGCTGGATTCTGTGTAACCCAATAACCACACAAGCCCGCTCCCACAGGGAATGTGTGGTCATGCAGGTTTGTATGTGTCGCATCCGGTGTAGAGCCTTGCGTCGTAGTCAGGTAGGGTCTAAAGACCCCCGACACGAAACAAGGATCGATTCATGACGTTCAAGCTCCCGCGTTCCTTCCTGGCCACCAGTCTTGGCCTGACCCTCGCCCTCGGCACCTTCACCCCCGCAGCCTTCGCCGAACCCCACAAACAAGTCCTCGCCGATGCTGAACAGTACAAGGCTGAAGCCCTGAAACTGCTGGAACGGCTGGTGAACATCGACTCCGGCTCCGGCTATGAACCGGGCCTGACCCAGGTGAGCGACATCGCCATCGAAGAGTTGAAAAAACTGGGTGCCACCATCGAACTGGTGCCCAACACCCCGGACGAGAGCAACCATGTGCTGGCTACCCTCAAAGGCACCGGCAAGGCGAAGATCCTGCTGATGGCGCACATGGACACTGTGTTCAAGGAAGGCTCCGCCGCCGAGCGTCCGTTCCACATCAAGGACGGCCGCGCCTATGGGCCGGGCGTGATGGACGACAAGGGCGGCATCGTCGCCGGGATCTACGCGCTGAAAATCCTCAAGAACCTCGACTTCAAGGACTACGCGCAGATCACCTTCCTGCTCGATGCCAGTGAAGAAACCGGCTCGGACGTCGCCACCGACCTGATCAAGAAAACCGCCAAGGCCCACGACGTGACCCTCAACCTCGAACCGGGGCGCCCGGCCGATGGCCTGGTGGTCTGGCGCAAAGGCAGCGCCACCGCCGTGGTCGAGGTCAAAGGCAAGGCTGCGCATGCGGGCGTTGCCCCGGAATTGGGGCGTAACGCTGCCATGGAAGCCGCGCACCAGATTTTGCAACTCGGCAAACTGGGCGATGAAGCGAAGAAAACCACCATCAACTTCACCGTGCTCAAGGCCGGCGACCGCACCAACGTGATTCCGGATCAGGCTACGGCCAAGGCTGATGTGCGGGCGGCGGTGCCGGAGGAATTCGACCGGATCGAAAAGGACCTGGCGCGGGTGTCGAAGGACAAACTGATTGCCGATACGCAAGTCACCACCAGCCTCAAGCGCGGCTTGCCACCGATGCCGCAAACGGCGGAATCGGATCGCTTGATGGCCATGGCTCAAGGCATTTACGGCGAAATTGGCCGCAAGTTGACGGAAGAAGGCAGCGGCGGGGCGGCAGATGCGAGTTTGTCCGCGGGTGTTGGTACGCCGACGCTGGACGGGTTCGGGATTGTCGGCGGCAATATCCATACGCCTGAAGAGTACGCCGAGGTCGAAAGCGTGGCGCCGCGGATTTATTTGCTGTCGCGGATGATTATGGAATTGGCCAAGCGGTAATCAGCCAGATCGTCAGGCCCCTGTGGTGAGCATTGCCCAATGCGGAACCCGCTCCCACAGGGATTTTCAGTGTTTGGGCTTACTGCGTATTGCCTACTCGATCGGTGTATCGATAAACACCTCAAGCCCTTCGGCATACGCCGTGAACGCGTTGATCAGTGGAAACTGCGCAGCATCCACCTGATCCGGCACCACCAGGTTGGTAAAACTCCAGGCCACCGCCAGGCTAATCCCATCCTGAGCAATCGAGCCATCGGTCTTCAGCGGCTGCTTTTCCAGCTCCCGCTCAAGCGCCGAATACGCCGCCGCCAATTGCCCCTCGACCCGTTCCACCCAAGGCGCGTACTGAATCTCCGCTGGCCGCAGGTTGCGTTCGTAGTAAAGCTGTACCGACTTCTCGCACGCCGCCAATGCCAGGCCGATCAGCCGCAGCGAGCGCAAGCGTTGAGCCGGATTGTCGGATATCAGGCTTTTACCCGGAGCGGCCAGGGCTTCGAGGTAATCGATGATCAGCGTTGAATCCATCAACACCTCACCGTCATCCAGCACCAGCGTCGGCGCCTTCACCACCGGGTTGATCTGCTGGAACTGCTCGAAGTGCCTGAACACCGAAACCGACGCGTGTTCCAGCGGGATGCCCAGGCATTTGGCGGAAATGGCGACGCGCCGCACGTAGGGCGAATCCAGCATGCCGATCAGTTTCATTGAGCCTCTCCTTACAGACGGTCCTTGGGGATGGACAACCTTAGCCGAGGTTCAGCGACGTGCAAACGATTTCGCGCTGATCCTCAGGCCTATTGTTCATCCTCGAAGGCTAATCCTCAAAGCCTGCCTGCTCATGAATCTCATCGACCTTCAATTCCAGTCGATAAGCCACGGCGATGAACAGCGCCTGGCACAGGCACAAGGTGGCACTCAATGAACGGAAGGCAAACGAGCTGCCCTCGTTGACCAGCAGCACGGTGTTGGCGCGCTTGGCCAATGGCGAGAGGTTGCTGTCGGTGATGATCAGGGTTTTCGCCTGATGGTGCTGGGCGATGCGCAGGCAGTGCTGGGTTTCCTTGCCATAGGGCGTGAAGCTGATGGCGATCACCAGGTCGTTGGCGCGCACGCTGCGCATCTGCTCGCGGTAGCTGCCGCCAAGGCCCGACACCAGGTGGATGCGCTTGTTGGTGTGCTGCAGGTTGTAGACCAGGTAATCGGCCACCGCGAACGAGCGGCGCACCCCGACCACGTAGATGTTGTCGGCATTCACCACCAGGTCCACGGCCTTGTCGAAAGCCTGGTCATCGAGTTCCAGCCCCAATCGTTCGATGCCTGACAGGGTGGCGTTGATGCATTCGCGCGCCAGGTCGCCGCCGCTGGCCTTCTGCGACTTGTTGGCGATCATGCTGCGGATGCGTTGCTGGTAGTTCTGCACCGGCGTGGTCTTGTGGGTGTAGGCCTCGCGAAACAGCGCCTGCATTTCACTGAACCCGCTGAAGCCGAAGCGCTGGGAAAAGCGCACGATGGCCGACGGGTGCACTTCGCATTCGCGGGCGATGTCGCTGATGCGGTCGACCATGATCCGGTCGCTCTGCTGGCTCATGTAACTGGCGATGCGTTTGAGCTGGCGCGGTAGACTTTCGTACTCCTCGGTGATCAGCTGCAACAGACGCTCGGCATTGATCGGAGGGCTGGCGAGATCGCTGTCGGGCGAGCTCTCGGTCGTAGCCGGCTGATCGGTGCGGGACATAAGAAATCCTTCTGGCTTGTTCTTATAGGGATGACGGTTCTCGTCATCCCCTGACAATAGGTTGGCTGTGCGCAGTCTACAGGGTAGGCCGGAATAAAATCTTGAGCTTGCAATCGGCCTGGGGCCTGCTGAAACGATGCACGGTGTCTGGAACGCTTGTATCAAAGTTTATTGGAAAAAATATTCCACGTAAAAAATATATAGAATAAATATTGATTGTTCGGCCCCGGTCGTTTTAGTCTGCATCCACCAAGAGTGTTCGGCGCCTTCATCGCCCCGGACGCAGGCTGATAAAAATAACAGGAGCCAGCATGGGCCAGACTCGTTTTGCCAGTGGGCGTCAATTGGATCTGATTTGCCTCGGACGCCTTGGCGTCGATCTTTATGCGCAACAAGTCGGGGCGCGGCTGGAGGATGTGAGCAGCTTCGCCAAGTACCTGGGCGGTTCGTCCGCCAACATTGCCTTCGGCACCGCGCGACTGGGGCTGAAGTCGGCGATGTTGAGCCGGGTAGGGGACGACCACATGGGCCGTTTCCTCGTTGAATCCTTGGTCCGTGAAGGCTGCGACGTCAGCGGCATCAAGGTCGATCCGGAACGCCTGACCGCCATGGTCCTGCTGGGCCTCAAGGATCGCGAAACCTTTCCCCTGGTGTTCTACCGCGAAAACTGCGCCGACATGGCGTTGCGCGCCGAAGACATCAGCGAAGCCTTTATCGCTTCCAGCAAAGCCCTGCTGATCACCGGCACCCATTTCTCCACCGACGGTGTCTACAAGGCGAGCATTCAGGCGCTGGACTACGCCGAAAAGCACAACGTCAAGCGGGTCCTGGACATCGACTACCGCCCGGTGCTCTGGGGCCTGGCCGGCAAGGCGGACGGCGAAACCCGTTTCGTCGCCGACCAGAACGTCAGCCAGCACGTGCAGAAAATCCTCCCGCGTTTCGACCTGATCGTCGGTACTGAAGAAGAATTCCTGATCGCCGGCGGCTCCGAGGATCTGCTCACCGCGCTGCGCAATGTCCGGCGCCTGAGCGCGGCAACCCTGGTGGTCAAGCTCGGCCCGCAAGGTTGCACGGTGATTCACGGGGCGATCCCGGCGCGTCTCGAAGACGGCGCGATCTATCCCGGTGTGCGCGTCGAAGTGCTGAATGTGCTGGGGGCCGGCGATGCCTTCATGTCGGGTTTCCTCAGTGGCTGGCTGGAGGACGCCAGCGACGAGCGCTGCTGCCAGTTGGCCAATGCCTGCGGCGGTCTGGTGGTGTCGCGCCATGCCTGCGCCCCGGCGATGCCGACCCGCGCCGAACTCGACTACCTGTTCAGCAGCCCGGTGCCGATCACCCGGCCGGATCAGGACGTGACATTGCAGCGCCTGCATCAGGTCAGCGTGCCGCGCAAACAGTGGAAGCAGCTGTTCATCTTTGCCTTCGATCATCGCGGGCAGCTGGTGGAGCTGGCCCACAAGGGCGGGCGCGACCTGAACGCTATCTGCGAACTCAAACAACTCTTTATCAAAGCCGTGGAACGGGTCGAGGCGGATTTGCGTGAGCAGGGCGTCGACGCCGATGTCGGCTTGCTGGCCGATCAACGTTTCGGCCAGGACTCGCTGAACGCCGCCACCGGTCGTGGCTGGTGGGTGGCGCGGCCGGTGGAAGTGCAGGGTTCGCGGCCATTGGCGTTCGAACACGGGCGCTCGATCGGCAGCAACCTGATCGCCTGGCCGCAAGAACAGATCATCAAATGCCTGGTGCAATTCCATCCCGACGACGAGCCTCTGCTGCGTCTGGAGCAGGAGGCGCAGATCAAGGGCCTGTACCAGGCCTCGCAGGTCAGCGGGCATGAATTGCTGCTGGAGATCATTCCGCCCAAGGATCACCCATCACCGCATCCAGACGTGCTCTATCGCGCCCTCAAACGCCTCTACAACCTGGGCATCTACCCGGCGTGGTGGAAGATCGAAGCGCAAAGCGCCGAGGAGTGGAAACAACTCGACGAGCTGATCCAGGAACGCGACCCGTATTGCCGTGGCGTGGTGCTGCTGGGCCTGAATGCCCCGGCGGCGACCTTGGCCGAAGGGTTCCAACAGGCCAGCCAGAGCCAGACCTGCCGTGGTTTCGCCGTGGGCCGGACGATCTTCCAGGAACCGAGCCGCGCGTGGCTGGCCGGTGAAATCGACGACGAGGCACTGATTCGCCAGGTGCAGGGCACCTTCGTCGAACTGATCGATGCCTGGCGCACGGCCCGCGCTTGACGTCACACCGCGAAGGCGGCCTCAGACTCAACGGTAATTTAGAAAACAATAAAAGGTGCAGCCATGCCCGCTATCCGAATTGGCATCAACCCGATCTCCTGGAGCAACGACGACCTGCCGTCCCTCGGTGGTGAAACGCCGTTGAGCACCGCTCTCAGCGAAGGCAAGGACATTGGCTACGAAGGCTTCGAACTCAACGGCAAGTTCCCCAAGGACGCCAAGGGCGTCGGCGATGTGCTGCGGCCTTACGACCTGGCGCTGGTGTCCGGTTGGTATTCCAGCCGTCTGGCCCGCCGTTCCGTGGCCGAGGAAATCGACGCCATCGGCAGCCATGTCGAGCTGCTGGCGAAGAACGGCGCCAAGGTGCTGGTCTATGGCGAAGTCGCCGACTCCATTCAAGGCCAGCGCATTCCACTGGTCGAGCGCCCACGTTTCCACACCGAGCAGGCCTGGCAAGAATATGCCGACAAACTCACCGAACTGGCGCGCTTCACCCTGTCCCAGGGCGTGCGTCTGGCCTATCACCATCACATGGGGGCCTACGTCGAATCCCCGGCCGACATCGACAAACTGATGGCGTTGACCGGCAGCGAAGTCGGACTGCTGTTCGATTCGGGCCACTGCTACATGGGCGGCGGCGAGCCGTTGCAGGTGCTACGCAAACATATCGAACGGGTTTGCCACGTGCATTTCAAGGACGTGCGCAAACCGGTGGTGCAACTGGCGCGCAACAACCTGTGGAGCTTCCCGGACTGCATCATCAACGGCACCTTCACCGTGCCCGGCGATGGCGACATCGACTTCGGCGCCTTGCTCGACGTGCTGCTGGGCGCCGACTACCACGGCTGGCTGGTGGTGGAAGCCGAGCAGGATCCGGCGGTGGCACCAAGTTACGTCTACGCGAAAAAAGGCTACGACACCTTGCGTGCCTTGCTCGACGAGAGGACCGCGCGATGAGCCTGTTGGTCAAGAGCAATGCCCGCGGCCGGACCATGGTCGAGTTGGGTCAGGATGAGTTGGAATACGTCGGTTTTGCCGCTTACCGCCTGAGTCTTGGCGAAACCCTACCGGTCAGCGCGGGCGACAAGGAATTGTGCCTGGTACTGCTCAGCGGTCGGGTCGGCATCAAAGGCGAAGCACCGGGGCAGGGCGCGTTCGACTGGGACAACATCGGCGATCGTCAGTCGGTGTTCGAAGACAAATCACCGTTCGCCGTGTATTTGCCACCCGGCAGCCAGGCCCAGGTGGTGGCGTTGAGCGACGTGCAAATCGCCGTGTGCGCGGCCCCCGGTTCGACGACCGAAAACCTCGTCCCAAGGCTGATCAAACCCGACAGCATGAAACGCAGCGTGCGCGGCAAGGGTGCCAACACCCGTTGTGTCTGCGACATTTTGCCGGACACCGAGCCCGCCCATTCGCTGCTGGTGGTGGAAGTGCGTACGCCGTCCGGTCACTCGTCGAGCTACCCACCGCACAAGCACGACACCGACGATCTGCCGCACCAGAGCTTTCTCGAAGAAACCTATTACCACCAGATCAACCCGCCCCAGGGCTTCGTGTTCCAGCGGGTCTACACCGACGATCGCAGTATCGATCAGGCCATGGCGGTGGAAAACAGCGACCTGGTGGTGGTGCCCAAGGGTTATCACCCGGTCAGCGTGCCCTACGGCTATGAGTCGTATTACCTGAACGTGATGGCCGGCCCGAAACGCGTCTGGCAGTTCCATAACGATCCGCAGCACAGCTGGCTACTGGATCTCTAAATTCCAACATTCAAAGGGAGAACAAGAACAATGAGCGACGCCCCGGTCATAGGTCATTACATCGACGGTCAGGTGCAGGACAGCGGTAGCGAGCGGTTCAGCAATGTCTTCAATCCGGCCACCGGCAGCGTTCAGGCGCGGGTCGGGCTGGCCAGCCAGAAGACCGTGGACGAGGCCGTCGCTTCGGCCATGAAGGCGTTCCCGGCCTGGTCCGAGCAATCGTCCCTGCGCCGTTCGCGGGTGATGTTCAAGTTCAAGGAATTGCTCGACCGCCATCACAACGAACTGGCCGAAATCATCAGCCGCGAACACGGCAAGGTGTTCTCCGACGCCAAGGGCGAAGTGACCCGTGGCATCGAAATCGTCGAATACGCCTGCGGTGCGCCGAACCTGCTGAAAACCGATTTCAGCGACAACATCGGCGGTGGCATCGACAACTGGAACCTGCGCCAGCCATTGGGCGTCTGCGCCGGCGTTACGCCGTTCAACTTCCCGGTGATGGTGCCGCTTTGGATGATCCCGTTGGCGCTGGTCACCGGCAACTGCTTCATCCTTAAACCGTCTGAACGTGATCCATCCGCCAGTTTGTTGATGGCTCGCTTGCTCACCGAAGCCGGGTTGCCGGACGGTGTGTTCAACGTGGTCCAGGGCGACAAGGCGGCGGTCGATGCCTTGCTGCAACACCCGGACATCGAGGCGATTTCCTTTGTCGGCTCGACGCCGATTGCCGAGTACATCCACCAGCAAGCCACCTCGCGCGGCAAGCGTGTACAAGCGCTGGGCGGGGCGAAGAACCACATGATCGTCATGCCCGATGCCGATCTGGACCAGGCGGCGGACGCGCTGATCGGCGCGGCGTACGGCTCGGCCGGTGAGCGTTGCATGGCGATTTCGATTGCCGTGGCCGTGGGTGATGTCGGTGACCAGTTGATTGCCAAACTGCTGCCGCGCATCGATCAACTGAAGGTCGGCAACGGCATGCAGGGTGACAGCGACATGGGGCCGCTGGTGACTGCCGAACACAAGGCCAAGGTCGAGGGTTTTATCGGCGAAGGCGTGGCCCAGGGCGCGCAGCTGATTGTCGACGGGCGCAACTTCAAGGTGCCAGGCGCCGAGAACGGTTTCTTCGTCGGTGCGACGCTGTTCGACAAGGTCACGACCGAGATGAGCATTTACCAGCAAGAGATCTTCGGACCGGTGCTGGGCATTGTGCGCGTGCCGGACTTCGCCAGCGCCGTGGCGCTGATCAACGCCCATGAATTCGGCAACGGCGTGTCCTGTTTCACCAGCGACGGCGGCATCGCCCGCTCGTTTGCCCGCAGCATCAAGGTCGGCATGGTCGGCATCAACGTACCGATTCCGGTGCCCATGGCCTGGCACTCGTTCGGCGGCTGGAAGCGCTCGCTGTTCGGTGATCACCACGCTTATGGCGAAGAAGGCATTCGCTTCTACAGCCGCTACAAAAGCGTGATGCAGCGTTGGCCCGACAGCATCGCCAAGGGCCCTGAATTCAGCATGCCGACAGCCAAATAATTCACGTGTGCGGAGAACAACAAAAAATGAGCAAACCCCTGCGTTTCGCCTTGAACCGTATGGTCGCCCCACGTTTGTCCCTGCCGGCGTTCATCGAGTTGGCGGTGACCCTCAAGGCCGACGCCATCGAGATTCGCAACGACCTCAAAGGCGTCGAGATCGAGGATGGCACCGCACCCGAACACGTCCGTGAGCTGTGCGCGGCCAAAGGCATCACTGTGCTGTCGATCAACGCGCTGTATCCGTTCGATGTCTGGAATGACGAGCGCCGCGCACACGCCCTGAAGCTTGCCGCTTATGCCCGTGACTGTGGCGCACGGGGCTTGGTGATGTGCCCATTGAACGACCGCGCCGATCCACGAACCGAAGCGCAGCGTGCGTCCGGCCTGCGCACGGCGTTGAGTGAACTGGCACCGATCCTGCGCGATCACGGCATTCTCGGCTTCATCGAACCGCTGGGTTTCGAAGAATGCTCGCTGCGGCGCAAACGCACGGCAGTCGATGCGATCAAGGCCATCGGAGGGCTGGATGTGTTTCGTCTGGTGCATGACACCTTCCACCATCACCTGGCCAGCGAGCATGAATTCTTCCCTGAACTGACCGGGTTGGTGCACATCTCCGGCGTCGAAGATGCCGAGGCGCCACTGGCGACCATTCGTGACGGCCATCGGGTGCTGGTGGGCGAGGGCGACATCCTCGGCAATGCGGCGCAGATCGACACCTTGCTCAGTAGCGGCTATAGCGGCTACCTGTCGTTCGAACCGTTTGCCGACAGCGTCCATGACCTGGCGGATATCCAGACGGCGATCGGCGCGAGTATGGATCACCTGCAGAAATCCCTGAGCTGACATCGGATTTGCATACGGAAAAGGTGCGAGCATGACCACAACAAGACTGACCATGGCCCAGGCCCTGGTGAAATTCCTCGATAACCAGTACATCGAGGTCGATGGGATTCAGAGCAAATTCGTCGCCGGGATCTTTACCATTTTTGGCCACGGCAATGTGCTGGGTCTGGGGCAAGCCCTGGAACAGGACAGCGGCGACCTGATCGTCCATCAGGGCCGCAACGAGCAAGGCATGGCCCACGCGGCCATTGGTTTTGCCAAGCAACACCTGCGGCGCAAGATCTACGCCTGCTCTTCATCGGTGGGTCCGGGCGCGGCGAACATGCTGACTGCTGCCGCGACGGCCACCGCCAACCGTATTCCCTTGCTGCTGTTGCCCGGCGACGTCTACGCCTGCCGCCAACCAGACCCGGTGTTGCAACAGATCGAGCAGTTCCACGACCTGAGCATCAGCACCAACGATGCGTTCAAGGCCGTGAGCAAATACTGGGACCGGATCAACCGTCCCGAGCAACTGATGACCGCGGCGATCCACGCCATGCGCGTGCTCACCGATCCCGCCGAAACCGGCGCCGTGACCCTGGCCCTGCCGCAAGATGTGCAGGCCGAGGCGTACGACTATCCCGATTACTTTCTGCAAAAGCGCGTGCACCGCATCGAGCGCCGTCCGGCCACCGAAGCGATGCTCGGCGATGCCGTGGCGTTGTTCAAAGGCAGGCGCAAACCGCTGATCATCTGCGGCGGTGGGGTCAAGTATTCCGGTGCCAATGCAGCGTTGCAGGCCTTTGCCGAGCGCTTCGATATTCCTTTCGCCGAAACCCAGGCCGGCAAGAGCGCGGTGGTGTCCAGCCATCCACTGAACGTCGGCGGGATCGGCGAAACCGGTTGCCTGGCGGCGAACCTGTTGGCCAGGGACGCTGATTTGATCATAGGCGTCGGCACCCGCTACAGCGATTTCACCACCGCGTCGAAATCCTTGTTCAAACACCCGGACGTGCAATTTCTCAACCTCAACATCAGCCCTTGCGACGCCCTGAAACTCGATGGCGTGCAACTGCTGGCGGACGCCAGAACCGGCTTGAACGCCTTGGCCGCTGTGTTGGGCGACTATCGCTCCGGCTGGGGCGATCAACCCCGACAGGCCCGGGCGCAGCTGGACGAGGAAGTCGACCGCCTCTATCAGGTCGAGTACCAGACTCAAGACTTCGTGCCGGAAATCAACGACCACCTGGACCCGGCGGTGCTGCGCGAATTCATCGAGCTGACCGGTTCCTGCCTGACCCAGAGCCGGGTGCTCGGTGTGCTCAATGAAACCCTGGCCGATGATGCGGTGATCGTCGCCGCCGCCGGCAGCCTGCCCGGCGACTTGCAGCGCAGTTGGCGCAGCAAGGGTGTGAACACCTATCACGTCGAATACGGTTATTCGTGCATGGGTTATGAGGTGAACGCGGCACTGGGAGTGAAGCTCGCCGAGCCTGAGCGCGAGGTCTATGCGCTGGTGGGCGACGGCTCCTACATGATGCTGCACTCGGAGCTGGCAACCTCGATTCAGGAGCGCCGCAAGATCAACGTGGTGTTGCTGGACAACATGACCTTCGGCTGCATCAACAACCTGCAAATGGAACACGGCATGGACAGCTTCGGCACCGAGTTCCGTTTCCGCAATCCTGAAACCGGCAAGCTCGATGGCGGTTTCGTGCCGGTGGATTTCGCCATGAGCGCGGCGGCTTACGGCTGCAAGACCTACAAGGTGAACACGGTTGAAGAGCTGCGAGCCGCGTTGGCGGATGCGCGGTTGCAGACGGTGTCGACGCTGATCGACATCAAGGTCCTGCCCAAAACCATGATTCACAAATACCTGTCGTGGTGGCGGGTCGGCGTGGCGCAAGTCTCCACCAGCGCGCGCACTGACGCAGTGGCCAAGACCCTCAACGAACGATTGGCCAAGGCCCGTCAATACTGATTGCCCTGAAACGAACAACAGGAGTGTTTATATGTCTTCGCTTTCCAATTCGTTGCGTATCGGCGTCATCGGCACCGGGGCCATCGGCCAGGACCATATCCGTCGTTGCAGCCAGACCTTGCTCAACAGTCAGGTTGTCGCGGTCACCGACATCAATTTGCAGCAAGCGGCCAAGGTCGTCTCCGATCTGAAGCTGACCGCCGAGGTCTATCCCGATGGCCACGCGTTGATCAAGGCACCGGACGTCGACGCAATCCTCGTCACCTCCTGGGGCCCGAGCCACGAAGAGTTCGTGCTGGCGGCCATTGCGGCGGGCAAACCGGTGTTCTGCGAGAAACCGCTGGCGGTCACCGCCGAAGGCTGCCGCAAGATCGTCGAGGCCGAAGTGGCCCACGGCAAGCGACTGGTGCAGGTTGGTTTCATGCGCCCGTACGATGAAGGTTATAGGGCATTGAAATCGGTGATCGACAGTGGCCAGATCGGCGAGCCGCTGATGCTGCACTGCGCACACCGCAATCCGACCGTAGGTGAAAACTACAAGACCGACATGGCGATCACCGACACGCTGATCCATGAGCTGGACGTGTTGCGCTGGTTGCTCGACGACGATTATGTGTCGGTGCAAGTGGTGTTCCCGCGCAAGACCAGTAAGGCCCACGCCCATTTGAAAGACCCGCAGATCGTGTTGCTGGAAACCGCCAAGGGCACGCGCATCGACGTGGAAGTGTTCGTCAACTGTCAGTACGGCTACGACATCCAGTGCGAAGTGGTAGGGGAAACGGGCATCGCCAAACTGCCGGAGCCGTCGCAGGTTCAACTGCGCAGCGGAGCGAAACTGTCCAATGCGATTCTGATGGACTGGAAGGATCGGTTCATCGCCGCGTACGACGTCGAGTTGCAGGCGTTCATCGATGGCGTGCGCGCCGGGCAGGTCGGTGGGCCATCGGCGTGGGACGGTTTCGCCGCCGCCGTCGCTGCGGATGCTTGCATCGAGGCGCAGAACAGCGGCCAGATCGTCAAAGTCGGCCTGCCAGATCGCCCTCGATTCTACGGCTGATCGATCGTTCCCACGCTCAGCGTGGGAATGCATCCCGTGACGCTCCGCGTCACAAAACGGACGCAGAGCGTCAATGGTGGCGTTCCCACGCAGAGCGCGGGAACGATCAGCTCAAGGTGATGGAGAACAAAAAAGTGCGCATCGCACTAGACCCCTACATGTACCGCAACCTGTCCCTGGGCAAGATGGTCGACAAGGTCGCCGAGCTCGGTTACGAACACATCGAGCTGTCGCCCCGAGAAGATTTCCTGCCGTTCTATAAAGCCCCGCGAGTCGACAAGGCGCGGATCAAGGAATTTCGCAAAGCCCTGAGCGACACCGGGGTCAAACTCTCTTCTTTATTACCCATGTACCACTGGGCCGCCGCCGATGAAGGTTTGCGCGTGGCCGCCGTGCGCAACTGGAAGCGGGCGATCCAGATTGCCGTGGAGATGGACTGCGAACTGGTCAACACCGAGTTCACCGGCCAGTCGGACAACCCGTTGGTCTGCGAGAACCAGTTCATGCGTTCCATGGACGAACTGATCCCCGAGTTCGAACGCGAAGGCATCAAGCTCGATATCCAGGCCCATCCTTATGATTTCTGCGAGCGCAACAACGAGTCGGTGGACATCATTCGCGGTCTGGACCGCGACTGGATCAACTACCTCTACGCCGCGCCGCACACGTTTTTCTATGACGATGGCGTGGGTGACATCGCCTCGATGCTCAAGTACGCCGGCTCGAAGCTGAGTCACTTGATCATCGCCGACACCTACAACCACAAGGCTTCTTCGGGCTTGCGCTATATCGTCAACCCGCCGGGCGTCACCGCCACAGTGCACCAGCACCTGGACATCGGCCAGGGCGAGGTCGACTGGGAAGCGTTTTTCGGCACCTTGCGCGAGATCAAGTTCGATGGCATCGCCACCGTCTCGGTATTCGCCTGGGAAGACCGGCCGGACGAGTCCAACCGAATGATGCTCGAACGCGTGACCCGCGAACTCTGCCAATAACCGCGGCATACACAAGCCCGCTCCCACAGGGGCCGCGTTCTATAAGGAGAATACTTTCATGCGTATCGGACTTGTCGGTTACGGCCATGGCGGCCGGTTTTTCCATGCTCCGCTGATCAGCAGTTTGCCGGCGGCGACGTTTGTGGGCGTGGTCACCCGTTCCGCCGAGCGCCGACAACTGCTGGCCACGGAACATCCCGGCGTGCCGGCCTTCGACAGCATTGGCCAACTGGTCGAAGCTGGGGTTGATGTGCTGGTGGTGTCCACGCCGCTCAAAGGTCGTCCGGCGTTGGTGCTCGACGCCATCGAACACGGGGTAGCGGTGGTCAGCGACAAGCCGTTCGCCGCCGATACGCAGCAGGCGCAAACCCTGATCACCATGGCCGAGCGTCAGGGCGTGCATTTGAGCGTCTACCAGAACCGGCGCTGGGATTCGGATTTCCTCACCGTACGCAAACTCATCGAGTCCGGTGCCCTGGGCCAGATCACCCGTTTCGAGTCGCGGATCGAACGCTACTCGCCACAGTCGGTGAACAACGGCAGCGGCGGTGGTTTCCTGCGCGATCTGGGCAGCCATCTGGTGGATCAGGCGTTGCTGTTGTTTGGCCCCGTCACCCGGGTTTACGCCGAACTGGATTACCTCGAAAAAGGCCAGACCTTCGACAACGGCTTCTTTATGTCCCTGACCCATGCCAGTGGCGTGATCTCGCACCTGAGTGGCAGTTGCCTGCAAAACACCCCGGGCCCGCGTTTTCGCGTGACCGGCACCCAGGGCTGCTACAGCGTCGACGGTCTGGACGGGCAAGAGGCGTCGGCCCTGGCCGGGCTCACGCCCAAATCCGAGGGCGAGCGCTGGGGCGTCGAAGAGCATCGTCGCTGGGGCTGGTTCGAACAGGGCGAGGTGCGCGAGCGGGTGCCGTCCGAGCGAGGCTGCTGGAACCAGTTCTATTTGCAGCTACAAACCGCGTTACAGAGCGGTGGCCCACTGCCGGTCGAGGCCCGTGATGCACTGGCGACCACCCGCGTGCTAGACGCTGCGCGGCTCAGTTTCGAGCGCCATCAAGTGGTGACTTTGAGCGCATTTGAAAGCCATGGAACAAAATCAGAATAAAATTCTAAAATGAGTTGATATAGAAATTATTTTCCAATAAAGTCGTTTCCAGGTTGCCGACTATCAACGTCCGATCACGCTCAAGCAGGCCTTGAACGAGTGAAGGACGCACCAAAAACAAGAAACAAAGCCAGGTACCGTCGATGAAAACCTTCAACTCTACTCTGCATGCTTTACGTTCCGCGCTGCACCTCTCTCGCGACCTGCCTCGCGTCTCGTTTCATTCCGTCTCTCGCTTGCTTTGCGTCGAACGCAAGGGCGCCCTGGTCTGCTGCATTCCGGGAGCGCCGATAGTCCGCTTGCCCGCTTACTGAAATCGTCACGCCTTATCCATAAAACCAACAAGAATGTGGAGAAAGACCTTTCATGAAGACCAAGATCCGTTTCGCCTCGCTCGCCTTGTCCCTGATGCTCGCCAGCGGTGCCGCACTCGCTGACATGAAGATCGGCGTCAGCATGGCCCAGTTCGATGACACTTGGCTGACCTACCTGCGCGAATCCATGGACACCAAAGCCAAGTCCTATCCCGATGGCGTCAAGCTGCAGTTCGAGGATGCGCGCAGCGACGTGGTCAGGCAGTTGAGCCAGGTAGAAAGCTTCATCAGCCAGAAGGTCGACGCCATTGTGGTCAACCCGGTGGATACCGCCGCCACCAAGAAAATCACTGAAGCAGCGGTCAAGGCCGGTATTCCGCTGGTGTACGTCAATCGTCGTCCCGACGACATGAACCTGCCCAAAGGCGTGGTCACTGTCGCCTCCAACGATCTGGAGGCCGGTCAGATGCAGATGCAGTACCTGGCGGAAAAAATGGGCGGCAAGGGCGACATCGTGATTCTGCTCGGTGATTTGGCCAACAACTCCACCACCAACCGCACCAAGGGCGTAAAAGAGGTGCTGGCCAAGTACCCGAACATCAAGATCGAGCAAGAGCAGAGCGGCATCTGGTCGCGGGACAAGGGCATGACCCTGGTCAACGACTGGCTGACCCAGGGCCGCAAGTTCGACGCGGTCGTCTCCAATAACGACGAGATGGCGATTGGCGCGGCCATGGCCCTGCAACAGGCGGGTGTCGCCAAAGGCAGTGTGCTGATCGCCGGTGTTGACGGTACGCCCGACGGTTTGAACGCGGTGAAGAAGGGCTCTCTGCTGGTTTCGGTGTTCCAGGACGCCAAGGGGCAGGCTGATGGTTCGGTCGACACGGCGGTGAAAATGGCCAGGAACGAACCGGTGGAGCAGGCCGTGTGGGTGCCGTATCGCTTGATCACTTTGCAAAACGTTGACCAGTTCAAATAGTCCGTCCGTTCGATAACAACAATAAGCACGCAAGGTTGCGACGCGACCTTGCTGATGGAGTACCTGATCATGTTCGCTTCAGCGACTGCTTCGAGCACCCCGTTGGTGGGTATCCAGCCAACCGCAACACCTGTCGATGAGCCGTACCTGCTGGAGATCATCAACGTCAGCAAGGGTTTTCCCGGTGTGGTGGCCTTGTCCGACGTACAGCTGCGGGTGCGTCCCGGTTCCGTGCTGGCGCTGATGGGCGAAAACGGTGCCGGCAAATCCACCCTGATGAAAATCATTGCCGGCATCTACCAGCCGGACGCTGGCGAGTTGCGCCTGCGGGGCAAGCCGGTGGTCTTCGAAACGCCACTGGCCGCGCTCCAGGCCGGGATTGCGATGATCCACCAGGAACTCAACCTGATGCCACACATGAGCATCGCCGAGAACATCTGGATCGGCCGGGAGCAGCTCAACGGCCTGCACATGATCGATCACCGCGAAATGCACCGCTGCACCGCCAAACTGCTGGAGCGGCTGCGGATCAATCTCGACCCGGAAGAGCAGGTGGGCAACCTGAGCATCGCCGAACGGCAGATGGTCGAGATCGCCAAGGCGGTGTCCTACGACTCCGACATCCTGATCATGGACGAACCGACTTCGGCTATCACCGATAAGGAAGTCGCCCACCTGTTCTCGATCATTGCCGACCTCAAGAGCCAGGGCAAAGGCATCATCTACATCACTCACAAAATGAACGAAGTGTTCAGCATCGCCGATGAAGTGGCGGTGTTCCGCGATGGCGCCTACATCGGCCTGCAACGGGCCGACAGCATGGACGGCGACAGCCTGATTTCGATGATGGTCGGTCGCGAACTGAGCCAGTTGTTCCCGGTGCGCGAGAAGCCGATCGGCGATCTGTTGCTGTCGGTACGCGATCTCAAGCTGGACGGCATTTTCAAGGATGTCTCCTTCGACCTGCATGCCGGGGAGATCCTGGGCATTGCCGGGTTGATGGGCTCGGGGCGGACCAATGTCGCCGAGGCGATTTTCGGCATCACTCCGAGTGACGGTGGCGAGATCCGGCTCGACGGCGAGGTGGTGCGCATCACTGATCCGCACATGGCCATCGAGAAGGGGTTCGCGTTGTTGACCGAAGATCGCAAGCTCAGCGGCCTGTTCCCGTGCCTGTCGGTGCTGGAAAACATGGAAATGGCGGTATTGCCCCATTACGTCGGCAACGGCTTCATCCAGCAGAAAGCCCTGCGCGCGTTGTGTGAAGACATGTGCAAGAAGCTGCGGGTGAAAACGCCGTCGCTGGAGCAGTGCATCGATACCTTGTCCGGCGGTAATCAGCAGAAGGCCTTGCTGGCGCGCTGGCTGATGACCAACCCGCGAATCCTGATTCTCGACGAGCCGACCCGGGGCATCGATGTCGGCGCCAAGGCCGAGATCTACCGGCTGATCTCGTACCTGGCCAGCGAAGGCATGGCGGTGATCATGATTTCTTCGGAACTGCCGGAAGTGCTGGGCATGAGCGACCGGGTCATGGTCATGCACGAGGGCGACCTGATGGGCACCCTCGACCGCAGCGAAGCGACCCAGGAACGAGTGATGCAACTGGCCTCGGGCATGTCCGCGGTTCACTAATGGATGCCGGCGGTGGCCGTGGCCGCCGTCGACGACGCAATAGAAGGGAGAGTGGTTATGAACGCGATACTGGAAAACAAGCCTGCAATGGCACCGGTCAAGAGTCGTCGGCGCTTCCCGACTGAGCTGAGTATCTTCCTGGTACTGATCGGCATCGGTCTGGTCTTCGAGCTGTTCGGCTGGATCGTGCGGGACCAGAGCTTCCTGATGAACTCTCAGCGCCTGGTGCTGATGATCCTGCAAGTGTCGATCATCGGCCTGCTGGCGATCGGGGTGACCCAGGTCATCATCACCACCGGTATCGACCTTTCCTCGGGTTCGGTGCTGGCGCTGTCGGCGATGATTGCCGCCAGCCTGGCCCAGACCTCGGACTTTGCCCGGGCGGTGTTTCCGTCCCTGACTGACTTGCCGGTGTGGATTCCAGTGATCACCGGGCTGGGGGTGGGATTGCTGGCGGGGGCGATCAACGGCAGCATCATTGCAATCACCGGGATTCCACCGTTCATTGCCACCCTCGGCATGATGGTCTCGGCGCGCGGTCTGGCGCGCTACTACACCGAAGGTCAGCCGGTGAGCATGCTCTCGGATTCCTACACGGCCATTGGGCATGGCGCGATGCCGGTGATCATCTTTCTGGTGGTGGCGGTGATCTTTCACATTGCCCTGCGCTACACCAAGTACGGTAAATACACCTACGCCATTGGCGGCAACATGCAGGCGGCGCGTACCTCCGGGATCAACGTCAAGCGGCATCTGGTGATTGTCTACAGCATCGCCGGGTTGCTTGCCGGCCTGGCCGGGGTGGTGGCGTCGGCACGGGCCGCGACGGGGCAGGCCGGGATGGGCATGTCTTATGAACTGGACGCGATTGCCGCGGCGGTCATCGGCGGCACCAGCCTGGCCGGTGGCGTTGGGCGCATCACTGGCACCGTAATCGGGGCATTGATTCTCGGGGTCATGGCCAGCGGCTTTACCTTTGTCGGTGTTGACGCTTATATTCAAGACATTATCAAGGGGCTGATTATTGTGGTGGCGGTGGTCATCGACCAGTACCGCAACAAGCGCAAACTCAAGCGCTAAACCACACGAAAGACGAAACTGCGCCACGCCTGACCCGCGTGGCGCAGCCGTTTGTCTTCTATATACAGCCGCTGGACTGAATTTCTTGCTATAAACGCACTCCGATAAGCGCCTCAAAGCTCGCCATAGAGCACTTTCAGGGCTTTGTCGGACAGATTTGCTGTCTTTTCAGTTGCTGAGGCCTCAAGTCGGCCTTAGACTGCCGCCCCTCGTAAATTGAGTGCCGGGTGGCGCTTGGAATAAACGGCGCCGTTCCAATGACCGCACAAGGCTCAACGGAACGCTCCCTAATTCGCCTTAATGCACGTTTTTTTATAGAGATATCAATGACAAAGGACAAGTTGCTGGCCATGCCGGCGGATGACTACATGAATGCCGAGCAACATGCTTTTTTCTCTGAGCTGTTGCAGAACATGAAAGTCGAAACCCATGAGCGCATCGAACAGAATCGCATCGCCATCGAGAGCCTGGACACCCCGGCCGATCCGGCTGACGCAGCTTCTGTCGAAGAAGAGCGCACCTGGCTGGTGAACGCGATCGATCGCGACCAGCGCATGCTGCCTCAGTTGGAACAGGCCCTGGAACGCATCAAGGAAGACAGCTTCGGCTGGTGCGATGACAGCGGCGAGCCAATTGGCCTCAAGCGCCTGCTGATCAGCCCGACCACCAAGTACTGCATCGAAGCTCAAGAACGTCACGAGCAGATCGACAAGCACCAGCGTCAGGCCTGATTCTGTGAGGCAGCCAGCTAATAACTGGCTGCCTTGAAAAGATCGCAGCCTTTGGCAGCTCCTACAGGTTTATGTGAACCCGTGCAGGAGCTGCCGAAGGCTGCGATCTTTGCTTTTCGACGTCTGCGAAAACACCCGTGCACTTCTATTGATCTGCTGCAACCCCCCACTACTAACGGACCATAGATAATGGCCTTGTGGTGGCGTTTAATGCGGATACAACAATTAGAAGATGCCTGGGGTGACAAACGATGATGCGAGACGGGTCTCTGGCTGGGGCAGTGCCCGCAGCCGTACTTTTGCCGAAAAACCAGTGGCTCACGCCGACTCTGCAAAGCATCGCCCTGATGCTCTTGCTGTGTGGCATGGCATTGGCTGGCTGGTCGCTTTACCTTGGCCTGCCATTGGCTGTGCTGATTATCTGGCTGCCGCGCCTGCGCTCGCGCACGCTGCCGCAGGCAACCCCGGCTGACAACGCCAGCGCCATCGCCGGTTTGACTCGCGATCTTTCCTACACCACCAGTCATAACGCCTTGTCGGCGGCCGGCGTGGCCTTTTCGGTCAAGCAACTGGCCGACAAGCTGCAATCGCAACTCGGCGCCGCAGCACAGATTGTCAGCAGCGCTGAAGTGATGATCGCCACCGAACAGGCTACCTCGACACTCAGCCGGGAAGCCTTGAGCGCGGCGAGCGAAGCCCATCAGAGCAGCGCGGCAGGGCGTACGGAACTGATCGAGTCCATCGCGCGCATGCATCAACTCAGTCAGCGTGCCAGCAGCAGCCGCGAGTTGATCGAAGCCCTGAGCCTGCGCAGTGACGATATCCAGCGGGTCACGCTGGTGATCCAGTCCATCGCCAGCCAGACCAATCTGTTGGCGTTGAACGCAGCCATCGAAGCGGCGCGGGCCGGGGAACACGGTCGCGGGTTTGCGGTGGTGGCCGATGAGGTTCGTGGCCTGGCCGCGCGCACGGCGACGGCGACCGGCGAAGTCGGGGAGATGGTCGCTGACATTCAACAACGCACGGCGCAAGTGGTGGAGCAGATTCGTCAGTTGGCCAGCGACCTCAATACTGGCGTTGCGCAGGTCGAGCACACGGGGCAGCACCTGGAAAACATCGCGCGCCTGGCCGCCGGTGTTGAAAGGCAGGTCGGGGAAATCGCTCTGGGTGCAGACACTAATCGCGAACAACTCGACAGCCTGTTCCACGCCATCGAACAAATGCGCAGCGACCTGGCGATCAGTGACCAGCAAACCCAGCGCCTGGCCCAGGCGGCGGTGCAAATGGAAGGGCAGGCCGAAACCATCAGTGAACGTCTCGCCGAAGTCGGGCTGGATGACTATCATCAGCGGATTTACGACCTGGCCCGCGAAGGGGCGAGTCAGATTGCGGCGCGTTTCGAGGCGGATATCGACCAGGGCCGGATCAGCCTCGACGACCTGTTTGATCGCAATTATCAGACGATCCCCAACACCAGCCCGACCAAATACCAGACCCGCTTCGACCGTTACACCGATCAGGTCTTGCCGGCGATTCAGGAACCGTTGCTGCCGCGTCACGAAGGCCTGGTGTTCGCCATTGCCTGCACGCAGCAGGGGTATGTGCCGACCCACAACACGGTGTTCAGCCAGCCACTGACCGGCGACGTGCAAGTCGATACCCTGCAAAACCGCACCAAGCGCAAGTTCGCCGACCGCACCGGGATTCGCTGTGGCAGCCACCAGCAGGCCGTACTGTTGCAGACCTACACCCGCGACACCGGTGAACTGATGCACGACCTCTCGGTGCCGATCATGCTCAAGGGTCGTCATTGGGGTGGATTGCGGTTGGGCTACAAACCGGAAAAGCCTCGCTGATAGCCTGGCAATTGTTACCGCATATGCAACGAAGCTGTGCAGCGCTGTTGCTGTTTCCTCGAGGATGAACTCATTAACATGCCTGCATAGTTAGGTCGCTAATGAAATTCGAGAGGTCAGCATGCAAAGCAAAGTCGATGTCGCGGTCATGATTGGCAGCGGCGTGCCCGCCAGTTTGCGAGCGATGGGGCAGAGCGTCTGTTGGGTGGTGCTGCTCAACGGTGAGCGCCGGGGGACGGTGTTCTCCAGTCGTAATGAAGCCGAGGAGTGCAGGGCTGCCTGGTTGGCACAATTGAACGTCGAAATGCCCGACAGCCTGCATTGAGCCTCAGCTAGTGAATCTGGTGCATGCGCAGGTTCAGGTCGTCGACCACGTGCGCCCAATCGGCGTCTTCACGCAGTTGTTCCTTGAGGAAGCCGGCTTGTTGCGGAGTCCAGAACTCGGCATCGATGAGTTTCTTGTCATCGGGCAACGGTGAATGCAGGGCAATGAAATCGTCGATGGCCTTTTCGCTGGAGTCCAGGCCGAGCTGGTCGAACAAGCCTTTCAAGTCATGTGTGGGTGAATCCATCTTCATCTCCTTGCAGATAATCAATCGCCTCGGGCGTGAGGTCTGAGGTGCGGCTTCATTGCATCTGAGGGGGCCGCGCGCCAGGGAGTTCGATAACGATGTTCAAAGCAGGGATGAGCATAGACTGTAAACCCGATGGTCAGCCCTTCAACGCACCCTCATCGACGGCAAGCTTCAGGGCTTTGGCGGACTCCTGGGCGGCAATCGTCGCGACTTCCGCAGTCTTGAACCAGCGATCCTTTTCGACCTGGTGATACGACACCGTGGTCAACGGTGGTTTGGCGCGCATGATAATGACTGCCTGGAATTCACCGTCGACCTCTCTGGCTTCGCCCCGGATAAAAAATTCACCGATATCAAATTCCGTCACGTAGCAGTCTTCCCTTTGAAATATTATGTTTGTATTGAGCGCCGTCCACCCTGGAGACGGGTTTCATGGGGCGGGCAGTATGGCAGTAGTTGCCTGCCGGCGGCTGAGTTAAGTCGCCGGCGTGACGAAACGTCTATAAATGTGAATGCCGCAAGATGAGTCAGTTGCGAGACTCGAGCGAGCGGGCAAGGGCGCAGGCTTCGTTATGGTCGGCGCGGAAACCTCTGACACGTCCGGTGGATATTTCCCTGATGTGGAAAAAGGCGTTGCCGGCCAATACCACCTGAAAACGCGGGAGCAGATGCGCTTCAGGGAGGAAATCCTGCTGGCGGAGTACTATCGATTGCAGAAGTGACGAGCCGTTTGTGTGGTGTGTGTGAGGCTGGGCGAAGTGAGTCAGTGTGCACATATGAAGTCCTTTTCGTGGTTTTACCGACGTGCGTACGTTGTTTTGGGTAGTCTCGGTGAGCATGGCTGCTCTAGAATCGCTCTCACTGGTTGGCGATTGCTGCCCATCTAAAGCAATTTTTTACTGGCGATATGTCAGAAAAGTGCTTTTTTTAAAGAGATTTTTCCCTAAAGTTGGTGATCCGGTTTTTCTGGCCGTCAGAAGGGCGTTTTCCTTCAACCTCTGACGACCGCCAGGCAAGACGATGCGGGGGATGTTCCAGTAATCTTCCCAAACCTCGCGATGAATGAGCCCTCTGCTCGTTCCAGGATTACGACCCGGGTCATTTGGCTAAACCTCGGCATTGCCGCTTTTTTCTGCTGTGCGCGTTTCCTGCGTGCGGCATCATTTTCAGATGTGGGGATGTTTCCTTGGCAGTAAGTAATCTCGATATGCATGCTTTGTTCGTACTGGGTGATTTGCGCGCAAAGCTGGTTAAACAGTTTCAGTCACGTTTCGTCTACATCACCGAACAGAACGCTGAAGGCATTTACATTGCCGAGATCGACACCGAAGCCGCGCTGGTGGTAGACGACAAGCCCGGGCTGAAACTCAAGGTCGGCGATCATTTCAGCGCTTCCGTATTGCCCAGCCGCGAAGGCGGAAAACTGGATATCAAGTTCCGCGAAATCAAATTGACGGTGTACGGACTGGGGGATTACGCGTTCGTGACCACCGCAGACGGCCACGGCATTGTGTTCAAGGAAGGTCATAGCGTGGTGATGGTGTTTGCGGCCCACCAACAATTGCAGGAAGGCCTGACCAAGACACTGAAAGCCGTGACTGCCAAGGCCGCCAAGTGGCGCAAAGGCGAACTGGTGACCTTCAAGGCCAGCGACTAATGACCCAGACCCGCGCCGATTTCCATGAACAGAACCAGGCCAGTGCACACGCCGAGGCCCAGCGCCTGTTGGCTGAAAAGGCCGTTCTGCAGGGAGCCTGGCTGAGTTGGGTAGCGTCACAGATTTATATGTTGCGCCCGGCGGCGTACGCCAGCATGGTCAGAAGAGAGCTTGCGCGCTTGCAGGAACCTTCCGAAAAATAATCCTCGCCCCTCGAAAGCAGAAACCTCTACTACAGTCAGTTGACTGAGTATTCAGAGGCTTGTGGTCTTCTTTGTCAGGCCATCCTGCTATTGCTGTGAACAGCACGAGGTGCAAGAGCATGAAGGGATTACGACGGTTACTGGCCGCTACCCTGGCCACGTTCGGCTTGTTGGTTTCACCCGTTCCGGTATTCGCTGCCCAGGCACCGATTCACTTTGCCGACCTGAATTGGGAAAGTGGCAGCCTGATCACCGAGATTCTGCGGATCATCGTCGAGCAGGGCTACGGCTTGCCGACCGATACCTTGCCCGGAACGACCATTACCCTGGAAACCGCCTTGGCCAACAATGACATTCAGGTCATTGGCGAAGAGTGGGCGGGCCGCAGTCCGGTCTGGGTCAAGGCTGAGGCCGAGGGCAAAGTCGCGAGCCTGGGCGATACGGTCAAGGGCGCCACCGAGGGCTGGTGGGTGCCGGAATACGTGATCAAGGGCGACCCGGCCAAGGGCATCAAGCCGCTGGCGCCGGGGCTGCGCAGTGTCAGTGATCTGCCGCGCTACAAGGATGTGTTCAAAGACCCGGAAACCCCGAGCAAGGGACGCTTCCTGAACAGCCCGATCGGCTGGACGTCGGAGGTGGTCAACAAGCAGAAGCTCAAGGCCTATGGGCTGAACGACAGCTACGTGAACTTTCGCAGTGGTTCGGGGGCGGCGCTGGACGCAGAGATCAGTTCGTCGATTCGTCGCGGCAAACCAGTCCTGTTCTATTACTGGTCACCGACGCCATTGCTCGGCCGTTTCAAGCTGATTCAACTGCAAGAGCCGCCATTCGACGCCGAAGCCTGGAAAACCCTGACCGAGGCCGACAACCCTAATCCGAAGCCGACTCGCTCACTGCCCTCGAAGCTGTCCATCGGTGTGTCCGCGCCGTTCCAGAAACAGTACCCACAGCTCACCGAGTTCTTCAGCAAGGTCGATTTACCGATCGAAGCGTTGAACAAGGCCCTGGCGGAGATGAGTGAAAAACACACTCCGCCACGTCAAGCGGCCGAGGCGTTCATGAAGGCGAACCCGCAGGTGTGGCAGGCCTGGGTGCCCAAGGATGTGGCGGATAAAGTCGCTGCCCAGCTGAAATAAACTGCTCGGGTGTACATAAAACCCGTAGAAGCCTGCGATCTTTTGATTTTGCCGTTGGAAGCAAAGTCAAAAGATTGCAGGCTTCGCCAGCTTGTGCCGGGTGCTTTTAAAATCGCGCAAGGAAGTTCATTCTGCTGCAACATTTCACACGGGACGTCTGAATATGAGCCTTTTGGTCGCGCAATGGATTGCTGCAATCTTTCTGGTCATCAGTCTGATCCACCTGTATTGGGCGGCGGGTGGCAAGTGGGGTAGCGAGGCGGTGGTACCGAGCGTACCCGGGGAGGGCGGTGAGGCATCAAGGCCGGCGTTCAAGCCATCGGGCTTTGGCACGCTGCTGGTGGCGGTGGGTTTGCTGCTGATTGCGATGCTGGTGTGCCTGCGGGTCGGGCTGTATCTGCCCACGGTGCATCACTGGTCGTTGCAATGGGTGATTAGCGCGATTGCGCTGCTGATGTTCGCTCGGGCGATCGGCGATTCGAATCTGGTGGGGTTCTTCAAGCAGGTCAAGGGTTCGAAGTTTGCCCGGCTCGACACTTGGGCGTATTCGCCGTTGTGCTTGGTGTTGGGGGCCGGGTTGCTGGCAGTGGCCTGGATCTGAGGGGGGCGGTCAATCGCTTTCGCGAGCAAGCCCGCGAAGAGATCCCGCCAATCAACACAAATCCCTGAACTAACTCCCGGGTTCCGTGCGCCGACTACTCACTTCCGCCGGCACATCATCCCCCGCCATGCGCTTGCGGAACAGCGCCGCCCGGGCCAGCAGCAGCGTGGTCACCGGCATCGTGATCGATAACAGAATCGGAATCAGCCAGGCATGCAACACCGGCCCCGACTTGAGCGCCGAAAAGTAAATGATCGAAGCCAGAGCCACACACCACGCGCCCAAAGTCGAGGCCAGCGCCGGTGGGTGCATGCGCTGGAAGTAATCCTTCATCCGCAGCAGCCCGACCGCGCCGATCAGTGCAAACAGACTGCTGAGCACCAGCAGAATCGCCACCGGTATTTCCACCCACAAAGACAGTTCAGCGTTCATTCGATCACCTCGCCACGCAACAGGAATTTGGCCAGGGCAAACGAGCCGACGAAGCCGAACAGGGCGATCAGCAGCGCCGCCTCGAAGTAAGTGTCACTGGCATAACGAATGCCCAGCGCGAGCATCATCAGCATGGCGATGATGTACAGGTAATCCAGGGCCAGAACCCGGTCCTGGGCTGACGGGCCCTTGAACAGGCGGATCAGGGTCAGAATCATCGCCAGCGAAAAGATGAACAGGCTCAGCAGGATCGCGTTCGACAGCAATGCGCTCATTCGAAGATCTCCATCAAGGGGCGCTCGTAGGTCGCCTTGAAGTGCTGGATGAATGGGCCTTCGTCATCCAGATCGAAAACGTGCAGCAACAGAATGCTGCGATCCAGCGCCAGTTCCGACCAGACCGTGCCGGGAATCACCGTGCAGATGATCGACAGCGCCGCCAGACCGTTGGCATCGCGCAAGTCCAGCGGCACCTTGATGAACCGCGAGCGAGGCGCACGCCGCCCGGCATTGAGCACGCCCCAGGCCACGGCGAGGTTGGACACCAGCACATCGCGCCCGACCAGCAAGAACAAACGCAAAATCACCCTGGGGCGACGAATGCGGATCGGCAACGGCCGCAGCTTGCGCATCATCAGTGGGGCACAGAGGCCCAATACCGCGCCCAACAGCACATTGCCGGGGCTCATCGACAGGTTCAACAGCAGCCACAGCAGCCACAAGGACAGTGACAACCACGGCGCAGGAAACAGACGCTTCATGGTTGCACCTCCACCAGTGCTGCCCTGGCTTCAGGGCTCGGCACCGCACGGGTGCCGAGCACCGCCATCACGTATTGCTGAGGGTTATTCAATGCTTGAGCGGCGGCCTGGGTGTAGCGCAACAGCGGTTCAGCCTTGAACGTCAGCGCAATGCTCAGCCCCAGCAGAACCATGATCGGCACGCATTCCAGACGACGCAGCAAGGGCGATGGCCGCTCTTGCGGGGTCCAGAAACGCTGGATACCCACACGCGAGAAAGCGATCAACGAGGCCAATCCGGACAGGATCAACAACGCCAGCAACCCCCACGCGCCGTTCGATACCGGCTCGTCGCTGCCATGACCCAGGCCCAGCGGGTTGAGCAGGGCGCTGAGCAGGCTGAGTTTGCCGATAAAGCCGGAGAGCGGCGGCATGCCGATAATCAATAAAGCGCAGGCGATGAAGCTCAGGCCGAGGAAGGCCATGGTCCAGGGAATCACCTGACCGACCACGGCTTTCTGGTCGTCATCGAGGTTGAAGCCTTTGGGCGGCTGCAAGGATTCCAGGGGCCGTGGCAGCAGCTCGCCGTCATCGTCCAGTGGCATTTCGTTGGCCGAACGCGAACGTTCGATCAACTCCGCCAGCAAGAACAGCGCGCTCAAGGCCAGGGTCGAGCTGACCAGATAGAACAGCGCCGCGCCGATCAGGTTCGGCTGGGCGAAACCGATGGCCGACAACAAAATGCCTGCCGACACCAGGATGCTCAGGCTGGCCATGCGCTCCAGGCGTTGCGCGGCGAGGATCGCCACGGCGGCGCAGACGATGGTCGCCATGCCGCCGTAGATCAGCCAGTCGCCGCCGAAGTACGCAGAGGCCCCGGCCTGGCCGGAGAACAGCAGCGTCCACAGGCGTAGCAGGGTGTAGACGCCGACCTTGGTCATGATCGCAAACATCGCCGCTACCGGCGCGCTGGCTGCGGAGTACGCCGGCACCAGCCAGAAGTTCAGCGGCCACATGCCAGCCTTGGCCAGGAACGCCACTGCCAGAATCGCCGCGCCGGCATGCAGCAGGCCGCGATCGGCTTCCGGCACCAGCGGGATTTTCAGCGCCAGGTCGGCCATGTTCAGCGTGCCGGTGACGCCGTAAATCAGCGCCGCGCCAATCAGGAACAGCGACGAGGCCAGCAGGTTGATCGAGATGTAATGCAACCCCGACGACACCCGCGGCCGGCCCGAACCGTGCAACATCAGCCCGTAAGAGGCGGCGAGCAGCACTTCGAAAAACACGAACAGGTTGAACAGGTCCGCCGTGAGGAAGGCGCCGTACAGGCCCATCAACTGAATCTGGAACAGTGCGTGGAAACTCGAACCGGCGCCGTCCCAGCGGGCCATGGCGAACAGCAGGGCGCTGACGCCGATGATCCCGGTCAGCACCAGCATCAACGCCGACAGGCGATCGACGACCAGCACGATACCGAACGGCGCCTGCCAGTTGCCCGGCAGGTACACGCCGATGGAGCCGGGCACACCGGTGGTCTGCGTCCATTGCAGCAGCATTACGGCAATGCCCAGTCCCAGCAGGCTGGAGAACAGGTTGATCTTGGCCTTTAGCGGGCGGTGTTTCTCGCCCAGCATCAGCATCATGGCGGCGGTCAGCAGCGGCAGCAGAATCGGTGCAACGATCAGGTGAGTCATCGCCATCATTCTTTAGGCTCCCGGCCATCCACATGGTCGGTGCCAGTCAGGCCCCGGGAGGCGAGCAGCACCACCAGGAACAGCGCGGTCATGGCGAAACTGATGACGATTGCGGTCAACACCAGCGCCTGCGGCAGCGGGTCGGTGTAGTGCAGCAAATCCTGAGGCACGCCGTCCTTGATGTTCGGCTCCTTGCCGATGAACAGGCTGCCCATGCTGAAGATGAACAGGTTGACGCCATAGGACAGCAGGCACAGGCCCATGACCACCTGGAACGTCCGTGGCCGCAGGATCAGCCATACGCCGGACGCGGCCAGCACACCGATGGCGATTGCGATGACTTCTTCCATCAGATGGCTCCTTGGGTGGCAACGGCTTTGGCCGCGGGCCTGATTTGCGCGCTGGTTTTATGACCGCGTACCGATTGGTGGGCGAGGGCGGTGAGGATCAACAGCGTCGAACCGACCACCACGGCGTACACGCCAATATCGAAGAACAGCGCGCTGGCGATATGAATGTCACCCAGCAGCGGCAGCTCGAAATGCCAGGTGTGGGTGGTCAGGAACGGATACCCGACCGCCATCGCCCCGAGCCCGGTAACGGTGGCGAACAACAGCCCGGTGCCCATCCAGCGCAGCGGCCGCAAGCTCATTTGCGCCTCGACCCACTGGGTGCCGGCGACCATGTATTGCAGGATGAACGCCACCGACATCACCAGTCCGGCGACGAAACCGCCACCCGGTTGGTTGTGCCCGCGCAGGAACAGATAGAAGGAGATCACCAGGGCGATCGGCAACAGCAGGCGCACCAGCACCGCCGGCACCATCATGAAACCGAGCGCGGTGTCGCTGGCGTGACGCGGGTTGACCAGATCGGTGACCACATCGGGCGCCAGCAGACGCTGTTGGGCCGGCAGTTGCAGGCTTTCTTTCGGAGGGCGGAAGCGTCGCAGCAGGGCGAACACCGCCAGGGCCACGGCCACCAGCACGGTGATTTCGCCGAGGGTGTCGAAGCCACGGAAATCCACCAGCATCACGTTGACCACGTTGCTGCCACCGCCTTCGGGTAGGGCGCGGCTGAGGTAGAACGAAGAAATGTCGTTGGGCGTCTGGCGGGTCAGCATCGCGTAGGACAACAGCGCCATGCCGCCACCGACCGCTGTCGATAGCAGCAAGTCGCGAACCCGCCGTACCCGCGCCTTGCGCAGGCTGCTCGGCAACGGTGACACCTCTTCGATCCGTCGCGGCAACCAGCGCAGGCCGAGCAGGATCAGCACCATGGTCACCACTTCGACCACCAGTTGCGTCAGGGCCAGGTCCGGCGCCGAGAACCAGACGAAGGTCACGCAGGTCATCAGGCCGCAGACACTGACCATGGTCAGGGCCGCGAGCCGGTGATACTTGGCTTGCCACGCCGCGCCGAGGGCACAGGCAATCGCCAGCAGCCAGAGGATCACGAACACGATCGAGCCCGGAATTTTCGCCCGGTCACCCCAGCTCAGGCTGCTGTGCAGCATCGGGATCACCCCGGCCAGTACGGCGGCGAGCACCACCAGAAACAGTTGGGTTTGCAGGCGCCGGGTGCTGATCCGCCGCTCCAGCCGTCGGGCCAGACGCATCATGACCACCAGGCTGCGCTCGAACAGCCGCTTGCCATTGAAACGGCTGATCACCGGCGGGTGCGTGAAGCGTCCTTGCTTGAGTTGATTACGCAGCAACAGGTAAAGCACGATGCCGCCGGACATGGCAATCAGGCTCATGAACATCGGTGCGTTCCAGCCGTGCCAGATCGCCAGGCTGTACTCGGGCAGCGTGCCGCCCACCACCGGCAATGCGGCGGCGGCGAGCAGCGAGCCGACCACTTGAGCGGGGAAAATCCCCACCACCAGACAGGTGAGCACCAGCAACTCCACCGGCGCGCGCATCCAGCGCGGCGGTTCGTGCGGGGTGTGCGGCAGATCGGTGGCGGTCGGGCCGAAGAACACGTCAACGGTGAAGCGCAGGGAGTAGGCGACGCTGAACGTCCCGGCGATGGTCGCGACGATCGGCAGGGTCATCTCGATCCAGGCCGTGGCGTTGATGAACACGGTTTCGGCGAAGAACATCTCTTTCGACAGGAAGCCGTTGAGCAGCGGCACGCCGGCCATGGAGGCGCTGGCAACCATGGCCAGGGTGGCGGTGAACGGGATCAGTTTGACCAGGCCGCTGAGTTTGCGAATGTCCCGGGTGCCGCTTTCGTGGTCGATGATCCCGGCGGCCATGAACAGCGAGGCCTTGAACGTGGCGTGGTTGAGAATGTGGAACACCGCGGCCACGGCGGCCAGCGGACTGTTCAGGCCCAGCAGCAGGGTGATCAGGCCCAGGTGGCTGATGGTCGAGTAGGCCAGCAGGCCCTTGAGGTCGTTCTGGAACATCGCGCAGTAAGCGCCGAGCAACAGGGTGCAGGCGCCGGCCCCGCTGACGATGTAGAACCATTCTTCACTGCCGGACAGCGACGGCCACAGGCGCGCGAGCAGGAACACCCCGGCCTTGACCATGGTCGCCGAGTGCAGATACGCCGAGACCGGTGTCGGTGCCGCCATCGCGTGGGGCAACCAGAAGTGGAAGGGAAATTGCGCACTTTTGCTCAGGGCGCCAATCAGGATCAGGGGCAGCAGAACAGGGTAGAGGGCATGCGCGCGAATCAGATCGCCGGCGGCCAGGACCTTGTCCAGGTCATAGCTGCCCACCACATGGCCGAGCAGCATGACCCCTGCCAGCAAACACAAACCGCCCGCGCCGGTGACCATCAGTGCCATATAAGCACCCCGTCGCGCATCGGCGCGGTGGTGCCAGTAGCCGATCAACAGGAACGAGAAGAGGCTGGTCAGCTCCCAGAAAAACACGATCTGGATCAGGTTGCCGGAAATCACCAACCCCAGCATGGCGCCCATGAACGCCAGGAAAAACGCAAAGAAGCGCGGCACCGGATCGTCTGGTGACATGTAATAACGGGCGTACAACGAAACCAGCGTGCCGATGCCTAGCACCAGCATCGAGAACAGCCAGGCGAAACCGTCCATGCGCAGCACGAAGTTCAGGCCCAGGCTGGGGAGCCAGAAGAACTCTTCACGGATCACGCCGCCATGGGCGATTTGCGGGTACAAGAGGGCGACCTGGACGGTGCCGATCAAGGCAACCAGACCAGCCAACAGCGATTCGGTATTACGCGCGTTGTGCGGCAGCAAGGCTGCCAGACAGCTGCCGATAAAAGGCAGAAGCAGTAGAACTATCAGGGACATAGGCTTCTAATCTGCGGAAGTTTGTGAAGCATCATACGTGCCAGCTCCCCGATCACCAAACGCCAAGCTGTCGCAGAATCCTACAAGATAGACGCAGAAACCCTGTTTATCATTGTTTCAAAGGAGATCGCGATCGTTCCCACGCGTGGGAACGATCAGTGTTCGGTTTCCTGTACCGAATCTTCTTCGATCTCGGGAACAACTTTCCCCTTGGTCTTCAACTCACTGACAATCACCGCCGCCACAATCAACCCCGCCCCAACCAGCGCAATCGCCGGCAAGCGTTCCCCGGCGAGCCGCCCGGCAATCCCGGCCCACACCGGCTCCCCGGCATAGATCAACGTCGCCCGGGTCGGCGAAACACTCTTCTGTGCCCAGTTCATCGCCACCTGGATCGCCGCACTCGCCGCGCCCAGGCCCAAAGCGCTGCACAACAGCAACCACGAGAAGTCGGGAATCACTTCTTGGGTCGGCACCACCATCAGGAACGACAGCACCGACGTCACCGCCAATTGCACCACCGTCACCCGCCGCACGTCGACCTGGCCGGCATAGGTGCTGATCAGAATGATTTCCGCGGCAATCGCCACGGCGCTGATCAATGTAGCGATTTCACCGGGGCTGAAATTGAGCGACGCGCCGGAAGACCCCGACAGCAACATCAACCCGGTAAAGGCCAGCATGATCCCGATGCTCGGCATCAACCCCGGACGACGCCCCAGCACAAGCCATTGCAGCAACGGCACGAACGGCACGTACAGCGCGGTAATAAACGCCGACTGACTGCTGGGAATGCTCTGCAAACCCACGGTCTGCAAGCCATAACCGAGCATGATCGCCACGCCGATAAACGCCCCGGCCTTGAGTTCGAACAGGGTCAGTTCGCGCAGATGGCGCCAGGAGAACAGCGCAACAAGGCTCGCCGCCGCGGCAAAACGCAGGCCGACGAAGAACATTGGCCCGCTGACGGTCATCGCATGCTGCACCAGCAAAAAGGTCCCGCCCCAGACCATGGTAATCAGCACCAGCACGCACTCGGCCTTGCTGAACCGGGAGAAACGGGGGGAAGTATGAGAAGCGTTCATTGACGTCATGACCTTGCGCGCCATCTGAGGGAGACGCACAATGCGCCCGAAGTTGGGCAGTATACTGCGCAACGCCACCCAGTGAGCAATATAGTGCACAAAGATTCCACCCAACGGGCTTCGGTCCTCCAGCACGTCAGCCTGAACGTGCGACGTCTGCGCCACGCCGCCGACATGAGCCAGAGCGCTCTGGCCGAAAAGTCCGGGGTCAGCCGCCGGATGCTGGTGGCCATCGAGGCCGGCGAGAAGAACGTCAGCCTGACCACCCTCGACCGCGTGGCCGAAGCGCTGGACGTGGCCTTCAGCGACCTGATCCAGGCCCCCGACGCTCGCGACCCGAGCCGCATCAACGAACTGGCCTGGGCCGGTACGATCCCGGGCAGTAAAGCGGTGCTGCTGGCCAAAGCCACCGCCACCCGCGAAGTAGAACTCTGGGAATGGCGCCTGGAACCGGGCGAGCATTACCCCTCGGAGCCGGATGCCGAAGGCTACAGCGAACAGCTTTATGTGTTCGAAGGTTGCCTGACCCTGATGCTTGGCGGTCAGCCGCAGAAAATTGCGGCTGGCGAGTTCTTTATGTTTGCCAGTCATCAACCGCATTCTTATCGCAATGATGGGGACGTGGCGGCGCGGTTTGTGCGTAATGTGGTGATTTGACTGTTTACCGGCTAACACTGGATAAACACTTTGCTGTTTTAAAGCTGCAAGTGTTTCTTGAATAATTATTCAACCTGTTGAAATAAAAGAAAACTATATTCAGGTTCGGCTCCTGGAAAACAGTGGGGATGGCATCGAGACGTGCAGGTGAGCTTCCTGATGGCCGAGCAAAATATTAACGTGGCACTCAAGTACGCTTCACAGGCTAGCGTCCGGTGAGTGACTGACACGGGGCGATCCGCACGACTTCTATTCAGGTAAACATTGATCGATGAGAACGCCATGACTGACACCCCAAGCGGACAGGCGACCGACGCCATCCGTCACGCTGACATCCTGATCATCGGTGGCGGCCTGAGTGGCGCGATGCTGGCGGCGCAGTTGTTGCGTTTGCCCGGTCAGCGCCGGGTTCTGGTGATCGAGCCGCGGGCAGAACTGGGCCGTGGCGAAGCCTATAGCGCGGTGGAACTGGGGCATACGCTCAATGGCAACGCGGCGCGGATGAGCGTCGACCCGGACAACGCCGATGACCTGACCCAATGGCTGACCGAACACATCGCCGCCGGTGGCTGGCCGGAGTCGGATGAGCAGCATGTGCCGGTCAGCGAACTGTTTCCGCCGCGCGGGTTGTTTGGCGTTTATGTGCAGCAGCGTCTGGCTGAAGCGCAGGCGGTGGGCGCATTGAAGGGGGCGAGTGTCGAACATGTGCGGGCCGAGGTGGTGGACCTGCAGACCTCTGCCGACTCTGTGCAACTGACCTTGAACGATGGCCAGCGTCTGCAAGGCGCATTCGCGGTGCTAGCTACCGGCATGTTCCCGGCAGCACGCACGCCGCAGACCGAGTCCAGCGGTTTGAATGCGGCTGCACTCGACCCGTGGGATGTGGCCGCCATGCGTCAACTCGATCCGCAGTCGACGGTACTGATCATCGGCTCGGGCCTGACCATGGTCGATGCCGTGGTGTCGCTGGAGCAAGCCGGGCATCGTGGGCCGATCGAAGTCTTTTCCCGTCATGGCCTGCTGCCGCATGTGCGCAGGCAGCCGCCGGCGTGGGTGGATTTTCTCGCCGAGGACCACAGTATTCGCACACCGCGTCAGCTGGTGCGCGAACTGCGCCGGCATTGCCGCGATGCCATCGCTCAGGGCATCGACTGGCAAGCGCCGTTGGATACCGTTCGGGCGCATATCGGGCGGTTGTGGAGTCAGGCGACCGATGTGCAACGCCGGCAATTTGTGCGGCATGTACGGCCATGGTGGGAAAGCCATCACCATCGCTCGCCGCCGCTGAGTGCCGAGTTGGTGGCGCAGCTACACGGGGAAGGGCGGTTGCGGATTCATGCCGCATCGTTCAAGGGGCTCGAGCCTGCGTCGGACGGTGAGGTCAGCATCCGCATTCGTCGTCGTGGTGAGGCGCAAACCTGCGTGGTGCATGGCGCGGCGCTGATCAACTCCAGCGGCATCGAATACGACTGGCGCCGGGTGGCGCGGCCGTTGCCCCAGCAATTGCTCGCTCGCGGGCTGGTGCGTCCGGGGCCATTGGCGTTGGGCATTGCTGCGGCGGTGGATGGCGCGGTACTCAGCGCCGACGGGCAGGTCGCCAGCCGTTTGTTCGCCATGGGGCCGCCGTTGCGCGGCATGTGGTGGGAGAGCACGGCGGTAACTGATGTGGCGAGCCAGGCCAAGTCTCTTGCGGCGCGATTAGTCAGCGATCTGTTGTAGCAGCTGCCGAGCCCGCGAGGCTGCTGCTACGGGCAGGCCAAGTCTCTTGCTCGCGAAGAGGCCAGCCCATCCACCGCAAAATCCACAGTAAGACCAATAAACAGGCGATGTTTAATCGACATCTCCTGATACTCACTCAGACTACACAGCCTTGCGCCGCTGCCTACGACTACGCCAGAATCCGCCGGCTTGTGCGCCTTGAGGCCGGGCTCTATCGTTTCCGGGTCGCTGAAGAATCAGCGATCGGGTTTAGCAGCTCGATGAATATCAAGGCACGTCAGTGTCGCCATTCGCGTTATGGCGGCTATGCGTGGGGCACTTCGGTGCGCCGGGTTCCTTGATCCCTGGTCTGCTAACCCGCGTACAGCCGCCACCTTCTTCGTTTAGCAGCGATAGATGTCGGCTCCACTGATCAAGGAGCTTCATTTATGTTCAAACCAACACCAAATCCTCCGGAAACCGACGACGTTTCCCCCTACGAATCCCTCGATTCGAAAAAACTCCACGAAGCCGCCGACCGCGCCCTCGACCACTACCTCAAACCACCCATCCCCAAAGCCACCAAGCGCAAACTCAGTACCATTTACCATGTGGGTGCGAAGGTCGATAACGAAACCCTGCTGGTCAATGCCTGCGAATCCCTGGCGTCAGCGAGCATGATGCTCAGTGAGTTCGTCGGGTTGATGGACATGCCACATCGCAATGTGATGTTGGGGATTCAATCGGTGGTCATGCTTGGGGAGTTGGCGGTGAACCGGGTGCTGGATAACCTCGATCCTCAGAACTGAGTGACCCATTGTGGCGAGGGAGCTTGTCGGATCGCCGCACCGTCCCGCTCGGCTGCGCAGCAGTCGCAAAACCGGCATATGCGGTGTGCCAGAAAAATGCGGTTGCTGGATTTGGGGTCGCTTCGCAACCCAGCGGGAGCAAGCTCCCTCGCCACAGTGGGCTCCACTGACTCAGTCCCCAAAAACAAGAAACCCCGCATCACGCGGGGTTTCTTGTTTCCGGTGGTTCGGGAAAGCGGGCCATCGCGGGCCTGCTTCCACAGGGTTTCGCGTATCAAGCCACCACTTGGTAACACGGCACATACGCCGCGCCACCCGGCAGTTTCATCCGGTGCTGGGCAACGAAGGCTTTGAGCAAATGGTCCAGCGGCTGCAAGACCTCGGCATCACCGCGAATCTGGTACGGCCCGTGTTCTTCGATCAGGCGGATGCCCTTGTCCTTGACGTTGCCGGCGACGATGCCGGAGAACGCGCGGCGCAGGTTGGCGGCCAGTTCGTGGGGCGGCAGGTTGCGGCTCAGTTGCAGGTTGGCCATGTTGGCGTGGGTCGGGTCGAACGGGCGCTGGAAGCCTTCGTCGATCTTCAGTAGCCAGTTGAAATGGAACGCGTCGTTGCGCTCACGGCGGAACTGTTTGACCGCTTTGAGGCCCTGAGTCATCTGCCGCGCTACTTCGGCCGGGTCGTCGATGATGATCTCGTAGTGCTGCTGCGCTTCTTCACCGAGGGTTGCGCCGACGAAGGCGTGCAGTTGCTCCAGATACGGCGCGGCGCTTTTCGGCCCGGTAAGGACCACCGGGAACGGCAGGTCCTGGTTGTCCGGATGCATCAGGATGCCGAGCAGGTACAGGAACTCTTCGGCCGTGCCCGCGCCACCCGGGAAAATGATGATGCCGTGGCCAACCCGCACGAACGCTTCCAGGCGTTTCTCGATGTCCGGCAGGATCACCAGTTCGTTGACGATCGGGTTCGGTGCTTCGGCGGCGATGATCCCCGGCTCGGTCAAGCCGAGGTAGCGACCGCCGTGGATGCGTTGCTTGGCATGGGCGATGGTCGCGCCTTTCATCGGGCCTTTCATCACGCCAGGGCCGCAACCGGTGCAGATGTCCAGGCTGCGCAGGCCGAGTTCGTGGCCGACTTTCTTGGTGTATTTGTATTCTTCGGTGTTGATCGAGTGGCCGCCCCAGCACACCACGATTTTCGGCTCGACGCCGGGGCGCAGGGTGCGGGCGTTGCGCAGCAGGTGGAAGACGTAGTCGCTGATGCCTTGGGAGGTGCTCAGGTCGATGCTCAAGGCGTCGAGTTCGTTTTCGGTGTAGACGATGTCGCGCAGGGCGCTGAAGAGCATTTCGCGGGTGCTGGCAATCATTTCGCCATCGACGAAAGCGTCGGCGGGGGCGTTCAGCAGTTCCAGGCGTACGCCACGGTCTTGCTGGTGAATGCGGATTTCGAAGTCTTTGTAGGCTTCCAGGATGGTCTTGGCGTTATCGACGTGGGCGCCGGTATTGAGGATGGCCAGGGCGCACTGGCGGAAGAGGGTGTAGGTGATGCCGGATGATGCTTCGCTCAGTTGCTGCACTTCACGCTGGGAGAGCGTTTCCAGGCTGCCTTTAGGGCTGACCGAGGCGTTGATTACATGTCGTTGGGTCATTCAATGATCCTTAAAACGATGTCACCCGCCAGCAACGGCGCATGGCATCCGAATAGTGTGTATCCATGATGAAGATGGCACGAACTGCGCTGTATCGCCATGCTCCCGTTTGACGATGAAAAGATGAAAAGGAGCTCCAGCATAGCTAAATCCTTCGGGGAGGCGATAATGCCTCGCAGTCTTTTTGTCACAGCGCCTTTTACCATCGATGCAAGGAACCCCGTCGCGATGTTCGAAATCCAGCCAATGAATGCCGAAACCTATCGACGCCAGACGCGGCGCAGCACGGTGATCATCGCCCTGATGTTCCTGGCGCTGGCGATGGTGCTGTCGACGGCGGCGGTGACGTTGTTCGGTGAACCCGGTGGCGATAATCTGCGGTTCAACGTGGGGGGTGTGTTTGCCGCATTGTTGCTGACGGTGGCGCTGATGCGCGGCAAGTTCTGGAGGCAGGAGTGGATGGCGCCAGCGGTCTATGGTTGGCAGCTCAAGCGCAGCCTGATGAGCGTCACCAACGTCATGCACCAGGTGACGACGGCGGTGGAGCAGAGCGATCCGAGCGCCATGAAGCTGCTGCGCTTTTATCACTTGGGGCTGAGCCAGATGCACCAGTTGGACGGCAATTCCAGCGACCAGAGTCAGCTGGCCCGAGAGATGGACCAGCACAAGGCACGGATGGAAGCGTTGGGCATCGATACCGAACAGAGGCGATTGAATCCGGCCTGGTTTGAGGCGATCAAACAGACGCCGATGTAGCGATTACGATCGCTGGCAATGAGCGTTTTTGTGCAAATCACCTATCGTATCGGTATCGGGTTGTAATGGTTTGAGCGCCGGTCACGGCTGGCTGGCGCTAAAAGGGCGAACGGGAAAATTCGCCATGTCATAAGGGATTCAGGGAGCGTCATGGGGCATCCGTCCGTCAAAGATCGTATTGAACACACCCGGTTCGCCACGCCTTGGGTGCCCGAGCCGGTTGAGACAACGCTCAAGGTTCGATACGCGGTTTCTCTGCTGATTTCGGTGTGCCTGTCCTTGATGGCCATTGTGATCGGTGAAAGCTGGAACTCGCGTCAGTACCATCTGCGTGAGAGCGAAGTGGCGATGTCCAACCTGGCGCAAACCCTGGCCTCGCAGGCGCAGGCATCGATCAAACAGGCCGACACGCTACTGTTCTCCCTGGTGGACCGCCTCGAAATCGATGGCATGCAACCGGAAAAATTTCCCCGACTGCAACGTTTGCTCCAGGCTCAGCGCAGTGAGTTGGTACAGATCCATGGGCTGTTCGTGTTCGATGAAGAAGGACGCTGGCTCGCCAACGCCATTAACGTCATACCGCCCAATGCCAATAATTCCGACCGTGAATATTTCATCTACCACCGTGATCATCCCGACCGCGGCCCTCATATCGGTCCGTCGATAAAAAGTCGCTCGACCGGTGAGTGGATCATGACCGTGTCACGCCGGATCAATCACCCTGATGGCCGGTTTGCCGGCGTGGTGGTGGCTTCGATCTACCTCAAGCATTTCCTGGATTTGTACAACAGCATCGACATGGGCAATAACGGCGTGATCAACCTGATCTCCGATGACGCCACCATCGTCGTTCGGCGCCCGTTCAACGAAGCCGATATCGGCACCAGTGTTGCCAAAGGGCCGCTGTTTACCCAGCTGTTGCCCAAGGGCGATTCCGGTACGGCAACGGTCAGGTCCTTTGTCGACGGGGTGGTGCGGGTCGTGGGGTTTCGACGGGTCGAGGGGTATCCGCTTGTCGTCTTTGCCGGGCTCGACAAGGATGAAGTCCTGGCCAGTTGGCGGCAGGAATCAATATTCAGTGCGGGCATCGTCCTGTTGCTGCTGGGGTTTCTGGGGGCTCTCGGTTATCGCCTGATCCGCCTCATGAAGCAGCAGAATCATATTCAGAACAATCTGTTGGAGACTCAGGACAAACTCATTGAGGTCAACCGCAGCCTGGAGTTGCTGGCGCTGGAGGATGCACTGACCGGGCTTTCCAACCGGCGTCAATTCGACCTGTTCATTCTCGCGGAAATGGGCCGCGCCAGGCGTAGCCAGACCCATCTTGCGCTGTTGATGATCGATGTCGACCACTTCAAGAACTTCAATGATCACTACGGTCATTTGGCGGGCGATGAGTGTTTGCGCAAAATCAGCACGATCATCACCGAAAACATCAAGCGCCCCGGCGATCTCGCGGCTCGCTTCGGTGGTGAGGAGTTTACGGTGGTGCTGCCCGGTACCGACTACGTGGGGGCGTTTCTGGTAGCAGAAAACATCCGCCGTGCGGTTCAGCAGGCCGGCATCAAACACGTTGAGGGTGTGGAGGGCGTGGTCACGGTCAGCGTGGGTGTCTGCGCCTACGACCCGGCCTCGCAAGCCCAGCCCGACGACATTGTCGGCGCCGCGGACAAGGCGCTGTATGTGGCCAAGGCCAGTGGCCGGAACATGAGTGTTATCGCCAACTGAGTTCAACCGGACCGGTGGTTACTGCCTGAACGGGTCGGATGCTTCCATTGCCGGAACAGCCGCGCATAGATCAGCACGTTGAGCGCCAACACCACGCTGCCCAGTGCCAGTTGAATCGTGGGCGTCAGCCCGGCCGGGTAAATAATCGGCCACACGTAATGCTCGATAAAACCGCCACCGTAACCGGTTTGCCCGGCCGCGTGGCGCATGCGGTTTTCCCATTCGGTGAGTGGGCACGCCAGGTGGAAGATTTCCACGATCACACCCCATGCAGCGGCGGGCAGGTGCCACCAGATCAGGTGGCGCCATTTGAGCACCAGCAGCCCGCCGAACAGCACGAACAGAATGAACAACAAGTGAGACAGCACCAGCCCGTCGGCGGCGATTCGGTAAAGCATGTCGATTCCCTGACGTGTTGGGTGAATCGCTCCATGGTACTCGGGCTGGACGCTTGTGCTCTATCGATTGCCGCCTTCAAGCGCTGTCAGTACTTCTTTCAAACGCACCGTCGTGCTTTCACTGCTGCGTTGCATCGGCGCTCGCAGCTCGTCGCGGATAAATCCTTCAAGGGCCAGGGCAGTTTTCACCGGGGCGGGATTGGGCTCGATGAACAGGCTGTGGATCAGTGGCAGCAACTGGAAGAAGGTCGTTCGGCCGGCCGCTAAGCGGTTGTCGCGAAGCTGTTGATACAGCGTCACGAACAGCTCGGGATGAACATGGGCCGAGGCGGCAATTGCGCCTTTGGCCCCCAGGCATAGCGCGCCGAAGATCTGATTATCTTCGCCGCACAGCACGTCGACGTTACCGCTGGAGAGCAGTGCCAAGGTGTTGGCTGGGTTGCCGCCGCAGTCCTTGATCGCGACGATCCGCTCATGGGCGACGATCCGGAGCAGGGTCGCCTGCTCGAAGGCTATGCCGGTGCGATAGGGGATGTCGTAGAGAATAATCGGGGCGCTGGACGCATCGGCGACGGTCTTGAAAAAGGCTTCGAGGCCGGCCTGGGAAGGGCGGATGTAGTAGGGCGGCGGCACCAGCAAGCCCGCCAGGGGACGCTTCAGGATTTCGCTTTGAAATTGCAGCAACTCGGTGAGGTTGTTGCCGGCCAGGCCCATGACCACGCGTTCTGGTGGAACCTGTTCCAGCACCGCATCGAGCACCGCCAGTTGTTCATGTTTGGCCAGCGCCGCGGCTTCCCCGGTGGTGCCGCAGACCACTATGCCATCGACGCCTTTTTCCAGCAGATGACTGACCAGCCGCCGCAATCCGGCAAAGTCGATCGCACCGTTGTGAAACGGCGTAACGATGGGAACCCAGATACCTTGAAACGATGACATGCACTTTCTCCTGAAGGTTGACCGATTTCGTCACCGTCAGAAGCGTAGAAGGAAGTCAGCAAGAGGAGGGGTGTCCGTCGCGCTCAATGTCCTGTCAGCTCATCTGACGGGACAGCGCGCCCCGGTCACATGAGCGACTGTTTCTTCGATTTAGGGGCGTGCGCAACGCAACCTTGCGCCTTGGCAATCAAGCCAATGACGACAGTGTTGAGGTTGAAGGTTGCGGACATGGTTGCTTACACCCTGAATGAGGCGCCCAGTTTTAAAAGCCGACGGGGTATTTGTCAATCGTGAAGTCGTTGCAAGTGCGCAAGATTGTTCAAGCCATCGGCCATGACTGCTGGCACAGTCTGAAGACTTTTCCTGGTTGTAGAGCGTTATGTCCAACTCATTCATGCCGCGTACTGCATTCCTTCGTGGCGCCGCGGCCATCATGCCGTTGTCCCTGGCGACCGCGCCCTGGGGATTGCTGGCCGGTTCCATGGCCATCGAGGCCAACCTCACGCCCCTGCAAGGCCAGGGGCTGTCGAGCATCGTGTTTGCCGGCGCGGCGCAATTGGTCGCTATCGGCATGCTCAAGGGCGGCGCCGGGGTCTTTTCGATTCTGTTGACCACATTGCTGCTGACCTCCCAGCATTTGCTGTACGGAATGAGCATGCGTTCGGTGATTTCCCCGTTGCCGGGCCGCTGGCGTATCGGGCTGGGCTTTTTGCTCACCGACGAGTTGTTCGCCCTGACCAGCCAGCATGACAAACAGCAGTTCAACCGCTGGTACGCCCTCGGCGTGGGCCTGACGTTTTACATCGCATGGAACCTCTTCACCCTGGCGGGCATTGTGCTGGGCAGCAGCATTCCGGGCCTCGAACACCTGGGGCTGGATTTCTCCATCGCCGCGACGTTTATCGCCTTGATCACGCCGGTGGTGCGCAACGTTCCGACGGTGGTCTGCGTGGCGGTCTCGCTGTTCTGTTCGGTGCTGTTCAGCTATTGGCAATGGGGCTCGGCGCTGGTGCTGTCGGGGTTGGCGGGCATGACGGCGGGCTTTATCTGCAACAAACTCTACGTGGGGCGCACATGATGGTCTGGGCTGTGATTATCGGGATGGGCCTGCTGGTGTTCCTGAACCGCTACGTCTTTCTCGAACCTCGGCTGCCGGTGCGCTTGAGCAGCAATGCCCGGCAGTTCCTCGGTTTTGCGGTGCCGGGCATGCTCACCGCGATCTGCGGGCCGATTGTGTTCATGCCCGACAAACAGTTGAACCTGCAGTGGGACAACCCCTACCTGATCAGTTCGCTGGTGGCCGTGGGCCTGGTGCTTTACACCCGCAATACTCTGCTCAGCATGTTGTTGAGCATGGGCTTTTTCTTTTTGCTGCGCTGGTGGCTCTGAGTCGTCCGAGGCGAAACTGTTCTACGCTTAACGGATGATCCCTTGAGGACGGGAGGTGGACATGGCCACTGAACCAAAGCGTCCGGACCTGGATGATGAGACCGATGAACCGACGGAGGAAGAAATCGAGCGGCAGAAGCGTTCGACGCCGGACTGGAAGCACCCCGACGACGGCAAAGAGCTGTCGGACCGCGACCAGGAACACCCGCTGAAGCCCTGATCGGTTTGCACATCCCCAAAGCCCCGCCAATTGATGGCGGGGCTTTTTAGTTCTTGTAGCTTGAAATGCAATCACCTGGGGAGCAGGCGCTGGAACCAAACACTGTGTACCCTTATCCAACCTCGGCTCGCAGCGATTGGCGGGTCGGTCGAAGGATGAATGGGCGAGGGGTTTTTGCCATTAAACGTGACGGTCGCAAGGTCTGGCCCAAGGCAAAACATGAAGCAGTTGATCAAGGTTCTATCCGTATTCGCCATCGCCGTCGGCCTGTTTGGCTGCATCGCCGCGCCCATTGAGATGACGCCGCAGACGCAACAGCGTCTGCAAGCGCAGGCGCCGATCCGCTTTCTGCTGACCTTCGACGACGGGCCCAGCGCGTCCGGTTTTTACAACCCGACCGCCACTGTACTCGACAGCCTGGCGCACAATCCGCTGCAACCGGACATCAAAGCCGTGTTCTTCGTGCAGACCCGCGCCTCGGGCGCCGGCGGCAGTGACGTGGGGCGCCAACTCATGCGGCGCGAACAGGCCGAAGGGCATCTACTGGGCTTTCACACGGCCACTCCCCACCACACCAACCATCGCTCCCTGGAGCCGGAACAACTGGAACAGTCGCTGACCAACGGCAGCGCAGACATCGCTGCGATCACTGGCGCCTCGCCGATTCTGGTGCGTCCGCCGTTCTGGAATTATGACAAGCGCACTTTCGCGGCCTATCAGCAGCACGGCATGCATGTACTGCTGACCGACCTGAGCGCCAATGACGGCAAGATCTGGGGCTTCAACGCCAGCCCTCGGCGGCGGGCCAATATGCTGCGGCAGCTGTCCGAAGTCCGCGAGCGCATCGCCCTTGGCGAGTTGCCGACGGTGGACGGGGTGATCCCGGTGGTGGTGACCTTTCACGACCTCAACCGCTACACCGCCCGGCATGCCCGCGAATACCTGCAAATCCTCCTCGACAGTGCCAACGCCACCGGTCTGGCCATGGCGCAAAAACCGTTTTACGACGACACGGCAGCGCTACAGCGGGCGGCCATGGCGCGCACCGTCAAGCAGAGTTCCGAGCCTGTTCGTTTGCCGGGGATCTGGAATTGGATATGGGATGGGGATGCTCACTGAACCCGCTGGCGCATTGCGCAAGCTGAACTAATCTCAGTGGATCCAATCGGAAAACCGTCCATGGAGGGGCGTCTGTCATGGTTCCTATTGAGCAGCTTTGCCAGATTGTCGAGTCCGGCTTCAAGCCGCTCTCCTGCGAATGCACCGTGAACCATGATGAAACCTTGCGGATCAAGGTTTTCGATCAGAGCACCGGGCGGATTGAGTTGTTGATCACCGGCGTATCCCCCGACAAACTGATCAGTGTTCGCGATATTTCCAACCTGATTGGCGAACTTCGTACAGAAATGCGTGCCGGTCGCCGAGCGTTCGCCGGTGTCGTGGCCTAACCGCGACTTCTTGTAGCAGCTGCCGAAGGCTGCGTTCGGCTGCGTAGCAGTCGTAAAATCGGAGATCGCGATACATCAGGCAGACCGCATTAGCCGGATTCACGACCGCTACGCAGCCTCGCTGGGGCTCGACAGCTGCTACGGATTGCATTTACGGCTCAACTGTCGCGCGGCAGCAGTTCATCAATCATCTGTAAGCAATGATTCAACCCCGGCGACACATCGCCCACGCGCCTGCTGAGAATAATCGGCGAGATCGCGTTGTCTTCCAGCACTGGAGTGAAGCCAATGTCGTCGCGGTGCAGCAACTGCACCGAGGCCGGTACCAGCGTCACCCCGATTCCCGCCCCCACCAGACCAATCGCCGTTTGCAGCTCGTTGGTCCATTGCGCCACCTTGATGTGCACGCCACTGGCTTCGAACAATGCGATCACGTGGTCGGCGTAACTCGGGCGCGGGTTGCCGGGATAGAGCACAAAGGGTTCCTTGGCCAGTTCCCGAAGGCTGATGGGCCTGGCGAGGAGCGGGTGGCCGGCGGGGAGGGCGGCCACCAGTCGGTCTTCGGTGAGCACGGTCTGCAGAATGGCCGGGTCGTCGATGCGGATGCGCCCGAAGCCGATATCGATACGCCCGGCCTTGAGCGCCTGCACCTGTTGCAACGTGGTCATTTCCGAGAGCCCCAATTCCAGCGCCAGAGGCTCGCCGCTGCGCAACCGGCGAATCAGTTCCGGCAGCACGCCATAGAGGGTCGAGGGCGCAAAGCCGATGCCCAGCCAGGTCTTTTCGCCCAGGCCGATCCGCCGCGTGTTGTCGCAGACCTTGCCCAGTTGTTCGAGCAGGGCGGTGGAGTGTTCATGGAAAAAACGCCCGGCGTCGGTCAGCTTCAACGGTCGGCCGCGCTCCAGCAGCAGTACCCCGAGTTCGTCTTCCAGCTGCTGGATCTGCCGGCTCAGCGGCGGTTGGGCGATGTGCAGCAGTTCAGCGGCGCGGGTGAAGTTGAGGGTTTGAGCCAACACCTGAAAATATCGCAGGTGACGCAGTTCCATGGGGCCTCCGGACGTCGATCTGTTAAATACCTTTAAGGTATCGAGTCAGACCAATTCTATATTGGCTTCCCGAAAAAAGCCGTACCAGAATCGGTTCCAGAACTTTAAGAACCTGACGGGTATCGCGACATGCTTGCAACAGCCATTGAATCGATCGAGACGATCATCGTCGATCTGCCGACCATTCGCCCACACAAGCTGGCGATGCACACCATGCAGAACCAGACTCTGGTGATCATTCGGGTGCGCTGTGCCGATGGCATTGAAGGTATCGGTGAGTCGACCACCATTGGCGGCCTGGCCTACGGCAACGAAAGCCCGGACAGTATCAAGACCAACATCGACAAACACTTCGCGCCACTGCTGATCGGCCAGGACTGCGGCAATGTGAATGCCGCGATGTTGCGCCTGGAGCGCAGCATTCGTGGCAACACCTTCGCCAAATCGGGTATCGAAAGCGCCTTGCTCGACGCCCAGGGCAAGCGCCTTGGCCTGCCGGTCAGCGAACTGTTGGGTGGACGGGTTCGCGATGCATTGCCGGTGGCCTGGACCCTGGCCAGCGGCGACACCGCCAAGGACATTGCCGAAGCGGAAAAAATGCTCGACCTGCGCCGCCACCGGATCTTCAAGCTGAAAATCGGCGCCGGAGAGGTCAACCGCGACCTGGCTCACGTTATTGCGATCAAAAAGGCCTTGGGCGATCGCGCCAGCGTGCGGGTCGATGTCAATCAGGCCTGGGACGAAGCAGTCGCTCTGCGGGCCTGCCGGATCCTCGGCACCAACGGCATCGACCTGATCGAACAACCGATCTCGCGCAATAACCGCGCCGGGATGGTGCGCCTGAATGCCATGAGCCCGGCGCCGATCATGGCCGATGAATCCATCGAATGCGTGGAAGATGCCTTTAACCTGGCACGGGAAGGCGCCGCTTCGGTGTTCGCTCTGAAAATCGCCAAGAACGGCGGCCCGCGCGCCGTGCTGCGAACCGCCGCGATTGCCGAGGCGGCCGGTATCGGCCTGTACGGCGGCACCATGCTCGAAGGCGGAATCGGCACGCTGGCCTCGGCCCATGCCTTTGTCACACTGAATACCTTGAGCTGGGATACCGAATTGTTCGGCCCACTGCTGCTGACCGAAGACATCCTCAGCGAGCCATTGGTCTACCGCGATTTTCAACTGCACGTCCCGTCAACACCGGGGCTGGGCCTGGTTCTGGATGAAGAACGCCTGGCGTTTTTCCGTCGGGACAAAAGTTCCACTGTCGTTCATCAAGCCTGAGGAGGGCATCATGCTGTTTCACGTAAAAATGACCGTGAATTTACCGGTCGACATGAACCCGGAGCGCGCCGCTCAACTCAAGGCCGACGAGAAAGCCCTGGCCCAGCGCCTGCAAGAGCAAGGCAAGTGGCGTCATCTGTGGCGCATTGCCGGGCTCTATGCCAATTACAGCGTGTTCGATGTCGACAGCGTTCAAGAACTGCACGACCTACTGATGCAATTGCCGCTGTACCCGTACATGGCGATCGAGGTCAACGCGCTGTGCCGGCATCCTTCTTCCATTCGCGAGGATGACCGCTGAATCCAGCCTGTTCAGTTCGCTACGCTAATAAATACAAGATGAGGATCCACCATGAACGTCAAGATTTCCCACACCGCCAGTGTCCAGAAGTTTCTCGAAGAAGCCAGCGGCCTGCTCAATGAAGCCGGCGATCCGCGGGTCAAGGCGCTGGTTTACCGCATCCTGCGTGATTCGGTGAACATCATCGAAGACCTGGCCGTGACCCCGGAAGAATTCTGGAAAGCCGTCAATTACCTCAACGTGCTGGGCGCGCGGCAGGAGGCCGGTCTGTTGGTTGCCGGGCTCGGTCTTGAGCATTACCTCGACCTGTTGATGGATGCCGAAGACGAGCAGGCCGGCAAATCCGGCGGCACCCCGCGAACCATCGAGGGGCCGCTGTATGTGGCGGGTGCGCCGCTGTCGCAAGGCGAAGCGCGTCTCGATGACGGCGTCGATCCGGGTGTGACTCTGTTCATGCAGGGCCGGGTGTTCAACACCGCTGGCGAACCGCTGGCCGGGGCGGTGGTGGATGTCTGGCACGCCAACACCGGCGGCACCTATTCGTACTTCGACACCACCCAGTCCGAGTTCAACCTGCGTCGCCGGATCGTCACCGATGCCGAGGGTCGTTATCGCTTCCGTAGCATCGTGCCGTCGGGCTACGGCTGCCCGCCGGATGGTCCGACCCAGCAACTGCTCAATCAACTGGGCCGTCATGGCCAGCGGCCGGCGCACATTCACTTCTTCATTTCGGCACCGGATCATCGTCACCTGACCACCCAGATCAACCTCGATGGCGATCAGTACCTGCATGACGATTTCGCCTACGCCACCCGTGACGAACTGATCGCCAAAATCACCTTCAGCGACGATCCGCAGCGTGCGGCGGCTCATGGCGTGAGTGGTCGTTTTGCCGAAATCGATTTCGACTTCACCCTGCAGTCGTCCGCCCAGCCTGAGGAGCAGCAACGCCACGAACGGGTCCGCGCACTCGAGGACTGATACCTCTCGAGCAGCCGAACCGGGCCACGAGATAACCGACCGTTTATCTCGTGGCCTTCTGTGTTTCGGGCAGGACACTAGAATGGCGGCGCCACTGATAACAACAATGAGAGTGAACCGATGATGCAAGCGCAATTGTTGAGTCATCGCAGCAGAATCTTCGACCATGCCGACCCGTATGCGGTGTCGGGCTACGTCAATCAGCATGTCGGCAACCATTGCCTGCAGATGCCCAGGGCCGGCCGGCCGCTGGCCAGCCTCGATCATCGCAAGTTTGCCAGCCTTGATCTGTGCCGCATCAGTTATGGCGCCAGCGTGCGGGTTACCTCTGGCGCGCTGGACAGCATCTATCACTTGCAAGTGCTGTTGCGCGGCAATTGCCTGTGGCGTGGCCACGGTCAGGAACATTACTTCGCGCCCGGGGAGTTGCTGCTGATTAACCCGGACGATCCGGTGGATCTGACCTATTCCAGTGATTGCGAAAAATTCATCCTGAAAGTCCCCACCCGGCTGCTGGAGTCGGTGTGCGAGGAGCAGCGCTGGCGGTATCCGGGGCAGGGCGTGCGGTTTCTGGAAAACCGTTATCAGCTCAATCAACTGGAAGGTTTCGTCGGTCTGCTGGCGATGATTTGCCAGGAAGCCGAGGCTTCCGAGCCGATTCCTCGCGTGCAGGAGCACTATGCGCAAATCGTGGTCAGCAAGATGCTGGGCCTGATGAAAACCAACGTCATGCGCACCGACCCTGGCTCAGCCTCGGCCACGTTCGAGGCGCTGGTCGATTACATCGCCTGTAACCTCAAGCAAGACATCGACAGCGAAGAACTGGCGCGCCAGGCGCGGATGAGCCTGCGTTCGCTGTATGGGCTGTTCGAACGCAATGCGGGGGACACGCCGAAAAACTACATCCGGCAGAAGAAGCTCGAGCGCATTCACGCCAACCTGAGCGACCCGACCTGCAACGTGCGCAACGTCACGGAGGTGGCCATGGATTACGGCTTCCTGCACCTGGGCCGATTCTCCGACAGCTACCGCAAACAGTTCGGCGAATTGCCTTCCGACACCCTCAAGCGCCGTCACTGATTGCCAAGACGTTTGACGAATAACCTGTGGCGAGGGGGCTTGCCCCCGTTCGGCTGCGCAGCAGTCGTAAATCCTGCCGACGCGGTGTGCCTGACAGAATGCCGGGGGCCGCTTCGCAGCCCAGCGGGAGCAAGCTCCCTCGCCACATTGGCAACCATCAACCGCCCCTTGCACAAAACGGATACAGGTCTGCACCCCGCGGATAGTCCGCCCCATCCCCACGTCCTAGCATGGCCCTGCCTGAATAAAAACAATGGAGGCGGCGGCCATGTCCCTGCGACCCGAATACCTTCACTCCCTGCTTGAAGAAAACCCTGAACAGGGTATCTATCGCTGCAAGCGCGAGATGTTCACTGACCCGCGGCTGTTCGACCTTGAGATGGAACACATCTTCGAAGGCAACTGGCTGTACCTGGCGCACGAAAGCCAGATCCCCAACAACAACGATTTCTACACCACCACCATGGGGCGCCAGTCGATCTTCATCGCGCGCAACAAGGATGGCGTGTTGAATGCCTTTATCAACGCATGCAGCCACCGCGGGGCGATGCTCTGCCGGCACAAGACCGGCAACAAGAGTTCGTACACCTGCCCATTCCACGGCTGGACGTTCAACAACTCCGGCAAGCTGCTCAAGGTCAAGGACCCGGCGGCGGCCGGCTACCCGGCGAGCTTCAATTGCGAAGGCTCCCACGACCTGACCAAAGTCGCGCGTTTCGAGTCCTATCGCGGCTTCCTGTTCGGCAGTCTCAAGGCCGACGTGGTGCCGTTGGTGGAGCACCTGGGCGAGTCGGCGAAGATCATCGACATGATCGTCGACCAGTCCGCCGATGGCCTGGAAGTGCTGCGTGGTTCCTCCAGTTACATCTACGAAGGCAACTGGAAACTCACCGCCGAAAACGGCGCCGACGGCTATCACGTCAGCTCCGTGCACTGGAACTACGCCGCCACCCAGAATCAGCGCAAACAGCGCGAAGCGGGCGAAGACATCCGCACCATGAGCGCCGGCACCTGGGCCAAGCAGGGCGGTGGTTTCTATTCCTTCGACAAGGGCCACATGCTGCTCTGGACCCGTTGGTCCAACCCCGAGGACCGTCCGCTGTACGAGCGTCGCGACGAGTTGGCCCGGGACTTCGGCCAGGCTCGCGCCGACTGGATGATCGAGAACTCGCGCAACCTGTGCCTGTACCCGAACGTGTACCTGATGGACCAGTTCAGCTCGCAGATTCGCATCGCCCGGCCGATCTCGGTCAACCGCACCGAAATCACCATTTACTGCATCGCCCCCAAAGGTGAAAGCGACCACGCCCGTTCGAGCCGCATTCGGCAGTACGAGGACTTTTTCAACGTCAGTGGCATGGCCACTCCAGACGATCTGGAAGAGTTTCGCTCCTGCCAGACCGGTTACCAGGGCAGCGTCACCACCTGGAACGACATGTCCCGTGGTGCCGAACACTGGATTGAAGGCGCCGATGACGCGGCCAAGGAAATTGACCTGCACCCATTGCTCAGCGGGGTGCGTACCGAAGACGAAGGCCTGTTCGTGCTGCAACACAAATATTGGCAGCAGACCATGCTCAAGGCCCTGGCCGCCGAACAGTCCGAACTGATTGCAGTGGAGGCCGTGCAATGACCATGACCTATGACGCGGTGCGCGATTTTCTCTACCGCGAAGCGCGCTACCTCGACGACAAGCAATGGGACGACTGGCTGGAGTTGTACGCGCCGGACGCAACTTTCTGGATGCCGTCCTGGGATGACAACGACGAGCTGACCATCGATCCGCAGCGGGAAATCTCGCTGATCTGGTACGGCAACCGCACGGGCCTGGAAGATCGCATCTTCCGCATCAAGACCGAGCGTTCCAGTGCCAGCGTGCCGGACACCCGCACCTCGCACAACCTCAGCAACATCGAGCTGATCGAACAGGCCGACGGCCTGTGCAAGGTGCGCTTCAACTGGCACACCCTGAGCTTTCGCTACAAGACCGTCGACAGCTATTTCGGCAGCAGTTTCTACACCCTGGATGTGCGCGGCGAGAACCCGCTGATCTTGGCCAAGAAAGTGATCCTGAAGAACGACTACGTTCGCCAGGTCATTGATGTTTACCACCTCTGAGGCGGCCGTCATGACTCATTCCATTGCGTTCAATTTCGAAGACGGCGTCACCCGGTTCATCGACGCCAACGCCGGCGAAACCGTGGCCGATGCTGCGTACCGCCAGGGCATCAATATTCCGCTGGACTGCCGCGACGGCGCTTGCGGCACCTGCAAGTGTTTCGCCGAAGCCGGGCGCTACGACCTGGGCGAGGACTACATCGAAGACGCCCTCAGCGCCGAAGAAGCGCAGCAGGGTTTTGTCCTGACTTGCCAGATGCGTGCGCAGAGCGATTGCGTGGTGCAGGTGCCGGTTTCATCGGATGTCTGCCGTACTCGTCAGGCCAGTTACGACGCGACCATCAGCGCCGTGCGTCAGCTGTCCGACAGCACCATCGCACTGTCGATCAAGGGCGAAGCCCTGAGCAAACTGGCGTTTTTGCCGGGGCAGTATGTGAACCTCGGGGTTCCGGGCAGCGAGCAGACCCGCGCGTATTCGTTCAGCTCGTTGCAGCGTGACGGCGAAGTCAGTTTCCTGATTCGCAACGTGCCCGGCGGCTTGATGAGCAGTTTCCTGACCGGCATGGCCAAGGCCGGCGACAGCATGAGCCTGGCCGGACCGTTGGGCAGTTTCTATCTGCGCGATATCCGCCGGCCGTTGTTGCTGCTGGCCGGTGGCACCGGTCTGGCGCCGTTTACCGCGATGCTGGAAAAAATCGCCGAGCAGGGCAGCGAGCATCCGCTGCATTTGATCTATGGCGTGACCAACGATTTCGACCTGGTGGAAATCGATCGACTGGAAGCCTTTACCGCACGAATCCCGAACTTCAGCTTCAGCGCCTGCGTGGCCAACCCCGACAGTCGGCACCCGCTCAAGGGCTACGTGACCCAGCACATCGAGCCACGGCATCTGAACGATGGCGACGTCGATGTCTATCTGTGCGGCCCGCCGCCGATGGTCGAAGCGGTCAGCCAGTTCATTCGCGAGCAAGGCATCGCGCCTGCGAACTTCTACTACGAGAAATTTGCCGCCAGCGCGGCCTGAGCCGCGCTGTTGTGGGAGAGATACATGAATAGATTCCACGAAAAAATCGCGCTGATTACCGGTGCCGCCCAAGGCATCGGCCGGCGTGTGGCGGAACGCATGGCCGCTGAAGGTGCGCGGTTGATTCTGGTCGACCGCTCCGATCTGGTGTTCGAGTTGCAGAAAGAACTGGGGCGGGACAGCCAGGTGCTCGCCCTGACCGCCGACCTTGAGCAATACAGCGAATGCAGCCGGGTGATGCGCACCGCCGTCGAGCGCTTCGGGCGCCTCGATGTGTTGGTCAACAATGTCGGCGGCACGATCTGGGCCAAGCCTTTCGAGCACTATGAAGAGTCGCAGATCGAGGCCGAAGTCCGACGTTCATTGTTCCCGACGCTGTGGTGTTGCCATGCCGCGCTGCCGTTCATGCTTGAGCAAGGCAACGGCGCCATCGTCAACGTTTCATCCATCGCCACCCGCAGCGTCAATCGCGTGCCTTACGGTGCGGCGAAGGGTGGGGTCAACGCGTTGACCGCGTGCCTGGCGTTCGAAACCGCCGGCCGTGGGGTACGGGTCAACGCGACCGCTCCCGGTGGCACCGAAGCGCCGCCGCGGCTGATCCCGCGCAACACCGCGGAACAAAGCGCTCAGGAAAAGCTGTGGTATCAGCAGATCGTCGACCAGACCCTCGACAGCAGTTTGATGAAGCGCTACGGCACACTGGATGAACAGGCCAGCGCTATCCTGTTTCTGGCCAGCGACGAAGCCTCCTATATCACCGGCATGGTCATGCCGGTCGGTGGCGGCGATCTGGGCTGACCTTTCAGGAGGGCGTCGGCTGTGTTGAGCTACAAGCGACGCTGAAATGCTCTGACGATTCTGAGTGTGGCGTCGCTTGTGTTCAGGTTCTGGACGGCGTCCAGCGGGTACCAGATGCAGTCGAAGATTTCATTCTGGGGCCGCGCCTCGGCCACGTTTATGACCGATGCCTCGTAGACATGATGCCTGGTGCTGGTCGTGTCCAACTCCATCAAGTACAGCAGGCTGTCGACCCCAAGCCCGGTTTCTTCATAAAGCTCTCTTGTGGCCGCGCCCGCGATGGTTTCGCCAGGCTCGATTTTTCCACCCGGCAGGGTCCAGCGCCCCCTGGGTTTGCGCACCAGGAGAATGTGCCGGTCCTGCTCGCAAATGACGGTTGCGCGTACTTTCATGGATTACCTGACTGCCGGTTGTCATAAAACAGTCATAAAAATGCAATATTCAGACCGCAATCCGCAGACGTGTCTGCTTCAAGGGTTAGAGTCGACAGGGCGGTTGAAAGTGCAATGGAATGCCGGAATCCTGACGCGACGTCTGGTCGGCACTTCAGTGAAGGTCGGGTGTAAGGTAGCTAAGTGGACCCTGGACTATCACTGCCGAAATGGAGGTGACTAATGAGCGTTCCGATGCTGACCAAAATGCACATGAACGGCTATGACGTACTCAGCGTGAACAGTGGCCCGTGGCGGGTGTGCACCAAAGGTGACCGGCTTGGATCCTTTGGCAGCCGAGAAGAAGCACTGGCCTATGCGGCTGCGCTTCCCGCCTACAGAGCCCGGTCGGGCAGATCATCGCGTAGCCACAAATCAGACAAATAGTGTGCCTGAAGCCCCGGTACGCCGGGGCTTCTCGTTATTAAAGTCGTGGGCTCAGTAACCACCACCCATCCCGCCCGTGGACGGGGAATACGCTCTGGCTTTTTGTTGGACGCGACTCCACTCGGCGCAGGTCATGAAGGCTTTATGGTCGACCTGGCCCCTGCCATCAAAACTGACACTGTACGGCTGCTGATTGCCGGCCTGGGTCAACTTGTAATCAAAGCAAGCGCCTGGCTCCACCGTGCGATCGGTGATCGATAGCGGCTTGCCGCCAATCTGCTCGACCTGATCCTTGGTCATGCCGGCTTCGACCTTGGCGACCAGCGGTTGGTCCCGGTAGATATGCGATTCCGTGTTACAGCCACCTGTCGCCGCCAGCACGGCGATTAGCGCGCATAGAGGCTTGTTCATGGCAATGCTCTCTAGTGAACTTTCGTTCGCGTGATGGTTTTTGCTTTCACTTCTTCAGCATAGCCCGCCAGCCGCTCTTCATCGCCCTGGAACAAGGAGCACAGCCTGAGCGTCGCCTCTGCGTCCACATCATTGCCGGCCAGGCGCAACTGCTCTGCGATGCGCAAAAGCTCTACCGCCGACCACCTCAGATCCGACGCCACACCTTGCAGGTCGCGCCGTAGTTGCTGTTCATATTCGTTAAGCCACATGATGACCTCCTGCAATTCCCCGCTACGAAATAGTAATCCCATTTACCTCGATGGAGCGTTATGTTCGTCTGATCCAAAGAGAGTCGAAATCATGCAACAACCTGCCTACCAACTGCTGGAAGTCGCCAACGGCAAGCCGATCAAACTCTGGACCGAAGGCGTGCCGGTTGAAAGCGAAGCCCGGCAGCAACTGATCAATACCGCGAAGATGCCGTTCATCTTCAAGCACCTGGCGGTGATGCCGGACGTGCACCTGGGCAAAGGTTCCACCATCGGCAGCGTGATCCCCACCGTGGGCGCGATCATTCCGGCGGCCGTGGGCGTGGACATCGGCTGCGGCATGATCGCCGCGCGCACCTCGCTGACCGCTGCCGACTTGCCGGATAACTTGCATGGTCTGCGCACTGCCATTGAAAAGGCCGTGCCCCATGGCCGCACCTTGAGCCATGGCCGCCGTGACGAAGGCGCCTGGGAGCGCGTTCCGCAGCAGGCCGATCAGGCCTGGGCGGCGCTGAACCCTCGGTTCAAGGCGATCACCGACAAGTACCCGAAACTCGCCAGCACCAACAACCGCCAGCACCTGGGGACCCTCGGCACCGGTAATCACTTCATCGAGGTCTGTCTGGACGAGGCCAATCGCGTGTGGTTCATGCTGCACAGCGGCTCTCGCGGCGTGGGCAATGCCATCGGTACTCTGTTCATTCAATTGGCCCAGGCGGACATGCGCCAGCACATCGTCAACCTGCCGGACCGTGACCTGGCCTACTTCAAGGAGGGCAGCCGGCACTTCGATGACTACGTCGAAGCGGTGGGCTGGGCTCAGGACTTCGCCCGGCAGAACCGTGCCTTGATGATGCAAGCGGTGATTCATGCGGCGCGGCAGGTGATCCGCAAGCCCTTCGAGGTTGCGCTGGAGGCCGTGAACTGCCATCACAATTACGTGCAGAAAGAGCGGCATTTTGGCGAGGACATCCTGGTCACCCGCAAAGGCGCGGTGTCGGCGAAGAAGGGCGAGCTGGGGATCATTCCCGGTTCCATGGGGGCCAAAAGCTTCATCGTTCGCGGCCTCGGCAACGAGCAATCGTTCTGTTCCTGCAGCCACGGCGCCGGTCGCACCATGAGCCGCACCAAAGCCAAGAACACCTTCACCGTCGCCGACCAGATCCGCGCGACCGCCCATGTGGAATGCCGCAAGGATGCGGCGGTCATCGATGAGATCCCGATGGCCTACAAGGACATCGACAAAGTCATGCACGCCCAGCGTGATCTGGTGGAAGTGCTGCATACGTTGCGACAGGTGGTGTGCGTGAAGGGGTAGGGATGGGAGGTATTCCGCTGGTCGGGAAAATCAACGGGAGTGGACAGCTCTGCTGTCGTATGGAGGTAGTGATCTATTCGCTGGGGCGAGGTATCTCAAATGACGGCGACTGATGATTTCAGACACCATGCGCATGATCTGATCGCGGACCTGGATGCGGCCACAACGGAAATGATGAAGTTGATTTCAGCTCATCAGCTCACTGGGCCGGAATGGGAACGGGTCACGAAATGGCAGCATGAAGCGTACGAGCGGTGGATGAAGTATCTGAATGCGAGTTCGTATACCGATTCCGGCTCGGGGGTCGATCCGGGGCAGGGCGAAGCCTCTGTATAGAAGCCTTTGTATAAAAAGCTGCTTTATAGCGGCGTAGCCCCAGCGTTTGCTGGATGTCTGCGCAAGTACAGGCTACATTTCCCGTTTTTCAGGATAGAGAAGCATCATGCGGATGTTGATAGCGGGAGTAGCGTTGGCTGCGTTGGCGGGCTGTTCATTGCCCGCATCCCTGGTGCCCGGTGAGCCTAATGTCAGCAAATACAGCGATAAGGCGCCCAAGGAATATGCCGGGTGTGTATTGCCATTGTGGCGCCAGGAGATTGCTGGAACGACGCAAACTGCGATTTCCAATGGCTATCGGATTACTGCACCGAGCGTCATCACAGCTGACGAAATTCTGGATATCGTGAAGTCCAAGGATGGCAGCCGGGTATCGCTTTACCAAGGGCCGCCATGGGCCAAGTCAGGAACGCTGCGCAAGGCTGTCCGGGATTGTTTGTAACGGTTTCTTCAGTAGATTACTCAAAAATAGTGTGGATATTTAATGGGTTGCGAGATTTAGTAACTGGATGGTGAGTAAAAATATCTTGTTACAGATCAATTGATTGGGTAATATTGCCCCGCGTTCACCACCACGGTTTATGCATTTTTAAAGCCCAGGCGTCCATCAGCTGCCTGGGCTTTTTTTTGCCTGGCATTTGGGGATGACTTACAAGCACGCTGCCGGCAAAGCGCCAGCAGCGTCGGTGATGAGGTGGGTAAGCGCTATTGCTAAAACCTGTTGTTACCCGGCCGGATCAGCCTTGCGCCGATCACTGCCAGAAGGATTGCCAGTGTTTATAAGCCTTCTCTCGACCAGGACATTTCGCAGGGCCTGGCGTGCCGAAGGATCCAGTTGATGTTCTCTCTCCTTGAGTTCAAGCAAGATGGGGCTGGACCAGCCACGATAGGTTTGCTCGGTAATACGAGTAGGCGTCATCTATCTCTCCCTTGTGAGTCGCCCGACAACACAGTGGGCGAAGTCCTGTGCGATAAAGATCCTAGTCGAGGAAACGATTTGTCGCCAGCGATTGGCAGTGCCGACTGTCCTGCACAACGTAGGTTGTTGGTGATTCGGGCGTAAACTGAAAAGGCTACCTCATCAAAAGGAGCCGCATATGATCGCCGACCAAACGATTAGACAGGCGTCGGAGCAAAGCACTGTTTGGGACCAATATTTCTGTGCTGCGCTGATTGCCGAAAGCCATCTGACGGCACCGGTGGTAGGAGAAACCACCCACGAAGACAGGCAAAACATGCTGATCCAAAGAGCCAAAGCGCTCGCCGACAAGATGCTTGAAAACAGAAGATAAAACGGAGCCCGGCCATTGCGGCCGGGCTCTTCACTTATCGCCCCTTTGACAGGTCACCTGGCCAGGCTGTCACTGGGTGGCGCGATGGACTGCCCCGGTTTTTTTGGGCGCTGAGTTCTTTGTTCGTGGATCGTCTACAGTTGGTAATTCATGGATACGGAGATCGAACATGAAGTGCTTAATTTGTCACGCTGTCTCTAACACTGTTCATGTGGCTGAAGACTGGTCAGAAGTTGCATGCTCGGCTGGATGTGGACGCTTCAGGGTCTCGGCCAACCTGATTAAAAGCATGAAGGGCAGGAACGAATCCTTTGACATCGAGCGCACAAGACAATGGCTCAAGATGTCCCGCAATGACGAGCCGGTGCCGTTGATATCCCGCTATGACTACAACGTTGCCTTGTTGCATCGCGACACCGGGGAGAAGTCGGCCATCGCGCCGAGTCGCTCCAGGCAGCCGCTGACTTCGGATTAGATTCCGCCCCGGCTGTAACGCCACCCTCGGTAGGCGCTGCCCAAGGCTGCGATCTTTTGATCTTCAGCGGCTTCTGAACGATCCAAGAGATGCTGCAGCTGCCGAGCGACGCCTAACGTTCGACTGTCATGTAAAAACAAGCAACCTCCTTGGATCGCCCGTGTCGATATAAACATATCCGCGCTATTCGTCATCACACCTGTCCAGGTTGCCAGCGTTTATGGCGGGCTGAAAGCGGCTATAGCTGAATGTTCAGGAGGTGGCTATGAACTGTCCGCTGTGTGGCAATACCAATGCGCTGGAAGATCTTTCGTTCGGGGGCGGATTGCGCATTCATTGCGAACCGTGTGGTGGTTTCTATCGAATTTCATCGACCCTGCATGCCTTGGCTGAAGGAAAGTCTTATGACACCGAGCGCGCTCGAACCCGCCTGAAGAAGAAGCGTGAAACCGGCAAATTGGAGGATCAAGAGCCGGCGCTAGGCCCGGAAGACAAAGACCTACTCATCGAGCCGGGCTAATGTGTCGCGCAAAGCGAATGCAGTTCAGCGAAGGGTGCGTTGCGTGGGGGAAGGGGCAGCGACTATTTACAGAAGGACTCGCCTGGCCTTGAAGCCGAATTTCCAACGGATTCCAGGTCAGGCGAGCGTGTCGGATCCATGGGGCTTTAATCCTGATGAACACTTGAACGGCTCATTATCCAATCGGTTAATGAGCCTGTGCCACGCCGCACAAAACAGTCGCGGCGGCGGACTGAGATCGTGTGCTGGCAATGTTTCCCAGCGATACGACGCCAACCAGACGCTTGTCTCGGTTAAGCACGGGCAGGCGACGGAGGTGGACGTCCGCCATGTTTCTAGCGACATGCTCGATGTCTTCATCCTCATAGCAATAGCGGATGCCGCCACTCATTATTCTACTGATAGGGGTTGTTCCGGTGAGTCCTTCGGCGACTGCTCTGATGGCGATGTCCCGGTCCGTGATCATGCCAATCAGGCGCTCTTGCTCTTCAACCATAATGGCGCCGCTATCGATCCTGGCCATCATGCTTGCAGCCTCCTGGATCGTCTGGCTTGGTTTGGCTGTTAAAACATCTTTCGTCATAACTTCCGAGATCTTCATGAAAAAGACTCCTTTTAAAGGGATGCTTCAGTGATTACTGACTGTCTATTTTCGACTTGGAGGGGATGTACAGGGTTCAGAATGTTTTGTCTCCGCTTGTCATCGTGGGGAACCGGGATTCTCCAGCGCCGCTCATTGAGCGGCGTTTTCGTATTCCGGCGTTGCTCAAGGAACAGCGCAACACCGCAAACGTGCGGCAGGGCAGGCGGCTTCGGATGGATGGTTGAGTTTGTAACTTGCTCGATACAAATAATAATCCGTATCATTTAGTTTCAAATCAAGGGTGCGAGGGAGTGCATTGCCCACATAAAAATAAGGTTCAGGTAATGCTCAAAATGCTACTCGTGTACGGTCATCTGATTGCCACCTGTATTGCTCTGGGGAGGGTGCTGCAGGCAGATCAAAAGCTATGGAGCTGGCGCAAGGAGGTGTTGAGCCAAGTGCAACGTGAGTATCTCGACGAGACTCAAAAAATCGTCATGCTCGCGCTATTGGCTCTTTGGGGAAGTGGCTTGCTGCTGGTGCTCCAGGGTTACCTCTATGAGGGGACCACGTATCTGCTCAATCAAAAGCTCTGGGCCAAGGTGAGTGTTGTCGCGCTGCTTAGCCTCAACGGCGCTTTGTTGCATCGAATCGGTTTTCCGCTGCTGCAGAAAGCTCCCTTTGTTTTGTTAAACAGCTGCGCCCGGACTCGCCTTGCCCTGTTGGGCGCTCTCTCAATGAGTGGCTGGTCATTTGCTGCATTCCTGGGGGTGGCTCGAGCGTGGAATCACGTGCTGCCTTACTTGCATGTGATGGGTGCTTTTGCCGTGTTCTCGTTAGTGGCTTGTGCAGTGGCGTGGATAGTCGCCAGCACAGCAGGCGCTATGGATGATGAGTGGTCGCGCACTGGCAGTGAGTAAAACCTGATTATGCCGGACGCGGGCTGTTCAGGTTTATTCAGAATTGTGTTCGGGACACAGGGCGCAACTCTGGATAGAGTTCTCACCGCTCACCCAGCTTCGGCTCTTTACCAGGCACGGAGTGCTAGGCCTTGGTTGGGCGAGCACCCATTTTTGATTGTTCTCGACAGGGAGAATGGCGGCGCACGCGAAACCGTGCTCCCTTCAGGCACCGTCCCTGAGCAACTGGCTGAACGCCTCCAGTTCACTTTTTTCCACATCGGAAACCAGCACGAAGCGCATGTGGTTGGCTTGCCAGGACACCACGTTAAAGCCACGAATCGTCTGGGTCTGCCGCGGCTTGTCTGCCTCCGGCACGGGCAGGATAAACACATTGATGATGTGTTTGGCCCTCCCATAACTCAGCGCTGCCGTGGTCTGGTGTTGCAGATAATCCAGCCGCCCGCCCAGTAATGGAAATCCCTGCGCCGAGTAATCGAACACCGGCGGTGAGAAGTCGAGTTTGCCGGTGAACCAGGGCTTCACGGTGTGACGGTCGGAGGACACCACATCGTTCAGATGCTCGCCCATCAACGAGCGGACATGGCTGGAAACAGCCTCGTCCATCAGAGGTTGCTCGCTGCCCGGCGTCATCACATAAAGCACTGCCGCCAAGGCCAGCGCCGCCGCGGAAAACGTCGGTGCGAACCATTTCTGCCAGCGTTCGACGGCGCGAGTCGCGGGAGCACCCGCGGCAAACACGCTGGCCGCTAACGATGCCGGCGCCGAGTAATACGGCGCCTGGCGCTTCACACTGACCTTCAGCAGTTTCACTTCATCATGCAGCCGCGCGCACTCGGGGCATGCGGCCAGATGCGCAGCTACATCCGCAGCCGTCGCAGGATCGAGTTCGTGATCCAGATAACCATGCAGCCGTGTCTGGCAAACCGTGCAGTCGAGTTCATTCATGATCGTGCAACTTCAGTAGTTCGAGCTTGAGCATCGCGCGCCCCCGGGCCAGTCTCGACATGACGGTGCCGATGGGGATATCGACCACCAAAGCGATGTCCTTGTAAGGCATGTCTTCGAGTTCTTTCAGCACAATCACCTCACGAAACACTGGCGGCAGGGCGCACAGCGCTTGCTGGATCAGCGCCGCGTTTTCGGTGTGAATAGCCAGCAATTCCGGGGTCTGGCTGTGGCTCAGTGCGCCTTCGTCATCGCCGATGTCGTCATCGAAAGCAACCCAATGGCGCCCGGCCGAGGCTTTGAGCCAGGTGTAGCTTTCATTGCGCACGATGGTCAGAAACCAGGCCTTGGCGTTGCCATCGGCGAAACGCTGCAAAAACCTGAAGGCGCGCAGGGCACTTTCCTGCACGACATCGCGTGCGGCGGCGTCGTTGCCAGTGAGCCAGCGCGCGAGGTTGTAAGCGGCGTCCAGATGGGGCGCAATCAGATCCTCAAATCGCTTCATAGTGGCTTCCGCACTGTCACACCCCTATAACCGTGGTGCGTGGTCTTTTATTCCCTGAAAAGAATTTGTTTTCCCGCACGGAATAAACACTCATCCCGCAAGGTTTACCTCGTGTCAGCTACATCACTGTAGTCCGCCAGCGAGGACATACCGATGGACATTCAATCAAAACACCCATTGCGCACCGACGACTTGCTGAACCCTGACCGCCGAACGCTGCTCAAGTGCTCGGCGTGGGCCGGGGCAGGGGTTATCTGGGCCCTGAGCGGCGGCATTCCCCGGGCCTTTGCGCTGGATGAGGCAGGCAACGTCGCCGACCCCAAGGCACTGGCCAGCACGTTTCACTTCGTGCAGATCAGCGACTCGCACATCGGCTTCAACAAGGAAGCCAACCCGGAGCCGGCAAAGACATTGCAGGTGGCGATCGACAAGGTCATCAAGCTGCCAAAACCACCGTCGCTGATTCTGCATACCGGCGACATCACGCACCTGTCCAAGCCTGAGGAGTTCGACACTGCGGCACAGTTGCTCAAGGGGCTGCCGTCCACCGTGCATTACGTGCCGGGTGAACACGACACCCTCGATGAGGGCGGCGGCAAGCTTTACCTGGAGCGATACGGCAAGGGCACCAAAGGCAATGGCTGGTACAGCTTCGATGACCACGGCGTGCATTTCATCGCACTGGTAAACGTCTTCAACTTCCAGGCCGGTCACGAAGCCACCCTTGGCGCCGATCAACTGGCCTGGCTGGCCGATGATTTGCGGGCGGTGACGACCAGTACACCCATCGTCGTGTTTACCCACATTCCGCTGTGGACGATTTATCAGCCGTGGGGCTGGGGCACCGAGGATGGTGATCAAGCGATTGCGATGCTGCGCAAGTACGGTTCAGTGACGGTATTGAACGGCCATATCCATCAAGTCATCCAGAAGGTCGAAGGCAACATCACCTTCCACACCGCTCGTGGCACGGCTTACCCACAACCTGCACCGGGTGCGGCGCCGGCACCGGGGCCGATGACGGTGGCCGCCGATCAATTGCGCAATTACCTGGGGATCACCGATGTGCGAGCGACACAGGGCGATCATCCGCTGGCGCTGATTGATTCGACACTGGTCTAGGGGAGGGCGGTCAGATGAAAACGCGACTGTTGGCGGTGGTGTGCCTGATGCTGTCGATGCCGGCGTGGGCTCAGGAGGTGAAGATCGATATCAAGGAGTTCATGTTTGCACCCAAGGATTTGACCGTGGCCGTGGGCACCAAAGTGACGTGGGTGAATGACGACCAGATTCCGCACACGGTGGCAGAAACCCACAAGGTGTTTCGCTCGGGGGCGCTGGATACGAATGACAGTTTTTCCTGGGTGTTCAATACGCCGGGAGAGTTCGAGTATTTTTGTGCGCTGCACCCGCAGATGATCGGGAAGATTGTGGTCACCCAGTAAACAAAGGGCGCTGGAAGGTCAAAAGACCGCAGCCTTCGACTGTTCCGACGTCTGCCGGCTCAACCAGCAGGTATCCCCAGAAACGACAAAGCCCCGAATAATCGGGGCTTTGTCGTACGGAATCTGCTGACGACGCAGTTCGAGGAAGCGCCGCTCAGGTTTGTTATTTCGTAGTTGGCTGCTTCGTACTGTCGCCCGCGTTGGCAGTCGTCGCCCAATTACGCGTCTTTGGCGCCAATAATCGCTCGATGGCGCCACTCACCATGTTTTCCATCAAATTATCGCGCTCTTGTTCATCCAGCGAATGTTGCATCAGCCAACTGGGCGCGCTGTTGAGCAAGGCTGCAATGGCTCGACCCGCGGCCCGTTGCGCCGGTTCGCTCACGCGGGGTTTGGCTCCGAGCATCAGCAGCAATTTGCGTTCGTATTGCTCACGCAAGTGGCGAACCTGTTCTTGCTGCTCCTCGTTGAGACAGCCACTGTCGCGCTCCGCCAGTCGAAAATGCCAGGGCATTTCCTGGTGCAGATTCAGGTGGGCGCGGATCAGGCTGTTGAGCCTGTCGCGTTTTGCCGGCGCCTGTTGTTCAAGGCGCCCCAAGGTTGCCAACAGCTCTTCGTAGAACTCCTCGATCAAGTCGAGCAGCAAGTGCTGTTTGCTGGGGTAATGGTGATACAACGAGCCTGGAGTGAGCCCCAGGCTCGTCGCCAGCTCACGCATGCCGACCTGACCGAAACCCTTGCTGGCAAACAGCTCCAGCACCTTGCCCCGGTACTCGGCAAACCGTGAGCAACGCTCAGGCATAGGCATGGAAGCCACGTCCCGTTTTACGCCCCAGGTAACCGGCGGCGACCATTTCCTTGAGTAGCGGTGCAGGGCGATATTTGCTGTCATTGAAGCCGTCGTAAAACGCGTCAAGAATGGCCAGCACCGTGTCCAGACCGATCAGATCCGCCAGAGCCAGTGGCCCAATCGGCTGGTTGCAACCCAGGCGCATGCCGGCGTCGATGTCTTCGGCGCTGGCCAGGCCTTCCTGAAACACCAGGATCGCTTCATTGATCATCGGCACCAGAATCCGGTTGACCACGAAGCCCGGACGGTTGCCCGCGGTGATTGCGGTCTTGCCGAGGGTCTTTGCCATGTCCAACGCCAGGGCGTGGGTGGCATCGCTAGTTTGCAGGCCACGAATCACTTCGATCAGGCCCATCACCGGCACCGGGTTGAAAAAGTGCAGGCCGATGAAACGCTCAGGCTGGCTCACGCTGGCGGCGAGTTGGGTGATGGACAGCGACGACGTGTTGGAAGCAATCACGCACTCGGCGCTGACCTGAGCGGCGATCTGTTGCAACACGCGCAGTTTCAGATCGAGGTTTTCGGTGGCGGCTTCGATCACCAGTTGTACGCTTTGCAGGCTGTTGTAATCGGTACTGGTGCGAATCTTGTCGAGGGCGGCGAGCTTTTGCTCCTGCGTCAGCGCGTCCTTGGCGACCTGCCGATCAAGGTTTTTATCGACGGTCGCGATTGCCTTTTGCAGAGCGCTCTCGGAAATGTCGATCAAGGTCACGTTGAAGCCGGCCAGGGCGCAGACTTGCGCGATGCCATTGCCCATGGTGCCGACGCCGATAACGCCAATGTTCTGTAGGTTCATGCGTATGTCCTTGTGATCAAACCCGTTCGAACAACACGGCGATGCCTTGGCCGCCACCGATGCACATGGTCGCCAGGGCATAACGGCCCTGACAGCGATGCAGTTCATGAATGGCTTTGGTGGCGATGATCGCGCCAGTGGCGCCCACCGGATGGCCCAGCGAGATGCCCGAACCGTTGGGGTTGACCTTCTGCGGATCGAAGCCCAGCTCTTGTGCTACGGCACAGGCCTGGGCGGCGAAGGCTTCGTTGGACTCGATCACGTCAAGGTCGGCAACGGTCAGGCCGGCGCGCTTGAGTACCAAACGGGTGGCGGGAATCGGTCCCAGCCCCATCATTGAGGGCTCAACGCCTGCGTGGGCATAACCCACCAGTCGAGCCATGGGCTTGAGGACCCGTTCCTGAACAGTTTGACCGGTGGCCATGATCAGTGCGCCGGCACCATCATTGAGACCAGACGCGTTGCCGGCGGTGACGGTACCGTCCTTTTTGAACGCCGGTTTCATGCGGCTCAATTGCTCGACGTTGACCTCAGCCCGTACATGCTCATCCGTCGCAAACGAAACCGTCCCTTTGCGGGTCGCGACTTCGATCGGCACGATCTGCCCGGAAAAACGCCCCTCGGCAATCGCCCGGGCAGCACGCTGTTGGCTGAGAAGCGCCAATTCATCCTGCGCCTGACGTGTGATGCCATAGTGCTCGGCGATATTTTCAGCGGTGATCCCCATATGGAAACCGGCAAACGGGTCTTGCAGTACTCCAAGCATGTAATCGATGGCCTGCATGTCGCCCATTCGTGCACCCCAGCGCGCCTGCGGCAACAGGTACGCGCCTCGGCTCATGGACTCGACGCCACCGGCCAATGCAGCGCCCGCATCCCCCAGCATCAAACTTTGCGCGGCACTGACAATCGCCTGCAAACCCGAACCGCAAAGGCGGTTGACGTTGAAGGCGGGGGTCTCTTTCGTCAGGCCGGCATTCATCGCTACGACCCGGGAGATGTAGGCATCGCGTGCCTCGGTCGGGATCACATGTCCCATCACCGCATGACCGATGTGCTCGGGCGCCAGGCCAGATCGTTCGATAGCAGCGCGGCAAACATCGGTTGCCAACTGAATAGGCGGTACATCCTTGAGTGAACCGCCAAAGCTGCCGATGGCAGAGCGGACGGCGCTCACTACAAAAATATCGGAATGGTTCATGTTGGCTCTCTTGAACAGGTCTTTTTTGTTGAGCACGAGTCTAGAATCAGCAGCGCCGCTGGCCTATGCCAAAACTGTTCAAGGGTGATGGCGTTTTTTGCCATGTTCAGATGTGACGAGAGAGGCATTCAAATGCGGGAAACGGATTCGGTGGCGGTTTACTTCATGTATCCCATGATCCATGCGTTGCGTGAGAAGCCGCAGCGTCTGCGGTCACTCCTTGAACAGGTGGGAATTGATCCGGCACTGATGGATCAGCCGACAGCACGGGTGCCGGCCACGGCTTTCGCCGCGTTGTGGCTGGCACAGATTCGTGAGTTGAACGATGAGTTTTTCCAGTTGGACTCCCATGGTATGCCGCCGGGCAGTTTTGCCTTGATCTGTCGGGCATTGATTCAGGAGCCGACGCTGGAAAAAGCCATGCGTCAGTGCCTGGCCAATTTCGCCTTGTTCCTGCGTGATTTTCGCGGCACGTTGAGTGTGCGTGGCAAGCGTGCGGTCATCAGCTTGCAGACCCGCTCGCAGAACAGCGAGGTCAGCCGGCTGGGCGAAGAAACGTTTCTGGTGTTGATGATCAGTCTGCTGTGTTGGCTGGGCGGGCGGCGAATTCCCATCGATCGTGCGGACTTTCGTCATCAGCGTTTGTCGCTGCGTGATGATGCCTTGCTCTGGGGGCCCAACCTGACCTTTGGCACCGAACACACCGAAATCGAGTTCGCCAGTCACTACTTGCGGCTGCCGGTGGTTCAGGACCTTGCCTCGCTGAAAGTGTTTTTGCGCACCGCACCGCAATGGCTGGTGATCCGCTTCCGCAACCAGCATGGGCTGGCATCGCAGGTTCATCAGCGCCTGCGCCATAGCCATTACAGCGAATGGCCGACCTTGCAGGACTTCGCCCTGGAACAGCATCTGAGCCCCAGTACCTTTCGCCGCAAACTGGGACGTGAAGGCTGTTCGTATCAGGAAATCAAGGATGAAGTGCGGCGCGGGGTGGCGTTTGAACGGTTGCGCCAGACTAAGGCGAACATCAGTGATATTGCCGAACAGTTGGGGTTTCAGGAGCCGAGTGCGTTTCACCGCGCCTTCAAAAAATGGACGGGGGAGAGCCCGGGGCAATACCGTTTGCGTTTTCAAGGTCGTGATGATTGACCCATCCGGGCAGTCTTTTTGTGGTCTGTTTAGTTCGAGACGTGTTGAGCATTTCGCTCGGATATCTACTCGGCTGCACTCATCCGTGCCGTACGCATCGGGGTGATCTGCGCGAGGTCGTCACCTCTGGCTCTGCCTGCGCCGGTCTCTGCCCGGCGTACTCAGTGGCTGGCCTGATTACCGGTCAGGTGCCTGCTTTGCTACAGATCACACTCCGATGCGCTCTCATTGAGAGGGGCGGGCAGTTATCGTCAGGCTGACGTGACGCTGGTTGTCTTGCTCGCACGAAATGCGCGATTTCAGAGGTGGGTGATGGAAAGGTCGCTGATGATGCAGACCGAACCGTCTTGCGGGTCAGTGGTGTCGGAGTAATCGATCTGGTTGTACACACCGCCGTGGAAGGCGAGAGTTTTCGTGTCCCAGGTGTTGTCGAGGCGCATGATTGCAGAGGTGGATTTGACGCCATTACAGCTCGCCGAGACGGATACAGCGCCGCTCGAATTGGCGTGAATGTTGATTTTGAAAAGTGCACCGAGTGGCACGTCTTCCAGAATCGTCGTGTTCACCGGGTCTTCCTGGAGATAGCTCGACCGAAATCCCATCGTGATTCGGCCTTTGTTCCAAAACACTTTTACAGGTGGCCTTTCCGAACCCTGAACATGAATCTGGCTGATCACAACCTTCTGCAGCGAGTTGACCTTCGTGACTCGCATTTCTTGTCGGTTCCAGTGGTCAGCAGCGCTGGCGAACAACCAATAGCCCGGCTCTTTCCACTCGCAGCGCGTCCGCAGGGTGCTCTTGCTCGAAGCACCGAGCGTCGGCGCCGTCATTTGCAGCGAGCCATCTGGAAGCATCGAAACAACTTCCGGGCATTCAAGCAGTGCCCGCCAGCCGATCAATTCAAGCGCGATCGGGTTGGTGTCGGAGATTGGAAGCGGTGTAGCGATTGTGTAGTTGCTGATGTCTACGGTCATGGTCATTTCCCTATTTCATTTGATGTCACCCTTTGCTCAGTTGAGCCTTACGTTTGGTGCTGCTGGGCCAGTGATGCGTTGGCTTGAATTGAAATATAGGTATTCCCGTAATTTATGTCAATGGGCATTCCCATAATTCAGCCGCTCCCACATTCCTATGGAGAGGGGGTCTGTATTTGGTGAGATTGGATGCGCTGAAATTCTTCTTGGGAGTGCAGCCACGCGCAGTACGACGAACGCCTCAAGCTCGTCCAGGCATTGAGGAGTGGCGTCCAGCAGAGCGTTGTTCTGCCAAGGCTGCAACCGTTGGAGCCAACTCAGCCCTTCAACGCGAATACATCGCCCACCAGAACACATGTCCCAGAATCGAAATCTGCTGCTCCTGGATTTGCTGGAACGTGTAGTCCTCGTCCGGATGTTCGTCTCGGTTGAAGCTTCGCAGGCGAATTCCGGTGGGCGTGCGGTACACCTGTTTGACCCTTAGCTGGCCGTGGTGGTTGATCGCGTACATCTCGCCGTCGACGATATCGCTCAATGTGTTCTTGCCAACGTTCACGCCAACCGTGGCGCCGTCGCGCAGCACCGGCAGCATGCTGTTGCCGCTCACCGCGACGCACTTCGCGTTGCTGAACTGAACGTTGTTGTGGCGAAGGTCTTTCTTGAAGAAGCGCAGCCTGGCGCTGGCGCTTTCGGCAATCGCGAATCGGCCGGAGCCCGCTGCTAACTCCACTTCCTGGAGAAATGGCACGTAAACCTCGTCGTCATCGAGCGGGGTTTCGTCATCCCATGTCTCAATGTCTGACATTGCCACGTTTGGTTGAGTGCGCTCAGCGGTTACTGCAACACCTTTGAGCATGTCGCCACTGCCTTCAGCGAGCCACATAGGGGAGACACCACAGACCGAAGCAATCTGAGCAGCAAAGGCTGTCGCCTTCGATTTGCCGCGCTCAAGGTCGGAAATTGATGTCTGCGTGAGGCCGGCGCGCTCGGCAAGCTCGGTCTGGTTTAGACCGGCATGGCGACGGGCGATTTTGAGTCTTTCTTTAAATTCCATCCGCGAAGTATTACGGGCGCTCCCATACTCTTGCAAGTCGGTATTCCTATATTTATGTGGTATGGGTGTTCCTGTATGGGCGGCCCCCCCAAAAAAAAAAGCGCTCAATGTCTGGAAGCATTGTGATCACCACAGCCTGGGTGGGCTCACTAAATTCAGAGCCGTATCATTGGCAGTGGGCTCAGTGGGTTTGTTAGCAGTCGTTTGAGCGAAAGCTGAACTAAGCGAATGTGAAATCCTGCATCTGGAAAGGCCGAGAATATCTCACGTCGCTTCTGTCGTGAGAGTCCAAAAGCAACCGCACCGCGGGAGACGTCGATCCAATCGGCTTTGCGAAATACCTCTGCAAGGTTCTGTGGATCGCTATGGGACCGAGTTATTTTATGGTGGTTGCGAATGATCATTCGACCTGACCAGTCATTTGCATTCGTTCTGACCACCGATTGCATCGGATTCGAGCAGCATGCTTTGCAACCATGTACGGCAGAGAACGGCCAGAAGCGGTCAGCGGGATGCGCCTGGAAAACGAGTTGATTCAATGGGCATCAGAAATGACGGTGCGTGCGGACACGATGGCTGATATCTTTCCTGCGCACCAAATCGCCTCCAGTCGGCGCTGATCCCATCAAGGAAGATAGAAACAATGAAAGTGTTATTCATCGCTTCGCTAGGAATTGCATCGCTAATTCAAGCATCACTATCCTTCGCGGATAATGTTAATGGAAAAAATCTCTATTTACAGCGATGCAGCATGTGCCACGGAGTAGATCTTAAAGCAACAGGACCATTGGCTAATAAAAGCAATCCTCCTACGCCTGATCTAACAACATCCGCTTTCAAAAAGCGATTAAATGATTATCCGGGCGTAATTGTATCATCGATAATACTTCGTCCAAATGGAGACTTGATTCCAAGAACGTTGCGAGAGAATGGTGTAAAGCTATCGCCGTACGCTTGGAGGATTAAAGATCTGCGCGATTTAAATGAATACATGGGTGGTGTGTTTTCAAAGAATCGATGATTTTAGAGATGAGAGGCAGGCACAGAAAATTAAATGCCATTTCAGATTTGAGGGCTTGTGGGGCGATGCCGGTGAGTCAGTCGACCTCGCGCGGGCACATCGCTAATGAACAATCTCCGATTAATACAAGCTCGGGTGGCTCTTCGCATCAAGCAGCAGTCGGCTGCGGTCGTGACAGGCAAGTAACGGCCAAAAGCAGACATTCACCTGCCAATTTTATGTCCTGCTCCAGATTGTGCCGGACTTTCCCCTATATTAATTATCATTCAAATAAGTTTGTCGCAGTAGCGATCCGAACTTAATCGTCATATTTATGAGGTCATATGCAAGTCAGTTGCCATAATGAGAAATCGCTTCATTCACGTCTCTATGATATCGATCTGGTTAATGCCTAAAATAAAAACAAGTATTACACATGGATGCGAATTGATTGACTTTTTACCCCAATTTACCATTCGTCGTCATGCAGAAAAAAAATTCAACTTTTTCGAAAGCGGGTGACTCCCACTAATACAACCATCAAGGCGGTGGGTGTATTTTTCTGATTGATTGACGATTGCTGATAGGAGATAGTAATGAACTACGTAGATCGCGATACCTATGGCATATACAAAACCAACCTCCTGCGAGATACCAGCTCCGAGGAACAGGGGCCTGGCCCCGACCTGATGGGGGCAGACACACTCATTGGAAATGATGTTTATAACCATAATGGCGAAGACTTGGGGGATATTAAGGAAATCATGCTAGATGTTCGCAGCGGAAGAGTGAGTTATGCTGTTCTATCTTTTGGTGGGTTTCTTGGCATGGGAGAAAAACTGTTTGCAGTGCCCTGGAATGCATTGACACTGGATACAGTAAACAAGCGCTTCGTACTCAATGTAGAGAAAGAGCGCTTGGAAAATGCACCAGGTTTTGACAAGGACAGTTGGCCTAATATGGCTGACGAGTCTTGGGCCACAGAAATTCATTCTTTCTATGGAACTAAACCCTTCGTTTACGATACTGTTCTGAGATAAAGTGTCGACAAAGCTAATATCCATGTCCGAAATGAAGAGTGATGCGCGCCGAGCAAACAACGATATGTTTCGTTGGGGGCCAAACCCTAAGGCGCGCATTGCGGTAAAAAAAGGTTTGTCGAAGCAACAAGGGAGGATATTTTCTACAACTATCCAGTGCTCCATTGCATATTACGCGAAACGTGATCTTCCGTTTTGGCCCAGGCTGTGTGAAAAAGTTTTGGAGCAGGTTTGACAATCAGGACTGGAACGAAAATCGCGCTCCCTGTCGCAGAGGGCAGCAATCAATCTGCCGTAGGGGTTACAGGCTCTGTGGTATTTACAGTCGAAACTCGATTATTGGCAAACAGGTAAAGTCACACGGAAAATCGTGCCGTCCTCTAGCGTCGACTCGACCTCCATCTTTCCACCATGGCCCTCTACAATCTGAGCGGCGATGAATAATCCAAGCCCCAGACCAGAGGAGGTTCCTGGTTCACTGTCGGTATATCTGGAATAACGTCCTTCCGGATCGAAGAGAGTGGGCAATGCGCTGGGAGGAATGGGCTCGCCATAATTTTGCACGCAAAAGTAGGTGGTGGTGCCATCCCCGGTCAATGTGACATTAATCGGACGCTGTAAGTGGCCGTGTCGCGCGGCGTTGCCAATAAGATTCGAGAACACTTGTGCCATGCGTGATGGATCGTATAGGCCTGGTACCGGTCCCGTGTCGGTGAAAATGATTTTTGCTTTAGGGTGGGCAGCGGTGATTTCATCCACGACTGATTTGCAAACAGAAGTTAGGTCAGTATTTTCTGGTTGTACCGGAATGCCCGTGCCAAGGTTACAGCGCGCCAGGTCGAGCAGATCTTGCACCATCTGGTTGGCGCTTTGAACGCTTGTAGAAATCTGCGCAATTATTTTTTTTCCACGGCTGCCCAGTTCCTCAGTCTGCCTCAACAGATCGGCGCCCAGCATTACCGCGCCCAACGGAGTGCGAAGGTCGTGGCCCAATACCCCCAAGACCGTTTTTCGGGTTGTTTCCACCGCTCGCCCATACGTCGCAATTGACTCGACAAGCGCTTGATCTATCGCCTCGTTGAATCGGATTATGTCCACAATTTCATGGTCGTCCCCTGTGCCTTCCTGGGCCAGCCAAAGCCTGAGGACGCTTGATCTGAGGGCGCGATATTCGGAGACCACCTGGTCCAGAGTGAAACCAGCCATTAGGCGCGTCACTGCATGGCTTTGAGCCGCCGACTCCTCTTCTGTTACAGGTGCCAGCCCATGGGACTTGTCGATCTGTTGCTGCTGGGTTTGAGAGGTACGCATATCGAGCGCAACAGCCCTCAAAATAAATTCGGCATGGTTTCTCAGGCCTTGGGAATCCATAGCGGGCATCGAGGTATCAACAGACCTGGCAAATGCTTCCCACGCTTGCAGAATAGGCTCAAGGTTTTTGAGGATGAAATCTGAAAGTCTCATGGGGATCCTAATGGACGACATTAATCAAGTGAGTTTTGCTATCTGCAATTAGCCTAGCGGAATGACAGAAACCGGTGTTTCTGCGTGCAATGCCGTTGGTCAGTTCTAATCGGTGATCATCCGCACCACCCTGGGCAGGGAAGCGGATATTGATGATGTCGCCAACGGCTAGTGCAACGCTATAGAGGCTTGTGATGCAGAGTATTGCTAGCGGTTGAGAGGGAAAGCGATTGACCGGTTCTGGCCGATTCTGTTGAAAAAGGCCAAGTGCTGCCCGAACACTGCGTTTCGCAAGATCGTTCGCAGCGTCCATGAAGCCGCGCGTGATGTGGCTCGGCGAATCGCAGCGATGCCTGCGTATGTGCGCTCTCGCCACGAACGTAAAAAGGTCGAAACGTTGTTTGCCCACCTCAAACGCATCCTGAAATTGGATCGCCTGAGATTACGTGGCATGAGTGGTGCAACCGATGAGTTCACGCTGGCCGCCGCAGTGCAGAACCTGCGACGGCTGGCCAAATTTACCTCTAAAGGGCCACCGCTCACGGAATAGGTGCGCCTGCATTCAGCAAAAAAACCTCAAATTAACCCGCTAACTGAGCAGCAACGGTCAACGAAGGGCCGAGAAACCACTCAATGTGGTGAGTCGGTTCTCCGATGGTGGTCGTGCCTGAGTTCAGGTGAGCTGAAAATCCGACTTTTTCAACAGAATCGGCCAACAGCGGTCGTTGAAATGCTCAGAATCACGCTATGCAACATCACTTGTTCAGGCTATCGCTTGATGCTCGACTGCTCTGAAACCTAAGCTCTGAGTGAACCGCAACAGATAGCCATCTGGATCAAGCACCAAAAAGTTAAGCTCTCCGTGCAGGCGCTCTTTATCTCGGTACCAGCACTCTTCAATGGGTCTGCGCAATTCAATACCAGCGTCTTCGATGGCCTTAGCCAAAGCTTTGGTATCAGAGCACTGAATCGAAAGATTCATCCCTCGGCCATAGGGTGATAATAGAGGGCCAACACGCCATGGAGACGCCTCCAAGTCATCCTGCTCCAGCATCAATTGACTCCCTTGAAAGGACAGGAAAGTGAATTTGTCTTCAGGCCTTTCGTATTCAATTTGGAAACCCAGAATCAGGCAGTAAAAATCCAAGCTTCGTTTTAAGTCAGAGACAATCATCTCTGGAACTAACGTGTTCATCTTCATAAACGGACTCCTTGTCGTTGATAACACCCCTCGAGCAGTGGGACTTTCGGCGAAAAGCCCCGATCGAATCACTTTTTAACCGGGGCATTCCAGCATTCGGGGCATTTAGCGACGTGGCCACAGTTTGAAGTGCGCCATCTCCGACTCGGCTCAAGACGTACCATTCTCGCCCTATCAGCCTTCCCTGTGGCGGAGCTACAAGCCCGACGCCCCTACGCCGCCTGCCGCCGCATGGTCAGGATAGCAGCACCGAAACCGATGAATGTCGACCCCACCACCCGGCTGACCCAACGGGATAGCGCAGGCCGGGTTAGCACCCCCTTGGCCCGCGATGCGAGCGCGGCATAGAGGCTCAGGGACGATACCGACAATGCCATGAAGATCGAGGTGAGGATCAGAAATTGCGGTAGCAATGCCGCACTCTGATCGATGAACTGCGGGAACAACGCGGTGAAGAACATCGTCGCCTTGGGGTTGGTCACCGCCGTCAGGAAGGCCGCTTTGTACAGTTTGGAACGAGTCGGTCGGCTTTCCTTCAAGTCGTCCTGAATCCCGTCCGGGAGCATCGGGCCCTTTTTGAACAATTGTCTGATGCCCAGGTAGAACAAATAACCGGCACCAATGAACTTCACTGCATTGAACAGCCATTCGGAACTGGCAAGCAGCGCCCCCAGCCCCAGCATGGCAGCGGACGAAAGGCAGAACAGGCCACTGGCGTTGCCGAGCGATGACCATATGGCGCTGCGCTGCCCATGGGCCAGGCTATTGTTGATCGCCATCAAGGTCGCAGGCCCTGGGCTGGCAATGGCAATCGCGGCGACCAATGTAAACGTCAGAATCGAGTGAGAATCCATTTTCAAGCTCGTGGTGGTGGGGGCTGGCATGTTACAGGAACGAACGGGACAAGGAGTTAGGTGGTGCTCGGTTTGCCAGACGGTCATTGGATTAAAAGCGTTCCTTGCCCGCTGAACGATTTAGCCAATCTGTCGCGTCGATCGGTTGAATCCACACCCCATGGCTGCCAGTGGGGACAGGCAGAAATCGGCCAATTGCAGCCCTTCGCGACTGGCAGCAAACGGCCAATATTGAACTGCCTGAGTCGCACGCCAAATCGGATAATTGAATTGAAAAAATCGTCGCTGCAGTTAACGCAGTTGCCGTGGTGTTGCGTTCAGCATTTTTTTCATCAGTCGCCGCAGGGATGTGGGATCTCTGTATCCAACTTGTTCGGCAATGGTGTCGATTGAGTATTTACTGTTTGCCAGCAGTTCCCGGGCTTTATTGGCCTGGACACGCTGGATCAGCCGCAACGGGCTATATCCGGTGGCCTTGTGGATGTGTCGAGACAAGGTCCGCTCTGACAGACCAAAGTCGGATGCGAGTGTGCTGACGCTGATAATCGCCGGTAGCGAGGCTTCAATATGAGCCGTCAATTGTGCGATCAATTCGTTCCCCTGAGCCATCATTGCCGGAACCATAAAAGGCGATTGCAGTTGCCGACCATCGATCAGTAGCGCCCGAGCAACGCCATCTGCCAAAGCTGGGGAGAAATGGCTTCGCAGAAGATGCAACATCAGATCGCTATGACCTAGCGCTGCACCCGCAGTAATCAACGGCGGATCGAGGATTACCATGCGCTCGGCATCTACCTGGCACTCCGGCGCCCACTGCTGGAGTAAGGGTGCCATCCACCAAGAAGTGGTTACACAGTGCCCAGCGAGCAGGTTTGCAGCCTGCAGCACGAATACTGCAGAACATGATGCGGCTACGTTACCCCCGGCCTGCACGTGCGCGCGTAATGCCGGAACCAGCAGAGCAATATCCGCCTGTTGTAATCGGTGCTCGATCATGGGGGCGTCAGCCACTCCGATGCCGGGGATGATCCAGCAAGAGCGGTCATCAGGGTTGATAGCCAAGGGCTGAACCGCAATCTGCATACCGTGGCCGAGCGTCACGCAATCCGTGTTCACCCCACAGACTTGCCAGCGAGGTACAGCGGAGCCCAGTCGCTGGGCGAGTACGGCCGCCGTTGAACGGATATCCAGAGTCAGTGCGACACTGGAGGCAAAGGCGCCAGGAACTACCAGAATCGTGAAGTCATTCATTGGCTGATTATGCACGAAAGATGTCGAATCGGTCGCTGGTTGCAGTGGTCGAGGGCTGACTTAATAACGCTTCCATTTCATCGAGCGTTAACCCGTATGCCAAATATCCTGATCAAGGTGCCTCAAGGTTCTTTTACTTGCGAACAACGGGCACTGCTGTGCGAAGAGATTACGAAAGTGGCCATCGCGGTCGAGCAAATCGGCGACGATCCACGTCAACGGGGCCTGTGCTGGACTCTCATTGACGAAGTGGCTTCTGGCTCCTGGACATGCGGCGCAGTGGATATCAGCGCTCAAGCCATCCCCTGCATTGTGCAGGTTAAGGTCCCCGGCGGTGTGCTGAATGAGGCCATGCGAAGCGACTATGTGCAGCGTTTGCATCAAGCAGTAACCCGGTCGCAAGCAGCGGACGACCAGCGGATCATCATGACTTCGATCATCCTTGATGAAGTCAGAGATGGCTTCTGGGCAGCCAACGGAGCGATTTGGCATTTGGCCGATTTCATTCAGGCGGCTGGGTACCGACATCTGCAAGGGCAGGCGGAGCAGTAAGGCATTACAGCTCGCAGGACATTTGTCGCACCACTGCGAGTGGTTGCTATAGGGCGTTTTCAGTCGGTCGCGGCCGGCTGAAAACGGCCATTTCCGGTCAACCGTGACAGATACAAACTCGTCAGCAGGCCTTGCTGCGGCTCCAGATTTTTGCCTGGAGTGGGGGACGAGCATATCGGATTAACATTCCAACATTCTCAATGTCACATCTATCACATTTCATGTCGCAGATAATTGAGAACCTGCGACAGAGTCACGCGATATCACAAAGCCTTTACTGTCAAGCCCGAGTGAGTCGTCGCATAACTTAGAAGTTATGCGACAGTTTTTTAACGCCGCTGCACCAGTATCAAGGCGCAAGGTCAATCGTAAAAAGTGAACTCACTCATCTTGAACGCTGCGCCCACGGCCACCCCTAAATTCATAAGTTCGTTAGTCATCATCAGCCATATGACCATGCGAGGGGTGTATTGCCGCTTACCTCACGTAAATTTCCGAGACGGCTCCCCATTAATATGTATGACTTGAGTGAGGCAGTAGCCGCGATTTCTGACTGCGCGAAAGAGATGCCGTCCTCCTGCGTTTTTCTTGAATTTTATTTGCAGTCTACTCAAACTCATCTCCAGGCCGCGATAGAGCTCAGGATCTCTCCCAATACTACTAATTAGCTCTGCTCTACTGATTACGCGTTCCTCCTTGAGGAGCATGTTTTTTACAATGATGCCCTCAATATTTGTTAAGTGTATTTGAATGGCGTCGTCGAATAAGATTCGATTATTTATATCGAGCTTCCAGCATTGAGGGTGTTGAAGTGATGTCTCTGCAAGTTTTGTCATGGTTTCTGATTATAAAATTCATGAATGCAACAAAAAACAAATCGCAAAAACATTACTTATTTTTGTCTTCCGCAATGTAGTTCTAGGGGCGTATTTTTAAGTGTGAGTTCTATTGAGGTGAGTGCACGGTAGGTCGTGGGCTTTCAGTAATATATTTGTAGGCTGGGCATTAAGCGATTACTAATAGAATTGGTTTTTTAAAACTCTTAATTATCCAGGTTCAACGTTGAAGCAGGTAATCGTAGGATGTATCGATCAGCCGTGGCTTGATCGACCGCTCACTCATTGTCTCTTCTCCATTCGTGGGAAATGCGTGGATTTCTCCATAGGTGTTTCGCACCCGTGAGAGCCCTGGGCTTGCTGCGCAGGCTTGAGGAGGAGTTTATAGACGGGGCGCGCGCCAGCCTTTCATTTGGCGACAGCGCTTTTTCATTTCATGACAAACCATAACCTTTGTTTGATCTGACAATGCACATAGCATTGTTTGAGTCAGTTTTTGCGTGGTGGTCATGCCCCTCTCCAGACGTACCAATATGTCATCAGTGGTGTGCAAATTCGCGGATGGGGTCTGAGAGTACGAAATCCTGAGGGGTCAGCTTTGGGTCATTCTCTGCCGGTCATGTCCGCGAAATGCGCTGGTCAGATCCGTTGCAAATGACAGCTCAGGCCGAATGTAAATGGGTGGGCAAGTCTGTGCAATTACTCAGAGAACGCGCCAAGGGCTTTGGGGGCATTCGGCGAAATGATTTGTTACCTGGGTACCATTTTTCACCCATTTGGGGCGCACTGGGCCATTTCGTAGCGCACGGTGAGTACCACGCTGATCTATAGATCAGCGTCTCTTGAGTCGAAAATCCTTTCCAATTAAGCGCTTGAAGCAGTGCTACGCAGCCTGGCACGGTTTCTGCTTTTTTGAATCCATGGATAATTGGATACAAAACTGCAAAAGGTGACTTTATGCAATTCGCTCCCGCTTACATTGAGCGTCAGCCCCTGACCGCCGAGGAGGAGGCTTACAACTTTCTGCTGGAAGCGATCTGTGGCGGTCGTTACCGCAAAGGCGACCGGTTGATCGCCGAGGACATCGCCACTGAGATCGGCATGAGCCGCATGCCGGTGCGCGAAGCCTTCCGACGCCTCGATGCTCAAGGCCTGGTGACCTTGCGGCCTAACCGCGGGGCGATAGTCAGCGGCCTGAACATCGACGAACTGCACGAAGTCTTCGAGATGCGCAGTGCCCTCGAGGGCCTGGCCATCCGCGTCGCCGTGGCCAAGATCGGTGAGCGTCAGCTGGCGGCTCTGGAACGCATGCTGGACGAGATGGATGACTACCGCGACGAAAGCGCGGAATGGGTCAGCCGTCATCGGGCTTTCCATGAATACCTGTGCAGCCTCAGCGGCCGTCCGCGTTTGATGAAGCAAATCTCGGCCCTGTACTCGTTGATCGAGGCGCCCATGCGCCTGTGGCTGCAACACGGTGAAAAGCCCTTGAGTGCCCGCCAGGAACACGCGGTGATCCTTGATGCCATTCGCTCAGGCGATGCCGACCAGGCCGAGTCGGTGGTGCGTCAGCACATCGAGGGCACAGTGCCGGCGCTGATTCAGTTCCTGCAATCGGAAAAATAGAATCGGGCTCGAGCCCGACCGTGTGTTGACTTTGAGTACTGCCCCGTTACTAAACAACTGGAGTGTCTGGTCATGCATAAACGCCGTGTGTTGCTTGCTGCTGTATCCCTGGGACTCTGCGCACAGTGGGCGTTCGCCACACCCCAAGTGCCGGAACGACTGCAAAAGGCCGAAAAACTCACGTATTGCTCTGGCATGGACTCGCCACCCTTGGTGTCTTTCGATGAGGCGCAAAAACCCAGGGGCCTGACTGTCGATCTGGGGCTGGAAATCGCCAAACGGCTCGGAGACAAACCGGTGCAATGGCGGGTCATTCCATTCTCCGGGTTGCTGCCGGCATTGCTCGCCCAGCAGTGCGACATGATCGTTGATCAGCTGTTCGACAAGCCCGAACGCCGGGAAGTGATCGACATCGTCAACTACATGTATTCCAGCCAGTCAGTGGTCGTTCCCAAAGGCAATCCCAAGGGCATCAAAACCCTGGATGGACTGTCTGGGCACAAGGTGGCAGTGCTCAATGGCTCCACGATCAAAACCTTGTTGGACGCCGAGAACGAAAAGCTCACCAAGGCCGGCAAGACACCGATGAAACTGGTGGTTTACAACAGTGACACTGACGCCTTCCAGGCGCTGCGTATCAGTCAGGTGGACGCTTACGGCACCACCGTAGAAACAGCAGGTTACTACGCCGCAATGGCGCCTGATTTATTCGAGGAGGGGGTGCCAGCCTTCAGCCGGATTCTCACGGGTTTAGGGACCCGCAAGGATGATTCCCAGCTCACCACCGCAGTACAGCAGATCATCAGTGACATGCGCAGTGACGGCAGCTATGTGCAGTTGTTGAGCAAATGGCATGTTTCCAGCGACACACTCGACTGAGGCGAGCGCTCGATGAATTTCAATTGGGATGTGTTCTGGCAATACCTTTTGCAGCCCAGCGGGGTGTACCTCACTGGGCTCTGGTTGACCTGCCTGATCAGTGTGCTGGCAATGGTGTTGGGCTGCGTGCTTGGGCTGGCAGCGGCGCTGATGCGTCTGTCGCGCAACCCGTTGCTCAACCTGCCGGTACGGTTCTATGTGTGGCTGATGCGCGGCACTCCGCTGCTGGTGCAAATCGTTTTTCTCTATACCGCATTGGCGGCCGGCGGCATCTTCCGTTTCGAGGACGTGGAACTGTTTGGTTTGGTGGTGCCGGGCAATATTCAGGCAGCGATCATCGCCCTGGGCCTGAACGAAGGTGCCTACATGGCCGAGATCATTCGTGCCGGGATCGGCGCTGTCGACAAGGGACAGTATGAGGCTGGGCGTTCGCTGGGCATGACCTTCGCCAAACTGATGCGGCGTATCGTTTTGCCTCAGGCGTTCCGGGTCATCGTTCCGCCGTTGGGCAACGAATTCAACGTGATGCTCAAGAATACGACGCTGGTCAGCGTGATTGGCGTGCAGGAGTTGCTGCTGAGTACGCAAATGGTCACGTCGGCGACATTCCGGGTATTTGAACTGTACCTGGTGGTGGCGATTTATTTCCTGCTGCTGACCACCCTCTGGGGCTTCTTCCAGCGTTGGCTGGAAGCGCGTTTCGGACAGTCCGATCGACCCGCACCGCCAGCGGCCGGCAGTCGCATGTTTGGCCGCGGCACGCTCAAATTGCTGAGAGGGCGTTAAGCATGGCGCACAAAAGTGAAGAACTGATTATCGAGGCCCTGGACATTCATAAGTCTTTTGGCGACCTGGAGATTCTCAAGGGGATTTCCTTGCAGGTGCGGCGCGGTGAAGTGGTGGTGTTGATCGGTGCATCGGGTTCAGGCAAGACCACCTTCATTCGCTGCATTAATCTGCTGGAGGACATTCAAGGCGGGCGCATACGCGTCAACGGTCGCTCCATGGGGTATCGCGAGCGCGCCGACGGCAGCCTGGTGCGCGACTCCGAGCGCAACATCGCTCGCCAGCGTCGGGACATCGGCATGGTCTTTCAACGTTTCAATCTGTTCCCCCACATGACCGCGCTGGAAAACATCATTGAGGCACCGATCCAGGTGCTCGGCGTGCCACGCGCCGAAGCGTTGGAACAGGCCCGGGCCTTGCTCGCCCGGGTCGGCCTGGCGGACAAGGCCATGCATTACCCGTCGATGTTGTCCGGTGGACAGCAGCAGCGCGTGGCAATCGCCCGGGCGTTGGCGATGAAACCTCAAGCCATGCTGTTCGACGAGCCCACCAGCGCCCTGGATCCGGAAACCGTCGGCGAGGTCCTGCAGGTGATGAAGCAGTTGGCCGATGACGGCATGACCATGGTAGTGGTCACCCATGAAATGGGTTTTGCCCGGGAAGTCGCTGATCGCGTGGTGGTTCTCGATCAGGGCGAACTGATTGAGCAGGGTCCGCCGGAGCAGATCTTCAGTCGACCGACACACCCGCGAACTCGGGCCTTTCTCAGTCGCGTGCTGTGACCTTCTCAGTCAGGGTTTTTTACCCGGCAATGGAACCGGATACCTGCGGCCATTGAATCTTTGTTTGGAAGAGCTTTTGCCATGTTGAAATTTTCTGCCCACGAATATCCCTATCCGTCGCAACGCCAGAGTGTGTTTGCCCGCCGTGGCATGGTCGCGGCTTCACAGCCACTGGCCGCCGAGGCCGGCATCGAAATCATGCGCAACGGCGGCAATGCCATTGATGCCGCGATCGCTACAGCGGCGGCGCTAACGGTAGTTGAACCCACCGGCTGCGGCTTGGGCGGCGACGCCTTTGCTCTGGTCTGGAGCAAAGGCCAATTGCACGGACTGAACGGCAACGGCCAAGCGCCGGCGGCACTGACGATCGATGCAGTCAAGGCGTGTGGTCACGAGCGGATGCCGCTTTATGGCTGGACGCCGGTCACGGTGCCCGGTTGTCCTTCGGCCTGGGCGGAGTTGTCCAGACGGTTCGGCAAGCTGCCCTTTGCCGAGTTGCTGCAGCCCGCGATCAGTCTGGCCCGGGAGGGCTTCCCAGTGTCGCCGGTGGTCGCCCGACAATGGCAGACTGCTCTGGATGAATTCAGCCCCCATCGAGACCCGGTGCTAGACGCCTGGTTCGACACGTTCCTGATTGATGGCCGTGCGCCAAAGGCCGGTGAATTATTCCGCAACCCGGCGCAAGCCCGAACGCTGGAAGAACTGGCGGACAGCGCTTGCGAAAGCCTCTATCGCGGTGCTCTGGCTCAGCGTCTGGATGCCCATTCCCGCGCCACCGGCGGCTACCTGCGAGCCAGCGACCTGCAGGACTATCGCGCCCAATGGGTGGACCCGATCAGCATCAATTACCGCGGCTACGATGTGTGGGAAATCCCTCCAAGCGGGCAAGGATTGGTGGCCCTGATGACCCTGAAAATCCTTCAGGGTTTCGACTTCGATCACCGAGACAGCCAGCAGACCTGGCATCGTCAATTGGAAGCCATGAAGCTGGCCTACAGCGATGGCCTGCATTACATCACCGATCCGCTGCACATGCGTGTGGCGGTGGCTGATCTTCTCAGCGACACCTATAGCAGCCAACGCCGTGAACAGATCGTTGATCAGGCTCAGCAACCTGATCCCGGCGATCCTCACGCCAGCGGTACGGTGTACCTGGCCACGGCAGATGCGCAGGGCAATATGGTGTCCTTCATCCAGAGTAACTACCACGGCTTCGGTTCTGGCGTGGTGCTGCCAGACAGCGGCATCGCCTTGCAGAACCGTGGGCAGGAATTCAGTCTCGACCCTGACCACGCCAACTGCCTGGCACCGGGCAAAAAGACCTTCCACACCATCATTCCTGGCTTCATCAGTAAAGGTGACGCGCCGGTGGGACCGTTCGGCGTCATGGGTGGCTACATGCAGCCCCAAGGCCATGTGCAGATGGTCATGAACCTGGTGGATTTTGGTCTCAATCCTCAAGCTGCGCTGGACGCACCGCGATGGCAATGGCTGGGAGGCATGAAAGTCGGCATCGAGCAGGGGGCGTCGAGGGACTTGGCCGCTTCGCTGGCCCGGCGCGGACATAAGGTTCAGGTCGATTGCGACCTGATCAACTATGGCCGAGGGCAGATCATCATCCGCGACCCGGACACCGGTGTGTTGTGCGGCGGCACCGAGCCGCGGGCCGATTCCCATATTGCTGTGTGGTAACGGGTAGCTGAAAACAAACGAAGACGACTCGGTCTCTTCTGCGTGAGAAATACGCTGTGCATCCGTGCGCGGAACTGATGCACAGCGTGGCCTCGCGTGTTCTCTAGCCTTCTTCGACTGGACGTGGTTGGGGCGCGGTAGGTTCAGTGGAGATTGCTGGGGCTTAGAGGGGCTGCTCGCTCGCATCCCCAGAAACGACAAAGCCCTGAAAACACTTCAAAACCACTGATTGCTAAAGCAATCAGGATCCGAAAGTAGCTCACTCGGTCGAAGGGACGGATGCTTTGCTGCCCAAGCGGATCAGCTCATTGGAAAAACACAGGCCGACGATGATCAGTACTGCTCCTGCGTACAGGCTTTCGCGCGGTACTTCATTGAGCACCAAAAACGCCAGCAGCGCGGCGAACAACGGCTCGGTCAGCATTGCATTGATGACGATCCCTGTCGCTGATTTGTCGTTCGATAGAATGCCGCCCCACATCGATGGGACGTTTACTCCCATGCATCGCCGTGAAGGAGTGCTGAAGCGGATGGTTGAGGTGATTGCGGGTGGCGAGAAAAACGACTTTGGCCTTGGCAATCATCGGAATATGCTCGGCGAGCTCGATAAATCAAGTCAAGGCCTTGAAGGTAGTGAGATACGGCAACAGCGTTAAGCCACTTACTCCTTCCGGGCAGATTCCGGAGCAGGGATAATGCGCCTTTCCCACCAATCGGGTGAATCAATCGCCCAGCACAAGCAGCCGCCCGGACTCGGCTGCCACCACTACAGGAAGGAGCTTTTACATGTCATACCGGCTTGCCATTTTCGACTTTGACGGCACGCTCGCTGATTCCTTTCCGTTCTTTGTTTCAGTGTTCAACCAGGTTGCTGACAGACACGCATTCAGTCGAATTCACCCGCAAGAGTTGGACGGTTTGCGCAAGCAGGGGGCTCGGGAGATCATGGCTCATATCGGAATGCCTCGCTGGAAGTTGCCTCTGGTGGCGCGAACCTTCATGAGCTTGATGAAGAAACATCGAAGCTCGATCCCACTGTTCAATAACATTGCAAATACCCTCGCCCATCTTGACGAGAGAGGACTGATTCTGGCGGTGGTATCTTCTAACTCCCAAGAAAATATCAAGCAAATTTTGGGCTCCAGCTGTCAACATATCCGGGCCTTCGAGTGCGGCGCCTCCATTTTCGGCAAGGCGTCTCGCTTGCGCCGTGTCATGCGCAAATTCGACGTGGCGCAAGAGGAAGTTATCTACATCGGCGACCAACCTACGGATGGTGAAGCAGCTGCGACTGCCGGTATCGCCTTTGGTGCGGTCGCCTGGGGGTATGGAGCATATGATGCATTCCACAGTCTTCAGTCCCATGAGTGGTTCGCCGATGTGAGCGAATTACGGCGACTGGCAGGAAGTGATACGCACCTTGAGTCATCCGCAAGTTTATAGGCTTGACCATTGAGTGGCGATTTCAGTCGATTTCAACAATCAGCCTCTGGCCGAAAGCTGTCAGTGGTGAGGGGAAACTTTCGACCCAAGGCAGCCGTTGAGACCTATATGTTGTCGCTTTATGTTATTCGTTTTCATGGAGGATTCTGACTGATGGCACGCGTGGGATTGATACTGACACCCGGTTTTGCGGACTGGGAATATGCTTTCATTGCAGGAACCGCATCCCCGTTCTACGGGATCGACGTTAGGTTTTTCGCCTCTACTACGGGACAGTTCCGCTCGCAGGGTGGATTGGCAGTAACTGTGAATTGCAGCTTGCAACAATGCCTGGACTGGAAACCGGACGTTGTTGTCGTCATCGGTGGAATGATCTGGGAACGTGCAGATGCACCGGATATTCGGGACTTTCTTCATACTAGTCGTTCAAGTGGCGCGACAATTGCCGGTATCTGTGGGGGAACGCTGGCACTTGCGAGAGCCGGGCTTCTCGACACGGTTTCTCATACCTCGAACAGCGCTGACTTTTTACAACAGAATGCCGCAGGTTATGAAGGGTCCTCGCTTTATCGACGCAGTCCAGTAGCTGTGGTTGCTGACCGCATCATAACTGCGCCAGGTCCTGCTCCCGTTAGCTTTACCTGCGCAGTGTTCGAAGCTGCCGGGTTATCTTCAGAGATCATTTCTCAGTTCAGGTCAATGTTGGCAGCAGAACACGGGTGACCGCTTCGTCCTGAAAAAACAGCCAACCAGGTGATGTGCTCGAGTGTCCGCTCTTGGCCGATTCTGTTGAAAAAGTCGGCTTCGGTTTCCACGGCAGAAAAGTACGTGCCTGAGATTTAAATCTGTGTTTTGGGCAGAAGGTTCAGGACTCGGATTTCAATCTCGGACGCGTACTTTTCTGATGCGCAAACCAAGGCCGACTTTTTCAACAGAATCGGCCCGAAAGCTTCAAAAAAATGCCCGGACTTAGCCGGGCTCGTTAAAAAAAATTCAGCGCGAATCCACCTCTTTCGCGATCTCGACGGATGATTTTTCCCTGCGCCTCTGAAGCCAGCTATAGAACGCATGTACCGGATGGAGGACGGCGGTAAGCACGCCAAGCAGCAGGATGATGAAAATGATGATCAGCGGGATGCTTTCGTGCGAGAACATGGTGGGTTACTCCTGTATTCACTATGTCGGAACCCACAGGCTAGACGCATAGAACAATGTTTTTGATGAACGTATATTCATCCTCGGGTTCGTCAATTGTGCTACGGAGAGAGTCGCCAAACTGATTATGAATGTGCTTTGTACGGTGGCTGTGGCGAGGCCGAGATCTACTGCTTAAGCATCAAACTGCGCCATAGGATCACAGTTGGTGCTACAGGCACGACGTCCGTTTGCTGCGCATCCGGTTTCGGCAACTCTAGTGTCGTCAACTCGCTCAGCCCGGATGAAGAATGCTGGCGTGCTAAAAGTTTGTCGGGCTCTTCGGTCGACTCATCGATAGGCGGCTTAGTCATTTGATCGAAACAACGACCTTGCCTTTGGCTCGTCCCTGCTCGACATACTTCAACGCCTCTGCCGTTGATTCAAAGGGGAAGGCGCGGTCAATCACCGGTTTGATGATGCCGGCCTCGATGAGCGCGGTTATTTGTTGCAGTTGGGCGCCGTTGGCCCGCATGAATACAAACCTGTAGCTGACGTCTTGCTTGCGGGCCTTGCGCCGAATACCGAGGCTCAGCAGGCGCATGATTTGCTTCAATGGCCAGGACAAATCTTGCTCCTGCGCGAACTGCGCAGTGGGTGGCCCAGAGATGGAAATGAGCTGGCCACCTGGCTTGAGCACCTTGAGTGACTTCTCCAGGACATCGGCGCCGAGACTGTTCAACACTACGTCGTAGTCGTGCAAGACACTTTCGAAGTTCTGCTGTTTGTAGTCGATCACCAAATCGGCCCCCAATGCCTTCACCCATTCGACATTCGCAGTGCTGGTGGTTGTAGCGACAAACGCACCGAGGTGTTTGGCGAGCTGGATGGCGAGGGTGCCGACGCCGCCGGAGCCGGCGTGAATCAGCACTTTCTGACCCTTTTTCAGTTGGGCGGTTTCGACCAGTACTTGCCAGGCGGTCAGTGCAACCAAGGGGAGGGACGCGGCCTGTGCCATGCTGGTATTGGCAGGTTTCAGGGCGATCGCGTTCTCGTTCACGGCGATCAATTCGGCGAACGTGCCGATCCGCGCTTCCGGTGGGCGAGCGTACACTTCGTCTCCCGGTTTGAAGCGTGTCACCTTCGAGCCCACCTCAATCACGACGCCTGCCAGATCGTTACCCAGGATCAACGGAAATGAGTAGGGCAGGATCAGCTTGAATTCGCCTTTGCTGATCTTCGAATCCAGCACGTTGACACTGCTGGCGTGTACCTCGATCAAGGCGTCGTGGGCACCCACTGCGGGGGCGGGCGCTTCGCCAATCCGCCCGGGGTTCTTGCCATAGCGATCAATTAGAAATGCTTTCATCGTGGTGCAGCTCTTTTCGGTTGTAAGGAGGGTAGCCGGTGTGTTGCGGCGTTGCTGCGCCGTGTTGTCAGGCATCGAGGAACGCCTGCGCCTTGGCCACAAAGTCAACGTGGTGTTGGAAAATACCGCCGTGCCCGGCATCCTCATAAATCACCAGTTGTGCGTTGGGGATACGCTTTGCCAGTGCACTCGAGTTAACGCTGGGCACCATGATGTCGTTGTCGCCGTTGACGATCAGCGTCGGCGTCCGCAAGCGTCTGAGGTCTTGTGGCGCCTGTTTGCCCCACGCAGTGATGGCTTTCAACTGCCGCAGGAAAGCGCTGGGCGTCGGGCCTTTGTCGCGATTTTTTTTGCGTGCTTTCAGGCGTTGTAAATACTGCGAGGCGGATCGACGACCATTGGGCGTCGAAGTAAAGAACAGGTAGAACTTCGGATCGCGCCAGGTCAGCAAGCCTTTGAGCATCAATGGCCATGTCACCGAGCCGACCTTGTCGATACCGCTGCCGCCGGCTGGTCCGGTGCCGGTCAGAATCAAACGCCGCACCAAATCAGGCGCCTTCAGGGCGATGTCCTGAGCGACGAAGCCGCCGAGGGAGAAACCGAGCACATCAACGGTTTCCAACCTCAGCGCATGAATCAGCTGGATGGCATCGTCAGCCATTTCGCCGACGGTCAGTGGTGCGCTTCCGCCAGAGCCGCCGATGCCGCGATAGTCGGTGGTAATGACGCGTCTGGTTTGTGCAAGGCCATCGATGATCGCGGGGTCGAAGTTGTCCAGCACCGCGCCCCAATGGTTGAACAGTACGAGGGGCACACCGGTTGCTGGGCCGGTATCGCGATAGGCAAAGGGAATGCCGTTGACCGTGATCGTCTGGTTCGTCGCATTGATGAACGACGTCTGTGAACCCGAGGGCGTACTTGTCTGCGTTGAATTCATTGCTACTCCGGACAGTGGCCGGGTTCGATGCAGTGCCCTGCGCCTGCATCGAATCCGGCGCGAATGCTCGCTACCAAAAGATCACGGTTGGGTCTGGTAGCGCTGGGCGACTGCAGACTGGCGGATTTGCCCCAGCAGGCCCTGACGTGCGCTCTGCAGCTCATCCCAGCGTTCCGCTTCGTGCAGCGGCGGGATGGTCACCGGTTCGCGACGATCAAAACCGACTAGGGCGGCATCCACCAGATCGCCCACTTCCATGATTTCGCTCAAGGTGTTGATGTCGACGCCGGAGCGATCCCAGATTTCCGTGCGGGTGGCGGCGGGCAGCACGGCCTGCACGTAGACGCCCTGAGGCGAAAGTTCCAGGCTCAGGCCCTGGGAAAGGAACAGCACAAATGCCTTGGTCGCACCGTAGACCGTCATGCCGAACTCCGGCGCGAGGCCTACCACCGAACCGATGTTGATGATCGCGCCGTCGCCTGTCTTGGCCAGGCGTGGGGCGATGGCGCTGGCGAGCCGCACCAGCGCCGTGGTGTTGAGGGCGACCAGTTGCGCAACGCTGTCGGTGCTTTGGTCGATGAAGTTACCGGACAGCGCGGCGCCGGCGTTATTGACGAGGATGCCGATGCGGGCGTCGTCGCGCAGGCGGCTTTCAACGGTTGTCAGATCGCTGAGTTGGGTCAGGTCCGCCGCAATGACATCGACGGCGACGTCGTGTTCGCTGCGCAAGCGCGCTGCAAGTGCATCCAGGCGCGCCTGATCGCGGGCGACCAGTACCAGATCGTGGCCGCGTTGCGCGAAGCGCTCGGCGTAGACCGCGCCAATGCCGGTGGAGGCGCCAGTGATGAGAACAGTAGGGCGAGTGCTCATGGGTTATCTCTCTTTCAGGATGTGAGAAACAGAAAGCGCGATCACTGATGGCTCAGCTTGCGATAGCGCTCGATTCAGCCAGCGTCGGGTAGTCGATGTAGCCAGCCGCACCGCCGCCATAGAGGGTGGCGGGATTGAACGCGGACAACGGCGCGCCACGTTTGAGGCGCTCCACCAGATCCGGATTGCCAATGAACGGGCGACCGAAGGCGATCAGGTCGGCCTGGTCTTCAGCGAGCTGCGAAGCCGCCAGGTCCAGGTCATAGCCGTTGTTGGCGATGTAGGTGTTTTTGAAGCGCTGGCGCAGGGCGCCGAAATCGAAGGGCGCCACGTCGCGCGGGCCACCGGTCGCGCCTTCGACCACGTGCAGATAAACCACGTCGAGGGCGTCGAGTTGTTCAACGACGTAATCGAATTGCGCCTGCGGATCGCTGCTGGATACGCCATTGGCCGGCGAAACCGGAGACAGGCGCACACCGGTGCGATCCGCGCCGATTTCATTGACAACCGCCGCCGTCACTTCGAGCAACAGGCGCGCACGATTCTCAATCGAACCGCCGTAAGCGTCGGTACGCAGATTGGCGCTGTCCTTGAGGAATTGATCCAGCAAATAGCCGTTTGCACCGTGAATCTCCACACCATCGAACCCGGCGGCGACCGCGTTTGCCGCGGCCTGGCGGAAATCGGAGACGATCCCCGGCAGTTCGCTGATATCCAGTGCGCGCGGCTCGGAGACGTCTTCAAAACGGTTGTTGACGAACACTTTGGTGGCGGCGCGCAGTGCAGAAGGGGCCACAGGAGCGGCGCCGTTTTCTTGCAGATCAACATGCGACACGCGGCCGACATGCCACAGTTGCAGAAAGATTTTTCCGCCCTTGGCATGGACGGCATCGGTCACGGTGCGCCAGCCGTCTATCTGCTTCTGCGTGTAGATCCCGGGGGTGTCCTGATAGCCCTGGCCCTGTCGGGAAATCTGCGTGGCTTCGCTGATCAGCAGGCCGGCGCTGGCGCGTTGGCTGTAATAGGTGGCCGCGAACTCGCTGGGGACGAAGCCCTGGCCTGCGCGGTTACGTGTCAGCGGCGCAAGGACTACCCGGTTCGACAGCGTTAGGCTGCCAAGGGTGTAAGGGGTGAACAGATTCTGATTGGTCATCTGGTATTTCTTCCGTGCCCGTTGATGGAGATCGGTGTTGCGTGCAATTAGGATGATGATCGAAATCTAAACTGTCAACGGTTTTGATTATGACCAGCATCTATGTATGATTGGACGCATGATTTCCCGGTAAACACGAGGTATTGCACGTGAGAGTGACCAAGGCCCAGGCGCAGGCCAATCGAGAGCACATCGTTGAAACGGCCTCAGAGCTGTTCCGTGAGCGCGGCTTTGACGGCGTCGGTGTGGCGGATCTCATGGCGGCTGCCGGTTTCACCCATGGAGGCTTCTACAAGCACTTCGGGTCGAAGGCCGACCTGATGGCCGAAGCCTCGGCCTGCAGTCTTGCCAAATCGCTGACTGGCGCCCAAGCGCTCGATGTTCCGGGCTTCATCAACGTCTATGTGACCCGAGAACATCGGGACGGACGTGGCAGCGGTTGCACCATGGCCGCGTTGTGCAGCGACGCGGCACGTCAATCGGATGATGTGAAAACGACATTTGCCGAAGGCATTGAACACACCCTGCAAACGCTGGGAGAGAAATATCCGACGGGACCGGATGCCGAGGCGGGAGAGGGGAGAAAGAAAATGATCGACCTGCTGTCTCGTGCTGTCGGCGCGATTATTTTGTCGCGTGCCTGCCCGGATGATTCTGCGCTCGCGGATGAGATCCTTGAGGTTTGTCGCGCTGAAATGTTGGCTTCGTTGCCGGTCGATGAAGTTGAACCGGTGTTGAAGGAAGATTAATTCAAAGCGTGAACGGTCTATTCGCGCGATCAAAATACGCTACACAGTTTTTTGACCAATTTGAATTGAGCGGGATTTGTAGAAAACCAGCTAAGAAATTTAGCTATATATTAGTTTTGCTATCCTCTTTGCGGTCAGTCATGCGTCGTCTGAATAAGGAAACTTCTATGACTACTGCACATGTTTTCATCGCCATCAGTCTAGATGGCTATATCGCCAGGTCCGACGGTGACATTGACTGGCTATTGCAGCGCGATGATCAGAGTGAGGATCACGGCTACCTGGGCTTCATCGCCGATAAGGATGCTATCGTGATGGGGAGGGGGAGCTATGAGAAAGTGCTGACCTTCGACACTTGGTTCTACGACCTGCCAGTAATCGTGTTGTCTCAACAGTTGGCCGATTCACAGGTGCCTAATGCGCTAGAGGGGAAAGTGCGTTTTTCCAACCTCACTCCTTCAGACCTGCTGGCGGAACTGGCGAGGCAAGGTGTGCATCGAGTCTATGTCGATGGCGGGCAATTGGTGCAGTCATTCCTGCGTGACGGGTTAGTCGCCGATATGGTGATCACCACTGTTCCCGTGCTGATTGGGTCGGGAAGACCATTGTTCGGGGCCCTTACGCAGGACATTGAATTGAAGCTAGTAAATAGCCGGTGTTTTCCTTCCGGTCTAGTGCAGTCAACCTATCAGTTGGTTCCTTGATTTTCCGGAGGGAGGCCCGATCCAAAACGCTGGGCGCTCTGGTCGCCAAGATGGCCAAGGAGCATGCTACATTGCGGCCGTAGCGCCGGAGCTGGCAAAGCATATTTTCAGTCATATCGACCAGCGCGCCGAATCCGATATGAACCTACTGACGCGTTTGGCACGTGAACTGGGCGCCGTGGCGAAGCCGGTCGACGGTCGCCTGGTGGTGGTGCCCAGGGGCGTGGCTCAGATCGACCATGTCCATCACTCGGCCGCTGACGCCTGGAATGGTCGCCGAGGGGCGGATCGATGTGCACAACCATCGCGCCAGCGCGAACAGACTTTGGCAGGTCGAGTCGGTCATGCATGTCATTGGTTCGGGCGGGGTGTCATCGTCGGCGGCGGAATGTGTGACGCCAGCGTGAGGCCGTCGGGGGAGATCAAGGGACCTACTCGGCCACCGTACGCGGCCCCATGCCGCCCCGAGAAGGAGTTCCAACGCTTGTCTTAGCAGTTGATGGAGATCTTGCAGGCGCCGGTCTTGTAGTCAGGGTTGTCTTTGTGGCCGCAGCCCTGCAGCCCGAAGGGGGATCGGGTCGAGCCATGGCGTACCGGTGATGACCAGCTTGGTTAACGCCGTAGTCGGAATCTTTGCAAGCTCCGCTCGCTTGAGAAACCTCCCGAGTCACCTCGAAGAGCATAGAGGCTTGCCCTGTAGATGGCCGTTCTTCGAGAGCAACCAAAACTCCGGATTTTTTTATAGGCCCATTCCCAACCCCGAGACTTGGTCTTTTCGGCAGGTGTTAATTTCACTTCAGAGCCTCTAGCAGTGGAGTTTGCCGGGATCATAGCAATGTGCCTCTGTTAGAAAAGCGTCAAATAATAACCTTTCATGTATCAGGGTTAATACATATCCGGCGCTTGGTCTTTAGGAGGAAAAAACACGCTGATTACTCGGTTTTTTGGCTGGTGCGTAAGGGCAGGGGCAAACTAGGGGCTTGGGGTTCAGGTCGGCAGAATGCCTGGAAGGGAGGGCACTACTGTCGGAAAATGTACAACCTCGTGTCCCTCGTCCCGGTCTACCTTGTCGCGATCCAGCAACCCAGTGTAATGCGGGTTGTCGCCTTGATCTGCCGACCAAGTGTACTTGTACACCAAGTCACTCTTCGTGATTACAGCCATGTCCCTTCCTCGAGGTGACGGGCAGACAATTCTGCGCCATCTCGAAGTTCTAGCGGATGCAGAAAGTTTCGCAATGTCACCTCGTCATTCTCCTGCGGTGGCTTGCGCAAAACCTCCTCTGGAGGCCGCGTGTTTCCGTTTGCATAAGCACAAAAAATCGAATGTTTTGCCACTCTTAAAGGGGGTCATATTCGTTCTAAAACAATAGCTTAGGTCGTTACAGTCCCCGGCATGAGGTGCTAGGGGTCGAGTGTTCGAATCACTCCGTCCCGACCATATTTCGTGAGGAGATCAAGCGCTTAGTGGCTTGGTCCCCCTTCTCGTTTCAGGTCTACGCAAAACTACCCAGTGATTTCGCTGATATTCAGATCCGGTATCGCCTCAGGCCGGACGATTTTCTCGTGGTCCCGCTGGTAGTTTTTGGTCATGCCCTCGCTCGCGTGCCCTGCGATCTTCTGTCCATCGTTTCCGGCGTTCTTCCACAGGTGCAGCGACAGCGCCCGCACTTCATGGAAGCTCGGCACCTCCTCCGTGCCAGAGCCGCTACATACGTCAACCCAATAGGCAGATGCATCGGCTAGCAAGTAGATGCTGTGGCGGGGGGGCGAGCAGCGCTTCCAGGTTTTTTCATCGCAGGCGGTATGCCTGTTAGATAAGTCCTTCTCAATGTGTATTGTTTGGACGATGCAGTAGCCGCGATTTCTTACCGAGCGGAAAAGGTTATCTCCTCTAGCGGACCTCTTGAACTTCGCTTGTAGCCTGCTGAGGCACATCACCAGTCCCTTATAGTGGTCAAGGTTTTTGTTTAGTTTTTTGGCAATGGCATCATTACTTACTATCCGTTCTGTGCTGCTTATTAACAAGTCGAGTACTGCGTACTCCATCTTGGTTAGATTGATAGTTTTTTCATTGTTAGTAAGTAATCGCAGAGGCTCGACTAGCATCCATGCATTTGAACTTTGTGCGCGTATTGCGTTGAACATACTCTTTTCAACGGGGGCGTGCGCCTCGAAAGCGGAGGGTCGTCTGGAGGGGGGCGTATCGATATTCATCTAAGTGAGGATGTTTCTTTGGATGTATTGCTCTTCCGCTAGCTGGCTCGAAATAGAGAAATTCCTAGGTCAGCGGAGATGGCGCAGTGCAATGCAGGGTGTATTTCGGTTAAAACCGGCTAATTTCGGTGATGATACGTTTCAGCAATCATAAAATCTTTAAAAAAGATCGAACGTACGTTGGTTTTGATAGGGAGGATTAAGGACATTCCAGCCAGTTGCGGGTGTCTTCGATTTCGTACGGATCCACGGTTTCGCCTCAGTATTTGAGGCGAGGTGGTAGCGGGGTAGCGATAAGATGCAGTGCTAATTCACTCCAGCGTCATCAGTACCGCGAGCGTCATCTTGATGAACTCTTCGTTCTTGTCGATGGTGTCCAAGGCGCCGCGCACGTTGTCGGCGACGTCGGCTGAGCCGCGGGCTTCGACCCAGTTGGAAAGCTCCATGATGGCGGCTTCGAGCGCGAGTTGGTTTTCGTTGATCTTGTGCAGCAGGGAGGGGGGAGGTCCGAATGTGGCATCGCAAATCCTCGGTTTTGAGGACAGCGTAGCATCACCTTACGTGAAGGATTTTTAACGATCAGCAGGACGCCGGAGGAGGGGGGTCAGCCGCTGAGTTCTGGAACACGTCCATAATAGTTATGGAACACATGCCGAGAGCCGAGATTTTCACCAAACCCCAGAAACGACAAAGCCCTGAAAAATCAGGGCTTTGTCGTATAAAGATGGCGGAGGCGATGGGATTCGAACTCATGGACCTGTTACAGTCGACGGTTTTCAAGACCGTTGCCTTAAACCACTCGGCCACACCTCCGTTTGCGTTGCGGGCGCCATAATACCTGAATGAAACACACTGTCAAACTCTCTGCATGGCTTGTTACAGAGCGTCTGTTATGATCTTTGCGACTGAACGTTTCAAACCAACAGGAGTGTCGCCATGCGCGAACAGGATTACGCAGTTAATAACAGCGTGCAGGCTGAGCAGCTAGAGGTTAGCCGCGTCCTGCGCAACACTTACGGCCTACTCGCCCTCACCCTCGCATTCAGCGGCGTGATGGCGTTTGTCGCACAGCAGATGCGTGTCGGTTACCCGAACGTCTTCGTGGTGCTGATCGGCTTCTACGGCCTTTTCTTCCTCACCAACAAACTCCGTGACTCGGCGTGGGGCCTGGTTTCTGCGTTCGCGCTGACCGGTTTCATGGGTTTCCTGCTCGGCCCGATCCTCAACCGTTACCTGGGCATGCAGGGCGGCGCGGAAGTGGTCAGCTCGGCCTTCGCGATGACCGCGCTGGTGTTCGGCGGCCTGTCGGCTTATGTGCTGATCACCCGTAAGGACATGAGCTTCCTGGGTGGTTTCATCACGGCCGGTTTCTTCGTGTTGCTGGGTGCGACGCTGGCGAGCTTCTTCTTCAAGATCAGTGGTCTGCAACTGGCGATCAGCGCAGGTTTCGTGCTGTTCTCCTCGGTCTGCATTCTGTTCCAGACCAGCGCCATCATTCACGGCGGCGAGCGCAACTACATCATGGCGACCATCAGCCTGTATGTATCGATCTACAACCTGTTCATCAGCTTGCTGCAGCTGTTCGGCATCATGGGCCGCGATGATTGATCGCCAGCCTTGAGTAAAAAACCCGCTTCGGCGGGTTTTTTATCGTCTGGGAATCGGGGTATCCACGTCTTTGCGAACCAAACAGCACTCACGCCATCGGTGGCAGCCGGCGTTTGATCGGGGTTTTCTTGACGATGGCGGTGTTGGTTTCGGCGTGGGTGTTGAGGCGGTCGAGGAGGGTGTCCAGTTGTTCCATCGAGCGCACATGCAGGCGGGCGATGAAGCAGTCGTCGCCGGTGACTTTGTCGCACTCGGTGAATTCGGGGATCGCCTGAATCTGCCGTTCCACTTCCTGCAACTGGCCCGGTAACGGGCGGATGCGGACGATGGCCTGGAGTTGATAGCCGAAGCATTTAGGGTCGATTTCGACGGTATAGCCCTTGAGTACGCCGCGTTCTTCGAGGCGGCGCAGGCGCTCGGCAACGCTGGGCGAGGACAGGCCGCTGATCTGTGCCAGGGCCTTGAGTGAGCGGCGGGAGTCTTCCATCAATGCGCTGATCAGCACTTGGTCGATGTCGTCGGTCATGGCGAATCCCCTGTTAGGCAATCGGCTGGATAAGCCTTGATAAAAAAGGCAGATACCGAGTTTAGCCTGCTTTTTGCGCTGGAGAAGCCCCTCGGCGGATTGGCATACTTTGGCCTCAAACACAGGAGGTTGATGATGGACAGAACACTACGTCGCGGCTCATTCGAGATGACCGCCGCCATGCTGATTTCCGGAACCATTGGCTGGTTCGTGCTGGTGTCCGGGCAACCGGTGCTGGACGTGGTGTTCTGGCGCTGTGTGTTCGGTGCCGCCACCTTGTTGCTGATTTGCGCGGCGTTCGGCTTTCTGCGCCCGGGCATTTTGACGTCCACCACTTTCGTGTTGGCCGTACTGAGTGGCGTGGCGATTGTCGGTAACTGGGTGCTGTTGTTCGCGTCCTATTCTCGCGCCTCGATTGCCATCGGCACGGCGGTTTATAACGTCCAGCCGTTCATGTTGGTGGGGCTGGCCGCGCTGTTTCTCGGGGAGAAAATCACCCTGCAAAAACTGTTCTGGCTGGGCATTTCGTTTCTCGGGATGCTGGCGATTGTCAGCGCACATGGCGAGCAAGGCGAGGGTGGCAACGATTACCTGATGGGGATCGCTCTGGCGCTGGGTGCTGCCTTCCTGTACGCGATTGCCGCATTGATCATCAAACGCCTGACCGGCACGCCACCGCATCTGATCGCGTTGATCCAGGTCTGCACCGGCGTGCTGTTGCTCGCGCCCTTTGCGCACTTCTCGGCGATGCCGCAAGCGCCCAGTGCCTGGGCCAGCCTGGTGACCCTGGGTATCGTGCATACCGGCTTGATGTATGTGCTGCTCTACGGAGCAATTCAAAAGCTACCGACCGCCCTGACCGGCGCGTTGTCGTTCATCTATCCGATTGCGGCGATTTTCGTGGACTGGTTTGCCTTCGGTCATCGCCTGGAGCCGCTGCAATGGATCGGTGTCGCCGCGATTCTGCTGGCCGCCGCCGGGATGCAACAGGGTTGGGGCCTGAAGCTTCGGCGGGTGGCTACACAATAAACGGCCTCTCAGATGTTCCAGCGCGGTGCGGTTTTCGCCAGACGCTGGCGCATCTCGCCGATGTTCGCGGCCAATTGTCGGGTCAGCAATCGGTAGCCATCCAGTGGACTGTAGACCGGCATATCAAGCGTAGAGTCCAATGGCGGTTCGGCTGGCCGGCTGAGCCGTTGTGAAGCGCCCGATTTCAATGCCCGGGCCATACCGATCAGTTGCACCCGGATCTGTCGGTGCTCGGTTTTCAATGCCGATTGCAGGTGGGCCATTGCCTCAGAGTCATCGGCATTCGGCCGGCTATTGCCGAGGATTTCCAGGATGCTGACGCACATCCGCAGGTTGCGCTGAATCGCATCGAGTTCGGTCATGGAAACCCGCACCTCCTTGGACACAGAGGGCATCAGTGAGCGCAGTTGCACCATGACTGCGTTCAAGCGATTCATGAGCTTCAAGTGCTCGTCAGCGGCGACGGACTCGCCGTTGATGATACGGCCATAGATTGCCGCGCAGTCGCGCAACGCATCGGCCAGGTTGTAGCGCCAGGAGTACACCGCGTACAGCGGCAGGGCAAAGGAGAAAGCCAGTGCCAGGGCGATGCCGATCAGAATATCCACCCCGCGCCACAGGCCATCGGTGACCGGGTTGTCACCGTGCCCGGCAACGATAAACACGGTGATCGCCGACAGCAGCGCCGTATAACCACCCTTGCCGATGGCGTGGTACGAGAAAAACCCGCACACCACCGACATTGCGAAATAGGTCAGCCACGGCATCCCGAGCCAGGCCTGTTGCGCCACCAGCAACAAGCCGACACCGGCCCCGATCAAGGTGCCGATGGCTCGCTCGGCGGCTTTCTTGCCGATATTACCGTGGTGCTGCAAGCCGCCGATCACCACCAGCATGGTCACCGACGCCCATTCGCCGTGGGGCAGATGGATGCCGGTGGTCAGCAGAATCGTCGCCAGCAACCCCAACGAAACCCGCACCGCATGAATCAGTTTGGCGTGGCGGTAGCGCCGGTACGGGTCCAGCAATGGACGCAGTATTCGGCGCAACAGCGGCGGCAGTCGAAGGCCTTTGATGATGCTCAGTCTGGTGTCCTCAGAAAATTTTGGTGTCCTCAGAAAATATAGTCGGTGGTCAGGAAGCTCGAGTTCCGGCCGCTGATGATCTCGCTGAGAAGCTCTTTACTGCTTTCCTGGAACTTGGTCGCCACCAGGGTCCGGATCGAAAACACCCGCAGCGCATCATGCACCGACAAGGTGCCCTCGGCGGAGTTCTTGCGGCCGTTGAACGGGTAGGTGTCGGGGCCGCGCTGGCACTGGGCGTTGAGGTTGATCCGGCCGACCTGGTTGGCGAAGGTGTCCACCAGCCTGCCGACCGCCACCGGGTTGGTGCCGAAGATGCTCAGTTGCTGGCCGAAGTCCGATTCCAGGACGTAATCGATCACGGTGTCCAGATGACGGTAAGGCACGATCGGCACGACCGGGCCAAACTGTTCTTCCTGATAGACGCGCATCTGCGGTGTCACCGGGTACAACACGGCCGGGTAGAAGAACGATGCCCGGGACTCACCACCATTGGGGTTGACCACGGCGGCGCCTTTGCTGACCGAGTCCGCCACCAGCGAATGCAGATAATCGACTTTGCTCGCCTCCGGCAGCGGTGTCAGGGCCACGCCGCTGTCCCACGGCATACCGGGTTTCAGTGAGGCGAGCCTGGCGTTGAATTTCTCGATGAACGCCTCGACCACGTCTTCATGGACGAAGAGGATTTTCAGCGCGGTGCAGCGCTGACCGTTGAACGACAGGGAGCCGGTAACGGCTTCGCTGACCGCGTTGTCCAGATCCACCTCAGGCAACACGATGCCGGGGTTCTTCGCATCCAGGCCCAGTGCCGCACGCAAGCGGTGAGGCCTTGGGTGGAGTTTTTTCAGGTCGCTGGCGGCCTTGTTGGTGCCGATAAACGCAAAGATATCGATCTTGCCGCTGGCCATCAGTGCGCTGACGGTCTCGCGGCCACTGCCGTAAATGACGTTGATCACCCCGGCCGGGAAGCTGTCGCGAAAGGCTTCCAGCAGCGGACGAATCAACAGCACCCCAAGCTTGGCCGGCTTGAACACCACGGTGTTGCCCATGATCAGCGCCGGAATCAGCGTGGTGAAGGTCTCGTTCAGCGGATAGTTGTAAGGCCCCATGCACAACGCCACGCCCAGCGGAACGCGTCGGATCTGGCCGAGGGTGTCCTGTTCCAGTTCGAAGCGGCTGGAGCGGCGGTCGAGTTCCTTGAGGGCGTTGATGGTGTCGACGATGTAGTCGCAGGTGCGGTCGAACTCTTTCTCCGAATCCTTGAGGTTCTTGCCGATCTCCCACATCAGCAACTTGACCACCGCCTCGCGCTGTTCGCGCATCCGACCGAGGAAGGTCTCGACATGCTGGATACGCTCGGCCACGCGCATGGTCGGCCACAGGCCCTGGCCCCGGTCATAGGCACGGACAGCCGCGTCGAGCGCGGTCAGGGCGGTGTCGGCATCGAGCAGCGGTGTGCTGCCGAGGATTACTTGTTCGTCGCCATTCGCGCCGCTCAGGTACACCGGGCTACGGACTTGGGCGAGGGGCCCGGACCAGGTTTTCAGTTCACCGTCGACCAGGTATTCGCGCTGTTCGGTCTGGCCGTTGAGGCGATACTTTTCCGGGATGCCGTCGGCGGTGGGAAACAGGTTGCCAAGGATCGATGCTGTGGTCATGTCGCTACCCCGTCTGGATTGGGTGATGCACTGATGAATCGTTTTAGCAGACCTCGGCCTGGCTTGTCATGATTCATCTTAGGGTTTTTTGGGCTCGGCGTTGTGGATCGCGAATCTGTCGGCTCATCCGCTCATGAAAGCCGATCTTTTCCCCTTGAGAACACACAAGTAACGATCCCCCGGTTAAACTTCGCGCTCTTTCTCAAAGGAGTTCATATGAGTTACTACCAGCCGGGCATCCTCGCCACCCCAGTTCCGCCTCAAGCTCGTCATATGTTCTTCGCCCTTGAATCCGCCGAGGCACTGCCGGCAGCGCTGGATAACCTGACGCGCCTGGTGGACGGAAAATCGGCGGTGGTCGGTTTCGGCGAGTCCCTGGTCAAGGCGCTGCACGCGCAGATCGACGGCTTGCGCGCCTTTCCTGCGCTGGTCGGTGTCGGCGTCGACAACCCGTCGACCCAACGCGCGCTCTGGTGCTGGTTGCACGGTGTTGACCGTGGCGAACTGCTCAATCGCAGCCACGCGATCGAAGCCGCGCTGGCACCGGCCCTGCGTCTGGTGCAGATGAACGAAACCTTCCGCCACATGACTGGCCATGACCTGACCGGTTACGAAGACGGCACCGAAAACCCTCACGATGAAGCCGCTGTCGCCGCCGCGCTGCTGGGCGAGGGCGCTGAGGGGCTGGTCGGTGGCAGCTTCGCCGCGATCCAGCAATGGCAGCATGACTTGAAAGGCTTCCACGCGATGCCGTCCCACGAGAAGGACAACATCATGGGCCGGCGCCTGAGCGACAACGAAGAACTCGACGACGCGCCGATCTCTGCCCACGTCAAACGCACCGCCCAGGAAAGCTTCGCACCGGAAGCCTTCGTGGTCCGTCGCTCGATGCCGTGGATCGAAGGCGATCGCGCCGGCCTGATGTTCCTGGCATTCGGTTTTTCCCTCGATGCATTCGAAGCCCAACTGCGACGCATGAGCGGTCTGGAGGACGGCATCACCGACGGTTTGTACCGCATCAGCCGACCGATCACTGGCGGCTACTACTGGTGCCCGCCGCTCAAGGACGGTCGCCTCGACCTGCGCGCATTGCGTGTCGGCTAAATAGCGGATCGCGTACACGTGTAGGAGCGAGGCTTGCCCGCGAAGGCGGTGTGTCAGGTAAAACGCTTTCGCGGGCAAGCCTCGCTCCTACAAAAAACCATTAAAAGGATTTGCTGACACTCGCCACCAGGGTCGCGCTGCACACATCGTCGAACCCCCAGTTGCTGATGCATTGGCTTTTCGACAAATCGGTATCGATGTAACTCAACCCTAGCAGCACCCCGGCCACTTCGCGGGTCAGCTTCGCCTCCCACTCGTGGTAAGCCTCCTCGCCATGCCCCGAGGCCGAATACAGGCGCGGGTCTTTGAAGTCCATTTCGCCGTAGCGCAGTTTCAGCCCCAGCCCATAGGGCAATTCGGTTTCGTAGCCAACGTAGCGGTACAACGTGCTCTGTTTGCTGTCGATGCCCGGTGCATCGGCAGAGTAATAGGCCGCGAGTTTCACGCCATAGACGTCGAGAATCCCGTAGACCTCGCTCTGATTGAACTGGCTCTCTTTTGGATACGCGTATTTGAGATAGCCGACATCCAGGCTGACGGCGTCGGTCGCCTGCCACAGCCAACCACCGTAGTAGTCGACTTCCTGGCGGGTTTTCAGGCCACCGCCGAAATCGACGTTCGAACTCCAGGCGCCCAGGTACAGGCCGCTGCTGTGGGCCAGGGTCACACCGGCTTGCACGGCGGGGTCGTTCTGGGTTTGCGAGATGCCGCGAGTGCGATAGTCGCTGGCCAGGGTCAGGTCGACCAGCACGGCGAAGTCGTCATTCAAGGGCAGGGCCTGGCTGCCCAGGGGCAACAGGCTGAAGGATGCGAGGGCGAACAGGGTGAACGCTTTCATGGTGCAGTGCCTTTGTTGTGATTGTTATGGGCAGATTTGAGACAACGCTGCTCCAGGCCCCAGCGATGAACGCGGAGTTGGGCTGCGTGTACAGGCGATTTTTCTCAGAGTGTCGGGGCGTAGACTTCGCGACCGGCGAACCAGGTTTGCAGCACTTGGGTGTCGTGCAGGGCTTTCTCATCGACGCTGAACACGTCGCGGTCCAGAACGATGAAATCGGCTTGCTTGCCGGGGCTCAACGAGCCGATTTGCTTCTCTAGACCGATAGTGCGGGCTGCGTTGAGGGTGTAGGCGTAGAACATCGTTTCCCGGTCGATGCGTTCGTCGGCGTTCAACACACCCAACGGGCCGTTTCGGGTGATCGCCTGGGCGATGGCGTTCCATGGATTGGGTGAAGACACCGGCCAGTCGCTGGCTCCGGCGATCGTCGCGCCCTGTTTGAGCAGCGAGTGCGCCGGGTACTGATAGCGGAAGGCGAGGGCGCTGACGTAAGGCTTGATCATGTCCAGGGTGTAATCGTCGGCGGAGGCCCAGAGCAACTGCATGGAGGCGATGACGTTGAGCGGTTTGAACCGCGCAAACTCTTTCGGGTTGACCATTTGCAAGTGGGTGATCGAGTGAGTCACGCCGCTCTGGCGATCCTTGCGCGCCTGGGCGATGCCGTTCAGGGATTCGCGTACCGCGCGGTCGCCGATGGCGTGGATGTGCACCCGCCAGCCGCGTTGATCGATGGCACTGACCAGTTCGCCGAAGTGCTTCGGATCGATCAGCAACTCGCCCTGTTTTTGCGAGTTGGTGTAAGGATCGATCATCGCCGCGCTCTGGGCCGGGTATTCGATCACGCCGTCGGCAAAAATCTTGATACCGGGCAGGGTCAGGTTGGGGATGCCCTGGAATTGCTGGCGGACCTTGTCCAGCGTGTCGAGATCGGCCGGTACGCTTTTCGGATTGGCCACCAGCAGGGCCGCGACGTGGGCGGTCATGCCACCGCTTTGCGACAGCGCTTTGTACACCGGCAGTACGCCGACGGTTTTCTCCGTGGGTTTAAGGGCAAACACCGGCTCGCCAGGGGCGGCGTTGGCAGCGGGGTCCATCCAGGCCGTAATGCCCAGGCTGTTGTTGTAGCGCACGGCGGTTTGCGCGGCGCGCAGCATGTCGGCGGCACTGGGCGCGGGCATTTTTAACGCAACCCGATCCCAACCGGCGTCCACCAGAAAACCGTTGGGGCTACCATCGGCAAGCTTGCCTATGGTGTCGAGTTCGTCGGCCGGCAGGTTTTGCAGCAGGGTGGCGTCGATGCCCGCGCGTTCGAGCATGACGTTGTTGGCCCAGGCGGTGTGGTGGTCGCTGCCGGTGAACACCACAGGCACCTTGGCCCATTCGCCGCTGTTGAATTTTTTGCCGAGGGCCTCGGCCTGGGCCCAATACGCCGAACTCATGCCGGCCACGCTCAGCACATCGCCGTGTTTCGCCTTGCCGTCATCACGCCATCCGCGCAGGCGTTTTTCCAGCTCATCGAGGTCGACCACCTCATCTTCCATATTGGCCGAGGCCATTTCCAGACCGCCGAAAATCGCGTGGGAATGGCTGTCGATCAGGCCGGGCATCAACGTCTTGCCGCCGAGGTCGATCACTTTCGTTTGCGATTCAATCAAGGCTTTTATCTGTGCATCGCTGCCAACTTGCAGCACTTTGCCGTCCTGCACCGCCAGGGCCTGCACCTTGGGCTGGTTGCGGTCGGCGGTGAATATCTTGCCGTTGAGCAGCACCAGATCGGTCGCTGCCATGGCTTCCATCGAGGCAAAAGCCACAGCGGCCATCAATAGATTCGGGAGGAATCTTTTCATTGAATGTTTCCTTGTTATTGCGTCTGATGGCCAGATTAGTGGCTGCTTATGCTCAACAGAACGCCTCACTCACGAAAAACGTTTTTGCCGGAATGGAAAAAGAATGGACAAGTTGGGTGCGTTGAAAATGTTCGTGGTCACGGCGCAACTGGGCAGTTTCAGCCGCGCCGCCGAGCAACTGGGCAAGACCCCGTCGGCCCTGACCAAAGCGGTCAATCACCTGGAGGCCGAGCTCGGTGCCCGGCTATTCGAGCGCAGCACCCGGCGGATTCTGCTGACGGAAGTGGGGCGGCTCTACCTGGAAACCGCGCGTCAGGTGTTGCAGCGGCTGGACGAGGCCGGTGAGGAAATCGAGCAGTTGCAGCATGGCCTGCGCGGCAATCTGAAAATCACCGCGCCACTGGCCTATGGGCATGCCTTTCTCGATCAGGTGTGTGGCGGTTTTCTGGAGCAGTATCCGCAGATCAATCTGCAAGTGGACCTGTGCGATGAGTTCGTCAATCTGCTGGAAAGCGGCTACGACCTGGCCCTGCGCGAAGGCCATGACGACCTGCCGGGGCTGATCGCCCGCGTCGTTGGCAGCAATCGTCTGGCGTTGTGTGGCAGCCCGGCCTATCTGGCGCGCAAGGCGTTGCCGGTCACCCCGCAAACCCTCGATGAGCACGAATGGTTGCTGTATCGCCATCCCTTGCTCAGCCGCGAATTCTGGTGGGCCGAGCGCGATGGGCAGCGCTTGAGCCTGTCGCAACCCCAGGCGCCACGGCTGCGCAGCGACAATTACGACTTGCTGCTGGCCAATGCGCTGGCCGGACGCGGGTTGTTGCACACGCCGCTATGGAGCGCTGCGCCGTATCTGGCCGACGGTCGACTGGTGCGGGTGATGGCGGACTACGACATCGATCCCGACAGCTTTGGCCCGCACATTCTGGCGGTGTACCCGAGCCATCGGCGAGCGACCGCCAAAGTCGTGGCTTTTATCGATTACATCGCCGGGTTTCTGGCCTCTCGCGGGCTGAGCTGACTGGCGGCCCTTGCCAGGAAAAAGCCGAAAGAGTACAAATGTACTCCATGACGACTTTAACTCCCCGCCGTACCGCCATCCTGACCTTCATCCGCGATCGCATCGCCGAACACGGTCAGCCCCCGAGCCTTGCTGAAATCAGCGAGGCCTTCGGTTTCGCCTCCCGTAGCGTGGCGCGCAAGCACGTGCTGGCGCTGACCGAGGCGGGTTTCATCGAGGTCAATCCGCATCAGGCGCGCGGCATCCGCTTGTTGAACCAGCCGCCGCGGCCCGAGCTGCTGGACGTTCCGGTACTGGGCCGCGTGGCGGCCGGTGCGCCGATCGGTGCCGATGCCGAGGTCCACAGCCGCTTGCTGCTCGATCCGTCGATCTTCTCGCGGGTGCCGGATTACATGCTGCGGGTCCAGGGTGATTCGATGATCGAGGACGGCATTCTCGACGGCGATCTGGTGGGCGTGCGGCGCAATCCTGAAGCGCTCAACGGCCAGATCGTGGTGGCGCGGCTCGACGGCGAAGTCACCATCAAGCGTTTCGAGCGGGTCGGCGATACCGTTCGCCTGTTGCCGCGCAATCCGGCTTACCAGCCGATCATTGTTCGAGCCGATCAGGAGCTGGCCATCGAAGGCGTGTTCTGTGGTCTGGTGAGGCAAGGGTGATGGGCGCCGTCGTTGCGCTGGATACGCTGTTCAATGGCGGCCAGGTCTGGAAGGGCCGACCTGCGCCACCGGCCGTCAGCCCGCAACCCACGGGGCATGCGGCGCTGGATGCGGCGTTGCCGAGCGGTGGCTGGCCGGAAGCGGCGCTGAGCGAAATCCTCCTGGCCGGGCAGGGCGTGGGTGAGTTGCAACTGGTGTGGCCGACGCTGGCACGGCTGTCGGCGGCGGGCGAGCGCATCGTGCTGGTGGCGCCGCCCTACGTGCCGTATCCCCAGGCCTGGCAGAACGCCGGGGTCGATCTGCGCCAGTTGTCGATCATCCAGGCCAGCGAGCGCGATGCGCTGTGGGCGGCGGAACAATGCCTGCGTTCGGGCAGTTGCGGGGCGGTGTTGTGCTGGCCGCACAAGGCCGATGACCGGGCGTTGCGACGTTTGCAGGTGGCGGCCGAAACCGGGCAGACCCTGGCGTTCGCCTATCGCTCGCTCAGTGAAGCCATCAACCCGTCGCCAGCGGCCCTGCGCATCGCCATCGACGCCAAGCCTGCTCAGTTGCGGGTGCTCAAGTGCCGGGGCGGGCTGGCCCGTTCGGCGCCGATTGCCTTTGCCGTGGGGCATTGAGGTTGCCATGCGCTGGGTGTGCATTGTCTTCCCGCAATTGGCGCTGGACGCGGTACTGCGTCAGCGCCCCGACCCCGATGAGCCGTTGGCGCTGCTGACCGGCCCGGCCCAGCGGCGGGTGCTGCAGGCAGTCAACGGTGCGGCACGGGCGCTGGGTTTGCGACCCGGTCAGTCGATGACGGCCGCACAGGCCCTGAGCAAAGGGTTCGTCACCGCCGAATACGATGCCGCCGAAATCGAACATTGGCAGCAGTTCCTGGCCGCCTGGGCCTATCGGTTCAGCTCCCAGGTCAGCGTGCATTACCCGCGTGCCGTGGTGTTTGAAATCGAATCCAGCCTGGGCTTGTTCGGGCCCTGGCCGCAGTTCGAGGCGCGGCTGCGCGCCGAGCTCGCTGAGCTGGGGTTTCGCCATCGGATTGTCGCCGCGCCAAATCCGGTGGCGGCGCGGGTGCTGGCCAACGTTTATGACGGTCTGGTGGTGCCGGACAATCAAGCCTTGCAGCATCACCTCGGGCAACTGCCCGTCGATCGCATTGCCCTGGAGCCCAGCGTTGCTACGGCGTTATCGCGCATGGGGCTGCGCACCTTGAGTCAGGTGCAGGCGCTGCCCCGGCATAGCCTGGCCCGGCGTTTCGAGGCCCAGGTGCTCAAGCATCTGGACAGCCTGTTCGGTGAGCGGCGGTTGGCGCTGGCGTTTTACCTGCCGCCGGACCGTTTCGATGTGCGCATCGAACTCAATTTCGATGTGCAATCCCATCAGGCATTGTTGTTTCCTTTAAGGCGATTGACCGGCGATCTGTCGGCGTTCCTCTGCGGCCGGGACAGCGGCGTGCAACGTTTCGACTTGCACCTGGAACACGCCGGCTTGCCGGACACCGTGATCAAGGTCGGCCTGCTCAGCGCCGAGCGCGATCCGGCGATGCTGTTCGAACTGGCCCGGGGGCGGCTGGAACAGGTTCAGGTCGAGGCGCCGGTGCGCGGTTTTCGTCTGCGCGCCGAAGATCTGCCGGCCTTCGTGCCCCAGCGTCAGGAGCTGTTCGACGACCGTCCGCAGCAGTCCTTGCCCTGGGAGCAACTGCGTGAACGCTTGCGCGCACGGCTGGGGGATGACGCGGTGCAGGGCTTGCGCTTCCAGGCCGATCACCGGCCGGAATGCGCGTGGCAGACCACTGTCGACAGCCAGGCCTGCGAGGGGCTGCCTGCCGTGCAACGTCCAGGCTGGTTGCTGACTGAACCGCAGGCGGTACACGAAAGCTCGACGCGCATCCTCATGGGGCCGGAGCGCATCGAGTCCGGCTGGTGGGACGGCGACGACGTGCGCCGCGATTACTACCTGATCGAAACCCGTTCCGGTCAGCAGGGCTGGGCCTATCGGGCGGTGGGCGAAGACGGTCCGTTGTGGCTGCAAGGCTGGTTCGCATGAGCGTCGACTATGCCGAGCTGCACTGCCTGTCCAACTTCAGTTTCCAGCGCGGTGCCTCCAGTGCGCTTGAGCTTTTTCAACGGGCGAAAAAGCAGGGCTATCAGGCGCTGGCAATCACCGACGAATGCACGCTGGCGGGTATCGTCCGTGCCTGGCAGGCGGCCAAGACCGTGGAGCTGCCGCTGATCATCGGCAGCGAAATGCGCATCGAAGGCGGCCCGAAACTGGTGCTGCTGGTGGAAAACCTCGAAGGTTATCAAGCCCTGTGCCGACTGATTACCCGCGCCAGACGCCGCACGCAGAAAGGCCAGTATCAGGTGCTGCGGGAGGATTTCAGCGAGCCGTTGCCGGGCCTGTTGGCGTTGTGGGCGCCGGACGCCGTCGATGATTTTGCGCAGGGCCATTGGCTGAAGCAGAGCTTCGCCGAGCGCCTGTGGCTGAGCGTTCAGTTACACCGCGGGCAGGACGACACCCGGCGACTGGCAGCACTGCTGACCCTGGCGCGGGAACTGCGGATCCCGGCGGTGGCCAGCGGCGATGTGCATATGCACGCCCGCGGCCGGCGCGCCTTGCAGGACACCATGACCGCAATCCGCCATCACGTTCCCGTGGCCGAGGCCGGGTTGTGTCTGCACCCCAATGGCGAACGGCATTTGCGCAGCCTCGACGACTTGCGCGATCTCTACCCGCAGGCGCTGCTCGACGAGACGCTGAACATCGCCCGGCGCTGTACTTTCGACCTCGGTCAGTTGCGTTATCAATATCCCCGGGAACTGGTGCCCGAGGGGCACACGGCCACGTCCTGGTTGCGGGTGCTGGCAGAAAAGGGGATTCGCTGGCGCTGGGAAAAAAGCCCCAAGGCCGAGGTGTTGGCGCAGATCGACAAAGAACTGGAGCTGATTGCCGAGCTGGGGTACGAGAGTTATTTCCTGACGGTTCACGACATTGTGAATTTCGCCCGCCAGCAACACATCCTTTGTCAGGGCCGCGGTTCTGCCGCCAACTCGGCGGTGTGCTTCGTGCTGGGGATCACGGAAATCGACCCGGATCGCAGCACGCTGCTGTTCGAGCGCTTTCTCTCCAGGGAGCGCAACGAACCGCCGGACATCGACGTGGATTTCGAGCACGAGCGGCGCGAAGAAGTCCTGCAGTATGTGTTTCAGCGTTATGGCCGGGCCCGTGCGGCGCTGACGGCGGTGGTCAGCACTTACCACGGTGCCGGCGCAATCCGCGACGTGGCCAAGGCGTTGGGTTTGCCGCCGGATCAGGTCAACGCCCTGGCCGACTGTTGCGGCCACTGGAGTAATCAGGCGCCGCCCGTCGAGCGCCTGCGTGAAGGTGGTTTCGACCCCGATAGCCCGGTGTTGCGTCGAGTGCTGAGCCTGACCCAGCAACTGATCGGTTTTCCCCGGCACCTGTCCCAGCACCCCGGCGGTTTCGTGATTTCCGAGCAGCCTCTGGACAGCCTGGTGCCGGTGGAAAACGCCGCCATGGCCGAGCGCACCATCATCCAGTGGGATAAGGACGATCTGGATGCGGTCGGGCTGCTCAAGGTCGATATTCTGGCGCTGGGCATGCTCAGCGCGATTCGCCGTTGTTTCGATCTGCTGCGTCGGCACCGGGGCCGCGACCTGAGCCTGGCGACGGTGCCGGCCGAAGACCCGCAAACCTACGAGATGATCGGCCATGCGGACACCATCGGGGTGTTCCAGATCGAGTCCCGGGCACAGATGTCGATGCTGCCCAGGCTCAAGCCCAAGAACTTCTACGATCTGGTGATCGAGGTGGCGATCGTTCGTCCGGGGCCGATTCAGGGCGGGATGGTGCATCCCTACCTGCGGCGGCGTAAGGGCGAAGAAGAGGTGAAATACCCGTCGAAAGAACTTGAAGCGGTGCTGAAACGTACGCTGGGCGTGCCGCTGTTTCAGGAGCAGGTGATGCAGATCGCGATTGTCGCCGCCGACTACAGCCCCGGCGAGGCTGATCAGTTACGCCGCTCCATGGCGGCCTGGAAACGCCATGGCGGACTGGAACCGCACAAGGAACGCCTGGCGGACGGAATGAAGAAAAACGGCTACACGGCGGAGTTCGCCGCGCAGATCTTCGAGCAGATCAAAGGCTTCGGCGATTACGGTTTTCCCGAATCCCACGCCGCCAGTTTCGCCTTGCTGACCTACGCCAGTTGCTGGTTGAAATGCCACGAGCCGGCGGCTTTCGCCTGTGCGCTGATCAACAGCTGGCCGATGGGGTTCTACAGCCCGGACCAGATTCTCCAGGACGCCCGCCGCCATCATTTGCAGATTCGCCCGGTGGACGTGCGGGCCAGCGACTGGGATTGCAGCCTGGAACCGATCACCGGCGCGCAGCCGGCCATTCGCATGGGGCTGCGGATGATCAAGGGCTTTCGCGAAGACGATGCCCGGCGTATCGAGACGGCAAGGTCGAAAGGGGCGTTTGCCGACATCGCCGACCTTGGCGAACGGGCACGACTCGATGCTCGCGCCCAGGAACAACTGGCTGATGCCGGTGCACTGCGCGGGCTGGCCGGTGACCGGCATCGGGCGCGCTGGGAGGTGGCGGGGGTGCAGAAGCAGCTCGGTTTGTTTGCCGGTCTGCCGAGTCAGGAAGAGCCGGCAGTGGAGCTGCCCAAACCCACCGTGGGCGAGGACCTGCAAGCCGATTACGCCAGTGTCGGCACCACCCTCGGCCCGCATCCGCTGGCGTTGCTGCGGGGGGAACTCAAGGCCCGGCGCTGTCGCAGCTCCAGGGAATTGCTGATGGTCGAGCATGGGCGTCCGGTCAGCGTCGCCGGGCTGGTCACCGGTCGACAGCGTCCGGGAACCGCCAGCGGTGTGACCTTCGTGACACTTGAAGACGAATTCGGCAACGTCAACGTGGTGGTCTGGCGCGATCTGGCCGAACGGCAACGGCAGGTATTGGTCGGCTCGCAATTGCTCAAGGTCGACGGGCGCTGGGAACAGGTGGGCGAGGTGCGGCACCTGATTGCCGGACGCTTGAGCGACCTGAGTTCATTGCTCGACGGTATCCATGTGCGCAGTCGGGATTTCCACTGAGCCTTGGTGGTGGATATGTCACCTGTGCAGGAGCAGCTTGTCGCAGGGGCCGGTCGAGAATCAGCTATACCTCAATGAAACCATTGGCGTCGGCAGTGCTCGAAACAAACGGGCAGGCACCGTCTCCTCATGCTGTTGCACTGCCTGAAAACATGTCATTCACAAGACATAGGCCAGTCGATGCAGTTTCTAGACAATAGCCACGGTTGTACCGGCTGGAGCGGCGAAATGGCCGAACGCATTCGCGCGTTCGACTGGAGCCTGACCGAACTCGGACGCATCGACACCTGGCCCGGAAGTCTGTGCAGCGCGGTGCAGTTACTGCTCGCTTCACCGCTGCCGATGGTGATGCTGTGGGGCCGCCCCGGTTACATGATCTATAACGACGCCTACTCAAGATTTGCCGGTGGCCGCCATCCTTACCTGCTGGGCTCCCCGGTGGAGTTGGGCTGGCCGGAGGTCGCCGAATTCAATCGGCAAGTGGTGGACACCTGCCTTGCGGGCGGCACCTTGTCCTATCACAACAAAGCCCTGGTATTGCTGCGCGACGGCGTTCCCGAAGACGTCTGGATGGACCTTTACTACAGCCCTGTCTCCAATGATGAAGGGTGTCCCGCCGGGGTCATGGCAATGGTGGTCGAAACCACTGACCATGTGATTTCCGAACGCCGACGCCAGGAAGCCGAAAACGCCTATCGTGCCGATAATGAAAGGGTTCGCCTGGCCCTCAATGCCGGGGCTTTGCTCGGCTCGTTTGTCTGGGACATCAAGGCTGATGTGCTATCGGGCGACGAGCGATTCGCCCGCACGTTTTCCTATCCGCCAGGCCAGGACCTGGCCAACCTGCCACCGGCCATCGCCCAAATGCAGATCCATCCCGATGATCGCAGCTGGGCCCGGGAGCGGATGAATCAGTCGGTGGAAACCGGCGTGCCCTATAACGCCGAATATCGGGTCCTGCGTCCCGATGGCAGTTACCTGTGGGTGCTCGCCAGCGGGTGTTGCGAGTTCAATGAGCAAGGTGAAGCGTTGCGCTTTCCAGGGGTGTTGATCGACATCCACGAACGCAAGATTGCCGAAGAGTCCTTGCTCAAGTTCACCCGCAACCTGGAGCAACGAGTCGCTGAAGAAGTCGAGGCGCGGCTGGCGGCCGAAGAGCAACTGCGTCAATCACAGAAGCTCGAAGCCATTGGTGGTCTCACCGGCGGGGTGGCCCATGACTTCAACAACCTGTTGCAGGTGATCGCCGGCAACCTGCACTTGCTGGCGCGTCATGAGCCGGACAACGCCAACGTGCAGCGCCGGGTTGGCGCCTCAATTGCCGCAGTCGAGCGCGGGGCCAAATTGTCTTCGCAATTACTCGCCTTTGCCCGACGTCAGCCGTTGTCACCGGCCGTATGCGACCCACGGCAGATCTTCGAAGACCTCGGGGAATTATTGCAGCGCGCGCTGGGAGAGACGATCCAGATCAAGGTGTCCGCACCTGACGATCCATGGCACTTCTACGTGGACTGCAATCAACTGGAAAACGCCATTCTCAACCTTGCGATCAACGCCCGAGATGCCATGAACGGCGAGGGGACCATTGCCCTCAGCGCAGAGAACATCGTTCTCGACCGCAAGTTTTGCGCCGGCAAGGGCATCGTCGCTGGCGATTATGTCTGCGTGACGGTGGCGGACTCGGGCGTCGGCATGCCGCCGCAAGTGCTTGCACAGGCCTTCGAGCCGTTTTTCACCACCAAGGCTGATGGTCAAGGCACCGGCCTGGGTTTGAGTATGGTGTTCGGGTTCGTCAAACAGAGCGGCGGGCATATCGAGATTTCCAGCGTCGTCGGGCGGGGCACTCGGGTGCAGCTGTATTTCCCTCGCAGCTTGCGCCCGTTGCCTGACGAAACAATGCGCCATGCTCCGCAGCACCGGGGCGGGCATGAAACCATTCTGGTGGTCGAGGACAACGAAGCGGTGCGCAGTTCGGCCGTGGACTTGTTGTGCGAAGAGGGCTATCAGGTCCTGACCGCGGCCAACGGTGACCTGGCGATGCAGATGTTGCTCGACGGCGCGACAGTGGACCTGATCTTCACCGACGTGGTCATGCCCGGCTTGATCAAAAGCTCGGACCTGGCCGCCTGGGCCAAGGTGCAAAACCCTCCGGTGGCGGTGTTGTTTACCTCCGGACACACCCGCGACATCATTTCGCGCGATCACCAACTCAGCTCTGACACTTATTTGCTGAGCAAACCTTATGGTCCCGAGGCGCTGACACGAATGGTTCGTACGGTACTCGGTGGTTGATTCAAGGGGGGCTTTCCAGGCGCTCGGGCAAGGGGGTATCGCGTTTGCGACAGGACGACGAACGGACGCCGCTGGTCTGATAGACGGTCGACAGAACCGGGTAAGCGAGGCCATTCTGATAATTGGCGAACGCCATCGATCACGTTTGCCACCGATTAACAAACGGAGGTGTTCCATGCCGGTGACCCATGACCTTTATCAGGACTTGCGCTGCACGAAGGAAGAGATCCAGCAAAAACGCACCAAGGATCCGTTACTGGATTCACTGCTTAACAAGTACATCCAGGCGGACGCAGAGGTGGTGAAGGCCGAGTCCGCACAATCGGATGCGCCCAGCGATGAGGTACTGAAGAAGCTCAAGGAGAAGCGTGTGCAGGTCAAGGACAAGATCGCTGAGCGACTTAAGACGCCGTCCTGAGGACGCTGTGCAGAATCATCGACGACCGGTGACTGAACAATTGGAACGGGGATCAATACGAGATCTGCGTTGATTCAAAATCAAAAGATCGTCCGAACGCGGTCCGAACCTTCGGGCGATCTTTTGGCTACACCCTCTATTTCAATGCTGCACTCAACGGCAACCGCGCCATGTGCCGGGCTTTCAGCGACCCCAGATACAACCAGTCCCCATACTCGCGCACGGTGGTGATGGGTGAGTAGTTGCCGCTGCTGGCGTCCTGCAGATTGGCAATCACTTTGCCGTCGAGGTCCAGTCCCAGGACGAAGGCACGTTTCTCCAGGGGCTTGGGCAGAATAGTCATCGCCCGCACGATCATTTTGCGTACCAGAGGGTAGGGCGCCGTGGTGTCGAGCAGTGCATTACGCGGTGCATACAGCGCCACCCAGAAACGGTCGCGGCCATTGAATGCCAGGTTGTCCGGCAGCCCAGGCAAATTGTCGATGAACAGATCGTGGGTGCCGGCTTTCGGCCCGGTCAGCCAATAGCGGCTGATGCGATAGGCGCCAGTTTCATTGACCAGCACAAACGCGTCGTCAGGCCCCAGTGTCACGCCGTTGGCGAACTCCAGTTTGTCCAGCAGGACCGCCGTATTGCCGGTCTGGAAGTTATAGCGCAGCAAACGGCCGTCGCCACCGTGCTCGATGATCGCCTCGCCGTCCTTGCCGTAGCCCCAACGGCTGGAGGAGTCGCTGAAATAAGCGTAATGCCCGGGCTTGTCGATGGCCACGTCATTGGTAAAACCGAAGGGCAGGTTGTTGGCCGTGGTGGTCAATGGAATCAACCGGCCCTGAGCGTCGAGCGACAGCAAGCCTTTGACCCCGTCGGCGATCACCAACAAACCATTGGGGTGCCGCGCCAGGCCCAGCGGCCGGCCACCGGTATCAGCCAGCACCTGGGTGGTTTTGCCGTCGAGGCTGGTGCGAATCAATCGGCCGTCATGCAGGCCGGTGATAAGGGCGTCTTTCTCCAGCAGCAACGCCTCAGGGCCGTCGATGTCAGCAGCACCGACCCGCTTCACGCCTTTGAGTCGCTGGTTGTCGGCGTAGATGCCCTCGACGAGGGAGGGCGCCGTTGGCGGTGTCCAGGCTACCGGTTGAACCTTGGTCGGCAATAGAAACAGCAAGGCACTGATCACGATGATCAGCAGCAGCAACCAATGCCGAAACTTGAGGGGTCTTTTCATGCGCTGACTCCTGCCAGGGCCAGATGTTTTTGCACCATCTCGCGTAACGCCAGCATCGACTCCGCCGATTCGCGCTCGATGCGCCGCTTGAGCACCAGACGATTGGCAATGCGCATTGCCAGGCCGCTGAAGCTGTATTCCAGAGTGCGGACAAACCGCGTGTCATCGCCCTCAACCTCACACTCGTAAGTCACCACCAACGACAGACCATGATCGCCCCGGGCCCGAGCCCTCCAGCGGCGTCCGGGCAGGTATTCGTCGACTTCCCAGCTCAAATGCCCCTCACGCCCGCCGGCCCGAATGTCTTCCTCGAATCGCTCCCCGGCATACAGCGGGCCGCTCTGGCCGTCGACCTTGAGGGAGGACGGATGCCACTGCGGCCAATGGGTCGCTGTGCTGGCGTAGGCGAGCACAGCCACTGGGTTTCCAGCGATGTCGATCACATGCTGCATACGGGTCATGGACGTGCTCGTCAGGTGCGGGGGCGCTTGCTCCGGTTCCCAGTAGAGGGTGCCGAACAGGTAGTCCATCAGGGGCAACACGATATTGAAATTGCGTTCCTGCATCAGCTCACGACGGTGATGCAGCTCATGCAGACGGCGCATCTGGCGGATCCACGGCAAACGCGTCACTGGGTTGCCGGGCGGTAGATGTTCGCAGGCATGGAACACCTCGTAGGTCAGGTAACCGAGCACCATGCAGCCGCCAAACAGCCCCGCGACGTTGCTATTGAACTGAGCCAGCAGCCACCAGCCAGGCGCCGTGATGACGAGGGTGTGCAACACGATCAACCAGGCTGGAAACAGAATCACCCGCCAGTCCCGGGCGCTGTCGTAGGTCATGTGGCCGGGGGTGAAAAAACTGTGATGGTCACCGGCGTGACGGGCGTAGAACATCCGCGCCAGGCTCTTTTTGTGGTGCCCCAGATGCCGATGCACGACGTACACGCCGAAGTTGAAAAACAACAGGGTCAGCGGCACCGCCAGCCATTCCAGCGGTTGCACCTGATGCACCGTGCTCCAGAACCCACCGATGACCAGCAACCCGAACAGCAACACAAAAGCGCCGTGCAACCAAGGGTTGTAGAGCGGATGAATATCGGCACGGTAGCGCGCGCGGAACGCTTCGGTGGTCTGCCTCACTGGGTTCACCTGTGGTTATTGTTATAACCAGCAGATTAGCCGATCCCTCCGCACAGGCAGGCCGAACCTTGAGGACACAAGCGCCATGCTCCGGTGCAAGACGCCCGTATGGTGTCAGGTCAGCGGGTTCCAGCGCTGGGACCAGTCGTCGTCCGTCTTGATCACTTCACGCAGCAAGTCGAACGCCCGTTGCAGGGTCGCCGAGTCGCGGTCCCGGGAGTAAACCAGATAGGTCGGGTAGCTGAACTCCGGAGCTTTGGGCACTTGTTCCAGCAAGCCGTTTTCCAGGTAACTCTGGACCACGCGGGTGCGGAAATAGCCGCTGCCGCCGTTTTCCAGGATGTATTGCAAGGCCAGCGGGCCGAGGTTGAAGCTCAGGGCTGCCTTGGCTTTTTCCGGCAGCGCCGCATCGTGCTGGCGACGGAAATCCGGACCCCAGTCGATATACACGTAAGGATCGGGCTTTCCGGCCAGGCGTACCAGGATCAGTTTTTCTTCCAGCACCTGCTCGACTTGCAGGCGTGGCCAGTATTCGGGCTGATAGACCAGCGCCGCATCCAACACCCCCAACTCCAGTTGGCGCAGCAGGTTTTCGCCATCGCGGATTTCCATGCGCAGGGCGTGGCTGGGAATCTTCTCGCGCAGTTCCCCGGCCCAACTGAGCATCAACGGGTTGCACAGGCTGACCTCGCCACCGATGTGCAGCACGTCGCGGTAGCCCTCGGGCAGCGGCAAGTCCCGGCGTGCGGCTTCCCAGGTCTGCACCAGTTGATTGGCGTAAACCACAAAGGCCTCGCCGTTCGGCGTCAGGCGCGCACCGGCGCGATTGCGCACAAACAGCGTGCTGCCCAGCTGACTTTCGAGCTTCTGCACCCGGGCAGTGATCGCGGTCTGGGTGACGTGCAGCTTTTCAGCCGCCGCGGCCAGGCTGCCGTGGCGGACGATTTCCAGAAAGGTACGGGCGAGGTCGATGTCCATGGGCAGGCCGATGTGGGAGGTGCGGGCATTGTAAGAGCAGCCATGGTCTTCCGATACCGTCTGTGGCGAGGGAGCTTGCTCCCGCTGGGGCACGAAGCGGCCCCAAGCTCCCTCGCCACAGAGTTCACTGTCCGGCCTGATCACCCGTGCCAAACAATCAGTCCGCCAACTCAACCTCCCTCACCACCGCCCAATCGGCTACCAACCGCTGCGGCGTGCCACACGCCTTGCGCTTAAGCACAAAATTTTTGCTCTTCTCGGCGAACTGTTTACGGTTTTGCACCATGTCCTGATGCATTTCTTCCAGCTCGGCATTACGGCAGTGCTGCATCAGTTGAGGATCGAGCTGACTTTTGCGCTCACGTATCGCCTGGTACGCCGGATCACTCAACGCACCATTGGCACGCTGCAATAACCAAAGACCAAACTCATCCGGGCAGCGCGGACCGATTTCCTGGACCATGCCTAACTGCAAGGCCTGGAGGGCGCTGATCGGCAGGCAGTCTTCAGTGAGTTTTTCCGCCATCGCCGGGCCGACGGCGCGGGGCAGGCTGTAGGTCCAGTATTCGGAGCCATACAGGCCCATGGTTTTGTAATGGGGGTTGAGCACGATGTCGGAGCGGGCGAAAACAATATCGGCAGCCAGCGCCAGCATCACGCCACCGGCCCCGGCATTGCCGGTCAGGCCGCTGACCACCAGTTGCCGGGCGCTGAGCAGTTCCTGGCAGACGTCGTCGATCGCCTGAATATTGGCCCAGGCTTCCAGCCCCGGAACCGCTGCGGCCTGGATCACGTTGAGGTGCACGCCGTTGGAGAAACTGCCGCGTCCACCCTTGATCAGCAGCACTTGGGTGTCCCGGGACTTGGCCCAGCGCAGGGCCTCCACCAGTCGTTGGCACTGTTCGGTGCTCATGGCGCCGTTGTAAAACTCGAAGGTCAGCTCGCCGACATGCCCCGACTCGCGATAGCGGATCGGTTGATAGCTTTCGTTGTTAAACGGCTGAGAGGCGATCGACCAATCAAGGGTCGGGACGTGCGCAAGCTGTTCAGCGAGCACATGCCGGGCCGGACGCTTGAAGGTTTGTTCATCGGGCCGGGGTTTGCGTCGCAGCGAGCCGATCCACAGGCTGTGATCACCAGTCGCGACCAGCACCGCATCGTCGTGCACCGCGAGAATCTCCCCCGGCGTGCCGCTGCGCGAGTCCAGATGAGCGTCATACAGGTAATACTGACCGCCGGCCAGGCTGGCCAATACGCCGGGCTGACCGTCGGCGGCGTCGATGCTGCGTTTGATGAAGTGTGCGCTGTCGTGCCAGCTGAAGATCCGGTCAGCTTGCTTCATGTTCGGCTGCAAGCGGCCAATCACATGGCGTTGGCTGTAGTCCAAAGGCACTGGCTCGAAACCGTCGATAAACTTTTCCACGACTTCGCGGATACAGGTGATTGCCGCGTCGCTGACGCGCCCGTTGTACAACTCGGATTTGCGCAGACCCTGGGGCAGGTTGAATTCACAAGTGGCCCAGACCGGCCCGGCGTCCATTTCCTCCACCGCTTGCAACGCGGTCACGCCCCAACGGCTGAGTTCACGGGTGATCGCCCAGTCCAGCGCACTGGCGCCACGGTCGCCGACGATACCCGGATGAATGATCACTACAGGACGCTGGAGATTGCTCCACAGTTGTTGTGGCACCCGATCCTTGAGGAACGGGCAGATCACCAGATCGGCGCCGGAATGCTCGATCTGTTCGCACACCGCGTCTTCATCGGTGAACAGCACCACGCTGGGCGAGTGGCCGGCCTGACGCAAGTCCAGCCAGGCCCGCTGGGTCAGGCCGTTGAACGCCGATGCCAGCAGAATGATCTTCAATGACCGCATGATTGACTCTTCCTTGAGAATGATCGGCCGCAGGCTCCCGATGAGCCGTCCTTGGCCTTCGATGGAAGAGCGATAGTAGAGAGTGTGGGGGGGAGGGCAACTGATCGAGATCAAGCTTGTGTCAGCGAGTGTTGCAGAGGCTCAAAATCAAAAGATCGTCCGAACGCGTCCCGCGCCTTCGGACGATCTTTTCTCTTTTCAAAACGCAAAACACGAACAGCCAAACGCCCCCCAGAACCCTTGAAAGTCACTGACCGGTGCCGACGACAATCGCGCTCGTTCATGGCTATGGGCATGCACCGCGCAAGCGCCCACACACTGGTGCACTTGCGCGGTCATTGGCGCCAGGGGTTTCCAGTGCCCCGGCACATTCACCACGGGCGACCACTCAGGCACCACCGGGATTGGCGGTGGCCCCAGTTTTTCAAACTCGACGCTACCGTGGACGATCTTGCCGTCGACAATGGTCAGCACCGACTCGATCCACTTTATGGCTTCGTCTTCGATGTGAAAGTAATCTGCCGACAGCGCAATCAGGTCCGCCAGTTGCCCGACTTTGATCTGACCTTTCTTGCCCTGTTCGGAGGAGAACCAGGCGCTGCCGTGGGTGAACAGTTCCAGTGCGGTATCGCGGCTCAAGCCTTGTGGGTACAGGGCTAATCCGCCGACGGTGCGGCCGCTGACCAGCCAGTACAGCGAGGTCCAGGGGTTGTAGCTGGAGACGCGCGTGGCATCGGTGCCGGCGCCCACTGGAACGCCCTCGGCGAGCATGCGTGCGATCGGTGGCGTAGCTTCGGCCGCTTTGGCGCCGTAACGGTCGACGAAGTATTCGCCCTGGAACGCCATGCGGTCCTGAATCGCGATGCCGCCACCCAGGGCCTTGACCCGTTCGATGTTCCGGGGGGTGATGGTTTCGGCGTGATCGAAGAACCACGGCAAACCGTTGAACGGAATATCCCGGTTGACCTTCTCGAACACGTCGAGCATGCGGCTGATGGATTCGTTGTAGGTGGCGTGCAGGCGGAAGGGCCAGCGCTGTTCCACCAGATGGCGCACCACCGGTTCCAGTTCCTGCTCCATGGTTTGCGGCAGGTCGGGGCGTGGTTCGAGGAAGTCTTCGAAATCCGCTGCCGAGAACACCAGCATCTCGCCGGCGCCGTTGTGCCGCAGGAAGTCATCGCCCTGGCCGTAATGGGAAGTGCTGGTCCAGTTCTTGAAGTCGGTCAGTTCTTCCTTGGGTTTCTGGGTGAACAGGTTGTAGGCAATGCGCACCGTGAGCTGTTGATCTTTGGCCAGTTGCTGGATGACTTGATAGTCGTCCGGGTAATTCTGATAACCGCCGCCGGCATCGATGGCGCTGGTGATGCCCAGTCGATTGAGTTCGCGCATGAACTGGCGGGTCGAGTTGACCTGATACTCCAGCGGCAGCTTCGGCCCTTTGGCCAGGGTTGAGTAGAGGATCATCGCATTCGGGCGGGCGATCAGCATGCCGGTGGGGTCGCCATTGGCATCGCGCTGGATCTCGCCGCCCGGCGGGTTCGGCGTGTCACGGGTGTAGCCGACCACTTTCAGTGCGGCACGGTTGAGCAGGGCGCGGTCGTAGAGGTGCAGGACGAATACCGGAGTGTCCGGCGCGGCTTTGTTCAGATCTTCAAGGGTCGGCATGCGTTTTTCGGCAAACTGGAACTCGTTCCAGCCACCGACCACCCGCACCCATTGCGGGGTAGGGGTGCGGTCGGCCTGATCCTTGAGCATGCGCAACGCATCAGCCAGGGACGGCACGCCTTCCCAGCGCAGTTCGAGGTTGTAATTGAGGCCGCCACGAATCAGGTGCAAGTGGGAGTCGTTGAGGCCGGGAATCACCGTGCGCCCATGCAGGTCAACGATTTGCGTGCCGGGGCCTTGCAGGGCCATGGCCTGGGCATCGCTGCCGACCACCACAAAATGCCCGTCCTTGATCGCGACGGCGCTGGCCTGGGGTTTCTTGCGGTCGACGGTGTGCAGGCGTCCGTTGTACAGAATCAGGTCGGCGGGGGTGTCGGGCATGGTTTTACTCCCTGCGGTTAGCGGACTGATCCAGGCACCGATGGCGCCTGCCGAAAGACCTTGCAGTACACGGCGGCGACTGAAGTCATTGTGCTCGTCAGGTGGGCTCATGGCAGTGCTCTCCACACAGTTCTTCATAAAAGAAGCGAGGGCAAACAGCCGATGTCTGACGCATGCGGCCAGAAGGAATATAGACGGCATATCCACAGATAGCCGTTTTCCGAGGGTGAAAAACGACGAATCCCGCCACGAGGGGCGGGATTCGCATGCAGCCAGAGAGGCTCCCGAGAGCGGGAGCCGTCGTCTTAGCCTGGGAACAGCTCGGACAGTTTCATGGCCAGCATCATGTCGCCTTCAGCGCGCAGCTTGCCGCCCATGAACGCTTGCATGCCGTCGGTCGAACCGTCGACGATGCCTTCCAGGGTTTCGCCGTCCATCACCAGAGTCACCTGGGCGTCCGGGTTTTCGCCTTCTTGCAGCTCGCAGGTGCCGTCTTTGACGATCAACGAGAAGTTCTTGGTGTCGTCGATGCGGAAACCGAATACCAGGTCCAGACCGGCAGCAGCGGCTGGGTTGAACTTGGCTTTCATTGCTTGTACGGCATCAGCTACGGAGGTCATGGTTCGATCCTTTCTTGGGTAATAAGAGCTGGGTGAATACAGCCAGGGTCACAATAGTCCGGAATCAACGAAACGTGATGAGTTCCGGGGCCTTCAGCAGTTGCAGGTGTGTATGACTGTTGAAGGAAGCCAGGGCCACCTCGCGACCACGAAACTTGAGCAGGTTGAGCGAGGTGTTGACGATTTGCCAGTTCAGCTCAAAGGCCTGCCGGGCAGGCATTTGCGTAATAAGGTGGAGCAGGGCAGTGATGGTGCCGCCGGAGGTGAACACGGCGATTTTCTGGGTGTTGTCGGCATGTTCGAGCAGCCGCTGCAGGCCAGCCTGCACACGATCGACGAAGCCCAGCCAGCTTTCCAGGCCCGGTGTGTCATAGGTACCGGCGAGCCAGCGCTCGATGATCAGGGCGAAGATACGCTGGAACTCGGCACGGTTTTGCGCGGCGTTGCGCAGGATCTCCAGCGCCTCGGGTTCGTCTTCCAGCATGGCGGGCAGCAGGGCGCGGATCACCGCGTCGGCGTCGAACTCGTTGAAGGCCGAATCGATTTCCAGGGGCGGCACCGGCAAACCGACGGTGGCGTACTGTTCCAGCGCGCTGGTGGCCGTGTGTTGCTGACGGCGCAGGTCGCCCGACAGGCAGCGATCGAAGCTCACACCAAGCTCGGCCAGGTGCCGGCCAAGGACTTCTGCCTGGCGAATACCGGTCGGCGACAGAACGTCATAGTCGTCTGCACCAAAGGAGGCCTGGCCATGTCGAATCAAATAGATGCTGCCCACGTCCGCGTCATCCCGGTACGTTGAAGGTTTGGCGAGGTTATGAGGATGACGGTGAGCTGTCAATGAAAAAACATACGCTTGTTTGAAATGCCCGTTACAGGCCTGTTGGTAGTGTCCTGTCTCACAAATACGTTTCTCTTTTGACGAGTGTTGTCGTCAGGCGAGGAGCGGCAATGCAGCATGACGACAACGGACGCCGTAAAAAGGGAACAGTATTTGTGAGACAGGACACTCGAGGTTTCACGACTGGTCGCCGGGCCGGCTCATGGGTATGCTGAAGGTATCCCGCGCGTGTTCATGCCGCGCATCGTGTTGAAGGAGTCTCTGTGGAGTTTTTGTCCGAGTACGCCAGTTTCCTGGCTAAAACCGTGACACTGGTGATCGCCATTCTGGTGGTCCTGGCCAGTTTTGCGGCGTTGCGCAGCAAAGGTCGGCGCAAGTCGACCGGCCAACTGCAAGTCAGCAAACTCAATGATTTCTACAAAGGGCTGCGCGAACGCCTGGAGCAGACCTTGCTCGACAAGGACCAGCTCAAGGCTTTGCGCAAATCCCAGGCTAAAACCGAGAAAAAGCAAAAGAAGAAGCCCGAGGCCAAGCCGCGGGTGTTCGTGCTGGATTTCGACGGTGACATCAAGGCGTCGGCCACTGAAAGCCTGCGCCACGAAATCACCGCGCTGCTGACCCTCGCCACGCCAAAGGATGAAGTGGTGCTGCGCCTGGAAAGCGGCGGCGGCATGGTTCACAGCTATGGCCTGGCATCTTCGCAACTGGCGCGCATTCGCGAGGCCGGCGTGCCGTTGACCGTGTGCATCGACAAGGTCGCGGCCAGCGGCGGCTACATGATGGCGTGCATCGGCGAGAAAATTATCAGCGCACCGTTCGCGATTCTCGGCTCGATCGGCGTGGTGGCGCAGTTGCCCAACGTCAATCGCCTGCTGAAAAAGCATGACATCGACTTCGAAGTGCTCACGGCTGGTGAGTACAAGCGCACCCTGACAGTGTTTGGCGAAAACACCGAGAAGGGCCGGGAGAAATTCCAGGAAGAGCTGGACATCACCCATCAGCTGTTCAAGAACTTCGTTTCCCGCTATCGCCCGCAACTGGCTATCGACGAAGTGGCCACCGGTGAAATCTGGCTCGGTGTTTCGGCACTCGACAAGCAACTGGTGGACGAGCTCAAGACCAGCGACGAATACCTCGCTGAGCGCGCTAAACAGTCCGAGCTCTATCATTTGCATTACGCCGAACGTAAAACCCTGCAGGAGCGCATCGGCATGGCGGCCAGCGGTTCGATCGATCGCGTATTGCTGAGCTGGTGGAGCCGGTTGACCCAGCAACGCTTCTGGTAACCGTACCAGGCATCACCGTCAGTAAAAAAACCGTGGATTGCCCACGGTTTTTTTTTGACCTTCAGAAAGTGTCCACTCACCCTCAAGAAATAACGAATTTTCCTAATGCCTTTGTCGATCGGTCGCGCTTTCGTGTGGAGTCAGGTGGGGTAGGGTGACTGGCCTGAATTGACTGCAATGGATTGCACCATGAATGAGCTCCTTCACCACGTTGCCGCACCTCATCCAGCCCCATCGTTGCGAATGCGCGACGAACTGAAAGCTGCACTGGACATCGCTCTCCCCCAAACCCCCGGCCAGTTGGGCGCACACCTGATCAAGGAAAAATGGGGGCAGGACATCGACCCGCAGACGACCTTGATGGTCACCCTCGATTACCACTACAAGGGCCACCCTGAAGAGAACGGTTTCCAGCAGGGCCAGGTGGCGAACTCGCGGTCGCTGCTGCAAGCGCTGCTTTCAAATTACCAGACGGTTGGGGACGGCCGTTTTGCTGAAACCGCCTTTGGTCTGTACACACCGCCGGACGTCGGCCCGACGGTGCGGATTGTCGAGCATGTCGATGAGTTCGCTGATTACGGCAGCGGCAATCACGACACCTATGAAGGCATCTATCGGCAAACGACGCCGCAGACTTACGGTCCCGCCTCACAACTGAAGCTGAGGCCGGCCGATTTCAAGAAATGGGTCTGGGAGCTGGACTTCAAGCACGTGTACGAGACCTATCTTGAAAAGGTCTGGCCCTCTGACGAGGTGCTCACTGCGTCCGGCCCGTACGCCTTGAGGACATCGGTCAAGGCAGCGTTTGTGATGACGGCCTGGTTGCAGTTCAAGGAGCGCTGCCTGTCGAAAAAAGGACTTGAGCTCGCGATGGAGGCGGCTGGCTTGCCGCCCGGTCAGGCATGGGAAACGCTGACCATCGAACAACTGCAAGCGGCGACGCGCACCCCTTTGTCCATCAGGGCCGGCCGTTTGAAGCTATACCGTTACACCGCAACAGATATCTGGGCGTTCCGTGACACTGCCAGTACCCGAGTGCTGCTGTACATCCCAGGCAACTCTTCCCCGCTGCACGAATTCACCGATGCCACTCAACTGCACCAATGGGGCGTCGCGCAGGGCAAACTCAGCGAGACAAAACAGGCATTGGCCGCCCATTTTGCCGAAGATGATCGCGAGGACGGTACGTTTCATGCGGGGGTGCTGACGGCATTGGACGGCATGGCGCAGTACCCCGCGATGCATCGGCTGACCAACAACGCCGGTTTTTTCAATAACGACGGCTACTGGGACCCCGCCGATTATATTGGCTACGACAATCCGCCATCGGCGACCGATCCGTTTGCGCAACTGGTGCTGACGATGAAGCAGGCCGCCCACGCCAGCATCGAAAGCATTCGTACCGATGCACAGGTCAATCGTGACAATTTAAGTGCGGTGGTCGAACCGGTGGTGCAATGGATCAACCGGTTCGGGCCATTGGCGTTGTTCGTCCCGGGAGGCGAAGGCATATTGGCGCTGGCCGGGCTTATTGACGCCGGTTACGGTCTTGATCAGGCAGTAAACGGTGAGACACCACGTGAACGGTCGGAGGGCGTGTCGCGCACCGTGTTCGGTTTGCTTAATGCGCTGCCGATCGGCGCACAAGCGGCGCTGAAGGATGAAGCGGCTGTCGAGTCAGTACGTCCGTCTTCGCAAATCGCCGTTGCCCCGACGCCCGAGCCACCGGTTTCCGTACTGTCCTCCCGCGTGGAGCTGATCCGCGGAATCGGCCCGACTGTGGCGTCTTTCAGCGATGAAGTCCTGGCACAGATCGGCAAGGTCAGTGTGATTGACGATGACATGCTGCGACTGATGCAAACGGGGCGTCCACCAACGCCTTTACTGACGGATACGATCAGTCGCTTCAAGATCGATCAGGATCTGGGGGCGGCCGGCACGCCTGAGCAATTCAACAGGCGTTACGCCGCACTTCAACAGTCGGAACATGAATGGGTGCGGCTGTTTCAGCAGCAATACCCGGCGCTGCCCAAAGGTGCCATCGAACAAATGCTCGACCGCTATGGCGTGGATATCCAGCAAGCCCCCGATGTGACCGAGGTCAGGCAAGTGTTCACGCGTCTGGACAGCAAGGCGCGGCAGTACCAGCAGCATGTGCGGCTCAATCGCGCTTATGAAGGTCTTTATCTGCGTTCGGTGGCGAGCCCGGACTCGGACATCCTGGCCTTGCACTCGCTGCAAAACCTGCCGGGCTGGCCGCGGAACCTGCGGATCGATGTCCTTGATCAATCCGTCGCGGGGCGAGTGCTGGACCGCATCGGCGCGCAGGATGCCACGGAGGTCCGGCGCTTGGTCAGAGTCGGACAGCACTATCTGCATCAGGCCTCGCCAACAGACTTTTATACGGCGCTTCTCGGTGTGTTGACGGACGACGACCGTTCAGCGCTGCTCCTGACGTCGCCTGGTTCAGTCGACGAACTACGACTCGCCATCAGCGACCAGGCGTTGCCCCGATCACAGGTGATACTCGGGCTGCGAAGAATGGACGGTGGGTTGCCGTTCGATGCCCACGGGCTCAGCGGCGGCGGTTTTCCGGGAACGCCCCAGGCCGAGGCGCTGACGCACCAGATGATGAGGCTGCAACTCAAAGAGGTCTATCCAGACTTCACCGATGCCCAGGCAGATGCGGTTCTTCAACGCGAAGGTGTAAACGCGCAGGCGCACATTGAGTGGTTGAAGCAACAGCTGCAGCAACTCGACATCGACCTGACCGCCTGGGTAGATCAGGTGGCGGATGACATTCATGACATGGCTATCGATTTCCTGGCCCCGAATGATCCCGAAGCAGCGGGATTGAGCGCTGCACAAATCGAGGCCTATAACATTCAGTTGGTGCAGACCGAAATGCAACAGGAGCGAGCGATTCGAAATGAGTTGGCCGAGGAGCTGGTCTCCATCTGGCAACGACGCAGGGCGCCGCAGGATCCGTTACTGCCTGCTGATCAGATACGCGGCGTCAGGCTGGATCTCGACTTCGAGAATTATCACCGGTTACCCACGTTGAATGTCCGGTTCAATAATATTCTCGAGTTATCGATGCGCGGCTTTCACCTGACTGAAGAAGAAAGTCTGAACGGATTTCTCGAGTGTTTTCCAAATCTTGAAGCGCTGAACCTGGAAAATGTCGACCTGAGTCACTTCAACCATGGCGGCCTTGCGGAGTGTGCATTGCCTCCTTCGATCAACCAGATGACGCGTCTCTCTTCGCTGAATCTAAGGTCGACGAATCTGACGTTCAATGAGCGCGCCGCCTCTCAATTGACCGGGTTGACACACTTGCAGACACTGGACCTGAGCAACAACCCGCTGGGCGTCCCGCCTTTGGTGCTCGGAATGAACGACTTGCGCTGTCTGAACCTGAGCAACACCGGGATCACTGGTTGCCCAGTCGGAATCATGGAGCAGCCCTATCTGACGTCATTGGACCTGCGTAATAACCAGATAACCCGAGTGCCGCCAGCAGTGCTGAACCAGGCTATCTCGAGGGACCGTGTGCTGCTGCAGGGCAATCCATTGACGGATGAGGACACCTTGTTGCGCATTGTCGATCATCGGCGGCGAACGGGTATCAACCTGTGGTTAAGTGATCCCGGGGTTAATTACGGGAATGTCATCGAGTGGTTGCGCGAGGGCGATGGGGAGTTGCAAGCGACGCGACGATTGATCTGGCAGAGGCTGGCAGCCAGGCCCCTTGGCGCCCGGTTCTTGAGGGTAATGGATGGACTGAGCCTGACGGCGGACTTCCGGGTCGATTATCTGCCGCTTCAGGCGAGGGTGTGGCGACTGCTCGGTGAAGCCGATGCTTCGCAAGCGCTTTGGGAAAGACTGGTCCAGGATATTGAATCGGCCGAGGTCGATCCTGAAAACCCGTTTGCGCTGTTCACGGCACTTGAGGACCGTGCCCGGTTTTATCGGAACTGGGAGGCCATGGGACGACCGTTTCCGATAGGCACGCAATAAGGGAAAAACCTTGAACCCCGCAAGGGGTTCAAGGTGTGACGATCAACGGCGACGGAACAGCGGCAGCGGTTCGTCGGTGGCGGCCTGATAGGTCACCGAGAAGTCCTTGAGGCCTTCAAGGGCCTCGTAGGGGTCTTTATCGGCGCGAATGGCAAACGCATCGAAACCGCAGCGGTGCATGTAGAACAGCTGGTCGCGCAACACATCGCCAATTGCCCGCAGTTCGCCTTTGAAACCATAGCGGTCACGCAGCAGACGGGCGTTGGAGTAGTTGCGACCATCGGTGAAGGCCGGGAAGTTCAGGGCGATGACCTGGAAGTTCGCCACGTCATCACCGATTTCTTCAGCTTCTTCATCGGCATCCAGCCATACACCCAGGCCGCCATCGCGGGCCATGAGCATGCGGCTGTGTTCGCGCCACATGTGCAACGGGACGATCAGGTCGTCGCAGTTGCTGATCTCGTCGATGTTGAAATCTTTCGGCAGCAAGTGCCAGGTTTCGTCGACGACTTCGTTGTTCTTAATTATTCGCTGCATAGACGCGCTCCTTGAAGAGGTCGATGCCGATACGCTGATAAGTGTCGATGAAGCGCTCGTCTTCGGTACGTTGTTCGATGTACACGTCGATCAGCTTCTCGATCACATCAGGCATGGCTTCCTGGGCGAAGGAAGGGCCGAGGATCTTGCCCAGGCTCGCATCGCGGCTGGCGCTGCCACCCAGGGACACCTGATAGAACTCTTCGCCTTTCTTGTCCACTCCGAGAATACCGATGTGGCCGACGTGGTGGTGACCACAGGCGTTCATGCAGCCGGAGATGTTCAGGTCCAGCTCGCCAATGTCGAACAGGTAGTCCAGGTCGTCGAAACGGCGCTGGATCGATTCGGCGATCGGGATCGACTTGGCGTTGGCCAGGGAACAGAAGTCGCCGCCAGGGCAGCAGATGATGTCGGTCAGCAAGCCGATGTTCGGCGTGGCGAAACCTTGCTCGCGCAACTCGCCCCACATGGCGAACAACTGGCTCTGCTCGACATCGGCCAGAATGATGTTCTGCTCGTGGGAGGTGCGCAGCTGACCGAAGCTGTAACGGTCGGCGAGGTCGGCAACGGCATCGAGCTGCTTGTCGGTGATGTCGCCCGGTGCAACGCCGGTCGGTTTCAGGGACAGCGTCACGGCGACGTAACCCGGCTTTTTGTGGGCCAGGGTGTTGCGGGCACGCCAGCGGGCGAAACCCGGGTGTTGCTTGTCGAGGTCGGCCAGTTCGGCCGTCTGGTTTTCCAGAGCCTTGTAGTCCGGATCGACAAAGTGCTTGGCCACGCGATGCACTTCGGCCTCGGTCAGCGTGGTCTGGCCACCGCGAAGGTGTTCCATTTCCGCATCGACTTTCTGCGCGAACACTTCAGGCGTCAGGGCCTTGACCAGAATCTTGATCCGCGCCTTGTACTTGTTGTCGCGACGGCCGTAGCGGTTGTAGACCCGCAGAATGGCGTCGAGGTAGCTCAACAGGTCCTGCCACGGCAGGAATTCGTTGATGAACGCGCCCACCACCGGAGTACGGCCCAGGCCGCCACCGACCAGCACACGGAAGCCCAGTTCGCCCGCGGCGTTGTGCACCGGCTCGAGGCCGATGTCATGGACTTCGATGGCCGCACGGTCGGACGTCGAACCGTTGATGGCAATTTTGAATTTACGCGGCAGGTAAGCGAATTCCGGGTGGAACGTGGTCCACTGACGGACGATTTCGCACCATGGCCGCGGGTCGATCAACTCGTCGGCGGCGACACCGGCGAACTGGTCGGTGGTGACGTTGCGCAGGCAGTTGCCGCTGGTCTGGATCGCGTGCATCTGCACGGTCGCCAGCTCAGCCAGGATGTCCGGGATGTCTTCCACGGCCGGCCAGTTGAACTGCACGTTCTGCCGGGTACTGATGTGGGCGTAGCCCTTGTCATAGTCGCGGGCAATCTTGGCCATCATTCGCGTCTGGCGCGAAGTGAGTTGGCCGTAAGGCACCGCCACCCGCAGCATCGGGGCAAAGCGCTGGATATAAAGGCCATTTTGCAGGCGCAGGGGGCGGAATTCTTCTTCGCTCAGCTCGCCTGCCAGATAGCGTCGGGTCTGATCACGGAACTGCTTGACGCGGTCCTCGATGATCCGCTGATCGTACTCGTCGTATACGTACATATAAGTCCTGTTCTCAGGCTTGGGCCGGTCGGATACAGCTGCGTTTTCGCAAGCTTTCATCCGATTCTGCCTCGGCAATTCTGCGCGCACGGCCGCGCACTCCCAACGGAGCCGACGCAAGATACCAGTTTGCAGTTATGCGCAAAAGTGATGTTTGAGTATATGCAAAGAACCAAAACGACTAATGAAAGTCGTTGTGATAAAACCCTCATTTGTCGTGCGGGCAATCATCGTCTTAACTGTGCTCGAGTCTTTATGCAATCACCGATAAAACCGACAAGAGGCGATGCAATGAGCAACCCAACCAAAGCAAGGAAAAGCGATAGCACGGTCGATGCTTGGGCGATTCTGTTCCTGATCATCCTGGTCGTGGGTACGGCGGTATTCTGGGTCAGCCATCAATAAACAACCCCGTCCGGGCCCGGCGCCGACGATTGTCGGACAAAAAGCCGGAATATGCGCCGTTTCCAGGGACTTCGCTGGCTATAATGCGCGGCGGATTTTCGGGGGCTCGGACGATCAATGTTGAAGTTCTTCTATGGTGTAGTGCTGGCGCTTGGCGCGGTCCTGGGGCCGTGTGCCCAGGCGGCGTCCGTATTGTTTCTCAATCCCGGGACCAGCCAAGAGACGTTCTGGGTCAGTTACTCGCAGTTCATGCAGACCGCGGCCAAGAACCTGGGCATGGATTTGCAAATCCAGTATGCCGAGCGAAACGCCGAGACCACACTCAAACAGGCCCGCGAAGCGCTGCAAGGGCCGAGTCGGCCGGACTATCTGGTGTTCTCCAACGAACTGTATGTCGCCCCCGAAATCCTGCGCCTGGCTCAAGGCAGCGGTGTGAAGCTGTTTTTGGTCAACAACGGCCTGACCGCCGACCAGATGCGTCTGCTCGGCGCCCAGCCGGACAAGTATCCCGACTGGTTGGGTAGCCTGGTGCCCAACAATGAGGAGGGCGGCTACCTGATGCTCAAGGAACTGATTCGCCTGCATGGCCCGGTAGCACCCGGTGAGGTCATTGAACTGGTGGCCTTTTCCGGCCTGAAAATCACGCCGGCCGCGCAAGAGCGTGAGCAGGGCATGATGCGGGCATTGGCCGAACACCCCGAAGTGCGGTTGCGCCAGTTGGTGTACGGCGGCTGGACCCGCGAGCGCGCCTATGAACAGGCCAGGTTATTGTTCAAGCGTTACCCGCAAACATCGCTGGTCTGGTCGGCCAACGATGAAATGGCGTTCGGTGCCATGCAGGCATACGCCGAAACGGGAGGCCAGCCGGGCAAGGGTGTGCTGTTCAGTGCCATCAACAATTCACCGGCCGCGTTGCAGGCGCTGTTGGAAGGGCGGCTAAGCGTGTTGTTGGGCGGGCACTTCACTCTGGGCGGCTGGGCTCTTGTGCAGTTGCATGACTACGATCAGGGGGTGGATGTCAGCCAGTACGGCGGGCGCGACCGACAGATCCCCTTATTGCAGTTGATCGACCACGCGCAAGCCCGGCGACTGCTGGGCTTGAGCGCCACTCAGGATTACGACGTGGATTTTCAAAAGCTCTCGGCCAAGGGGCGGCCGACGTCGTACCGCTACCCGTTCAGCCTGCAAACCCTGATGCATTGAGCCGGCTCAGATTCCGGCCAGGTGCAACACCAGTTTGACGATGCCGAACAGCGTCAGGGCGAACACCACCGTGAACAGAATCCCCAGAATCACAAAATGACTGGGCTTGCCATGGGTGAAGTCCCGGGCCCGGTTTTTCCCGCTCTGCACCCCGAACGCCGCCGCCATGACGCTGTGCAGCATCTGCCAGAAGGTCGGCGGCTTGTTGTGATTATTGTTGTCGACTGGATCGTCCATAAATCCCCCGTCACGAATGTGTATGAGGCAAGCATAGACAACAGACTCGAACTCTGTGGGAGCCGTTGTGGCGAGGGAGCTTGCTCCCGTTGGGTCGCGAAGCGGCCCCAAAAAATGGGACTGCTACGCAGTCCAACGGGAGCAAGCTCCCTCGCCACAAAGGCTCGCTTGTATGCTGGTACTTGAAGGGAGGAGGAGGGACAAGGCTCGATTCTGACTGTTGGCGCAGTACAGATCCGTGGGAGATTTCGCCCCTCCTCCTTTCACCCAAGCGCCGATAAAGAATGCATCTGGCTAGACCGACGATAGGAACAAGCCTGCGCCTCTGGGTGAGCCCTTCAAGTGCTCAAAACCATATCTCGGGGGGTGTTCAATGGCAATGTCGGTTTCTGTTTCCAAGCCAATCGTGGGCGTGGATGTCGCCAAAAATGAACTGGTG